>DASUGO010000001.1:0-13224 GCA_036273975.1 Candidatus Krumholzibacteriia bacterium
GCGCGTGAGCCGTTCGCATTTCTCGCGGTCGAGAATGTTGGCCTTCGGCGTATTGAGCACCAGACGCCAGATCGCGCCGTCATCCAGCGACTCGCGTCGCACCACCGCAGCGGGTTCCACCATCGTTTCTCCTCCGGGTCAGGCCTTGCGGCCGCTCACTTCGCCGGGCCTGGGCTGAATCTCGTCCATGAGGGCGTCGTCCCACGTGCGCCCCTCGGCAATGCGCCGCCGCAGCAGCAAGAAATCCACCTCGCGCTGGCCCTTGGGGCCGTAGTGGAACGCGCGGAATCCGGCGCGCCCCTCCGTCATCATGTTGAGTCCCAGCCACGCGCGGTTGGTTTCGCGGTTCTTGTCCCAGTGCAGCAGTTTGTGTTTGCGAACGCTCTCGATGGTCTTGCTGAGACACCCGGGCATCGTCATCGCGAGCGAATACACGAACGCGTCCACCTCCGCGTCGAGTGCGGACAGATCCATCGTGCCGCGCGCGAATGTCTCCTTGCCCCGCGCAAGTTCGTCACCCTGCTTCCTCTCGCCGTAGACGAGACGGCCCATCTCGTCGACATAACGATCCGTCACGACCAGTGGGTTGGGCACATGCCGGCCATCCACCATCAGCCCGGGCACGAGGCGCGTCAGCAATCCCAGCCGCATCGCCTTGTGCGCGCTCCACGGCTGGCACACGGTGCAACTCTCCATGGCGGCTTCCACGCCGACAAACAGCGGCAGAAAATCCGTGCTGCCGCCGTCGGGCGCCGAGCCGTGGCGCGGTCCCGCCTGACCGAACAGCGCCATGTCCTGCGCGAGCGAAAAATCGCACGCCATGCCAATCTCCTGGCCGCCGCCGATGCGCATGCCGTTGACGCGGCAGATCACGGGTTTGTCACACATGAGGATTGCGCTGACCATGTCGTTGAACAGCCGCATGTACTGCCGGTATTCCTCCGGACGACCCGCGTAGTACTCGGCGTACTCGGCGGTGTTGCCCCCGGTGCAGAATGCGCGGTCGCCGGAGCCGGTGAAGACCACCGCCACGCACGCGCGGTCGTTGGCGGCGCGACGCATGCTCAGGATCACGCCCTTCACCATATCGGTCGTGTAGGAATTCAACTGCGTGGGATTGTCGAGCGTGATGCGGATGGCGTGCAGGCCGTCCACGGCATTACCGTCGGGCGTGCGCACGGGGACTTCGTCATACAGAATTCCGGGAATGTCGCGGCCGGGAACGAGGTCGTGATTCTTCAGTTCCATGATTACTCCTCGGGAATGAGGATGACGCGGCGCTGTGTGCGCCGGTGATGAACGTCGTCGAATACTTCGTTGATGGCCGACAGCGCGCGCCGCTCGACAAACGGCTCGAGCACCACGCGCCCGGACAGGATGAGGTCGACGACGGCCGGATAGTGCTCCGGCAGGCAGGCCCAGTTGCCCTGCGCGATGGCATCGAATGCCATCAGGTTGGACAAGCGCAGCTCGAGTTTGCCGGGCGTGAATCCAACCACACCCAGGTAACCGCCGTGGCCGAGCAGTCCGAACGCCGTTGACTGCCCCGCCGTGGTCCCGGACGTCTCGAAGATCTTGTGGCGCCAGCTGGGAATCTTGCGCTCGCTGGCGAAGTCGCGAACGGCGCCGCGCAGCGCCTTGAAGTCCAGCTCGTCGGCGCGCAGCGCGAGGTCCGCGCCGTGTTGCGTCATCGTGTCCAGGCGGGCCGCGTCGACATCGATCGCGACCACCGCCGCACCCATCGCGGCCGCCACCTGCACACCAAAGCCGCCCACACCACCCACGCCCACGAACACCGCGAGGTCCCCGGCGGCGAGTCCGCTGCGATGGATGGCCTGGTAGGGCGTGGAGACGGCATCCGCCACCACGGAGAGCGCGGCGAGATCGAGACCGGTGGGATTGACACGGCGATCGTCGAGATCGGGAACGCGACACAGACCGTGCGCCGGGACGCGGACATGGGTGGCAAAACCGCCGTGCACGTCGCAACCGAGGAAGACCTGCCTGGGACAGACCGACGCGTGGCCGTCGCGACACGCGTCGCACTGGCCACACGGATTCACAGCCGGAATCACGACGCGCCGGTCCACCCACTCGGTGGCGCCGGGACCGGCTTCGACCACGGTACCGCTGACTTCGTGTCCGAGCGTCAACGGGAACGGATGGCGGGTCGGCACGCCATCATAGAAGTAGCCAAGATCGGTGTGACAGACCCCGCACCCCGCCACCTCGACCAGCACCTCCCCGGCGGAAAGCACCTCGTCGCGCGTCTCCCAGGTCATTCGTTCGCCCACGCGGTGGGCGACCCAGCTGCCGATTCTCACGCGTCACCTCCGAGCGGAGGGCACCGGCCCGGCAGGCATCCGGACCGGTCAAATAGGAAAATAGGGTCTTAATTGCTTGAATACCCCGAAACGCCAGATTTGTCAAGGGGTCAGGTGAACTCAGGGGTCCGGAAAGGCTTCCCGGTAGTCGTCCAGGGCCGCCTGGATCACGGCGTCGCCATGGGTCTCACGCAGCCGGAGTCCTTATCGATTTCATATTTAACGAAATCGAAGGGTGTTGATCTCGATGCACGCGGTGACGCGGTGCGGCGGTTGTACCGGGCGACAGCCCGTGCCACGGACGTGGCCGCCGCGCGATGCTGGCGGGGCAATTGATCGTTACCGCGTGATCAGAACCGCCCTCCCTAGGATGCCGCTCGTCGACGAAAGCTGGATACTTTCCGCAGGCCGGTTCGACCCGGCTGGCTCTACCACCCGAATGCGGGCGTACAATACACCGCCAGCCTCACGCCAGTGTCGCACGATTCGCGTGGCGTCCAGCCGGACGGCTTGTCCCGATCCAGGCTGGAGGACCACCTCTCGCGCCGCAACGGGCGACGCCGGCTCATACTCCCCGCCCGGGCCGCTCGGCAGCACCACGTCCACCACTACCATGAACGGCGCAAATCCCTCGACCTCGCCGCCGACACTCAGGGCAAGCTCGATCCAGGCTGCGTCGACGCGGGCACCAAATGCCGGTGCGTCGGCGAGCCGAATGACAATCTCCAGAGGATCGGATTCAGAAAGGACCACGTCGGATTCCCGCAACGCGATCTCGGTGCGGCCGACGGCGGTGGCCTGAGCAAGCGACACAACCAACGACAAACCTGCGGCCGCCAGAACGGAATGGACCACCATCGTGAACACCTCCTGTTACGGATTCCGGTAAAGGGCCTTGACGCCTCCCCAGGTCCGCTCCTCCACGCGCACGGTCCCGCACCCGGCGCCCAGTGGCCCGATGTCGAACGGAAGAGGTTCGAAGGGATTGTTGGCACCCAGGCATGGCGAGGTGGATTGCAGGAAGTAGTTCCCGCTTCCGGGTATTCCGCAGAATTGGGGATCGAGGGAGAAATTGAAGTTCGTTGCCGACGCGTCAATCGACGGATCGACGGAACCCAAGACGTCGCAGGAAAAAACCGTGGAGCCGATCGCTCCAAAGCCAAGAGTCGAATAAATGATGCACTGACCGTAGGTCGCCACGATGTTGCACACGCCTCCCAACAGAAGGCAGTTGATGAAGTTCGAGTTGGAGCCCTCAACAACCTTAAAGTCGTTCTCGGACTCGATGATACAATGATCGACATCCGCGTTTACGGAATACACCACAACAGTAGTGCTGCCCCGCACATGGATACCCGACATATCCGCCCCGGAGCGGAGGGAGACTGTCGTAGGGGGAAGATCGTAGCTGAAGACAACGTAAACGAGCGTGTGTGCCGGCCCCGATTCACCCACGAGCCGCACCCCCGACGGCACAGACAGCCCCGATTCCATGGGATACTCACCCGCTTCAACAAGCACAACGTCACCCGCGGCGGCACTATCCATCGCAGCATGTAGCGTCGGCGCGTCCCCCGTGCCAGCCGTATTCACCCGCCAGGTTCGCGATTGAGCGGCGGTTGCCGCAAAAACGAGTACGGTCGCAACGATGATGGTCTTCATGGGTGTCATTCCTCCGGTGTTTACTTCAGCAAAACGATCTTCAATGCCTTCTGGAATCCCGCTGACCTCATTTGCGCAAAATAGATGCCCGATGCTACAGGCCCACCGCGAGTATCGATGCCGTTCCACACGCGCTCATGGTAGCCGGGCGGTACGGCGCCATCTTCCAGAACCGCGACTCGCTGTCCGCGAACGTTATAGATAACCAGCTGAACCCGCGCGCCGCCCGCGGGCACCGCAAACCGAATTCTCACCGTGGGATTGAACGGGTTGGGCGCCGCACTCACGAGGTCGAGAGCTTCAGGAAGCGTTGGGCTGGCAGCAGGCTCTGCCAGGGACAGCACGACCGGCGCGGCCGCACCGTCACAGATCGACGACGTTTCGCAACTGTCGCAGCTTACATTTCCGAAGAACTTACTGGCCTTGCAGCATATCGAACCCCAGTAGTCATGCCGGGCGTGGATCGTCCCGGCCGAGAGGTTGGAGACATGGTACGCGGCGCTGTTCGTGACGCAGTTGCTTCCGCCAATGCTGCCATAACCAACCACGGGAGAACTGCTCTCCGCCGCGGTAACGCCGCCGCCATTCTGATCGATCTTGCTCTCCTTGATGACCGGGCTTGAATAGTCGAGACAGACCACACCGCCGGCATTCCCTTCCATCCGGCTCCGGGTCACCAGTCCGTCGGCGGACTCGAACCGGATCCCGGCCGACGCATTGTCTTCAAAGACCGACGAGTCGACCAGGAACCCGTGGACGCGCTGCAAATATGCACCGTGCACGCCGGACCCCCGGATTGTAGAGTCCCCTATCTTGGACTGCGCCGAACAGCTGTCGCACACGACCCCGCTACCGTCGGTATCTTCAATTATGGACCGCTCGATCGTTGCCACTACGCCAAGGCCAAGCTCCACGCCGTTTCCGCCCGCGCCGCTCACCTGGCTGTCAACCAGCCACAACGAGTCGGCCGAAACAATGGCCGTCGCGGACAAGCCGGATATCCGCGATCCACTAATCTTCAATGGGGATGCATGATCAAAGCCGGCTAGCGCATCGGTCAGTACCGCGTAGCGCACGTTGCCGCGAGTGCTCGCATTGTGGTAGAGGAAACCACCCCATCGGGAGCCGGGGGAGGCAAACTCATCGATTCTCACGCGCACGGAATCGTCTTCATTGCCAAGTACCGCGAAGGGCCCCTCGACAACGAGCGAATCGAGTGCGCCCGCCCGTACCTCCGCCGGGGCGGTGATCGTGAGTCCATCGCCGAACGTCGCATCGGCAAGCACGCGCGCGCGTCCATGGACGGCGACATGCTCCGAATACTCCCCGGTCAGAGCCTGCTCAAACAGGCTGGTGTGCAGAGCGTCACCGTCCGCCGACGTCCAATCGACCCTTCCCGCCGATGATCCAACTCGCACGGCGTGTAGCGTCCCATCGGGCGTGGTGAATACCACCTCGAAGACGCCGTCTCCATCGATATCGCCGACAGCCGCACTGACGGGCGGCACTGCTTCCGCACCGAGGGAGTTGATCCAGGGAAATGTGAAGACCGACCCGAATGCGGTCAGATCATCATTGTAGATGCGGAGTTCGAGGCTGTATTCGTTGAGGTAGTGATCCTGCAGAAGGGAAAAGGCAACGAACTCCATCGCGTCATCGCCATTGATATCCGCCGCCAGCGGCGTCGAGTGAAACACTCGGTATCCCGATAGATCAGCATAGGAGCTGACACTGGCGGAGCCTCCTGAAAGAGTGATGATCCCCAACCGCTGGTTGTGAACGAACACAACCTCTTTCACACCATCGTGATCGACGTCAACGGGCGCGAACAAAGGCGGTGTCGGATCCGAGCTGGCATCGCCCGCCGTCACCTGCCATAACAACGAGCCCGTCGCCTCGTAACACTGAATGCGATCCTCCGTCGGCGAGCCGGCGACCCGAGTGTTCGAGATGATCTCGAGGGATCCATCGTTATCGATGTCCACGAGCCGGACGGAAACCCGGTTAAACAACTCCTCGCTCGTCACAACCGTCCAGACTCGATTCCCCGTCTTCCCGTCAATCGCCCCGAGGGAATCCGCCCCGGTTGCAAACGTAGGAACGAGCGCCCAGACGATGTCACTCATTCCATCCCCGGTAACGTCACCCGCCGCCATCGCGAAGGCCATCTGAGCAAGCGTTCCGCCAGCGAGCGTACCGATCGTATGGGACCACTTCGGTGCGCCGGCAACCGTGTACAGCCTGATCTTGCGTTCGGAGCCCTTGCTCGTGTTGACCGCAACCAGCATGCTGTCCGGCAGCCCGTGGTCGAGCGCAATCGTTTCCGAAACGGCACCTTCCGCATACCAGTAGCTCTGCCATGTGCCACCGAATTCCGTGGCGACCATGAGTTGGTTTCCGCCAATCAGGTTGTCGGCCTTCATGAAGTGCCGTTTGTTCGAGCGGAGTATGTTTCCCCCGGGACTTGTACCGCCTGCACCCAGATTGGAACCGCCGGCGCTGAACAGGTAACTGCCTGCCGCAATCTCCAGCTCGCGTGGCGTGCTGAGCACGGCATCGAGCAGCTCAACGCGACTGTTGGGACCCTCGATCGGGAAGCCGGTCGCGTAGTCCCTGATATGAAGAGCGCGCAAGGAGACGTTGTTCGAGGGGACCGGATCGTCCAGCGTGTCGTCGGGGTCCACGGTCACATAGATATCGTGATCTCCCGCGGAAAACGACCCGATTGATCCCGTCCACGTGGTGTCGCTGTAACCCGCCAATGACGTGATCGTGAAGCTGTTCAGCAACGTGGAGGCGCCGCCGTCCGGAATGCCCCGCCATATCTCGACAGGCACCGAGAATGCCGTGTCCTTCCATTTGTTGGCGATCACCACCGTCGCGGACTGCGACGACGAGCTTGCCGCATAGTCGTGGCGACCGGAAAACGCTATATCCACTCCGCTAACCGCCAGATCGATAGAGTCCTGGGCGACAGCGTCGAACTGGAAATGAATACTCAGCGCGGGATCGCCGAGGAGATTGAGCGCCCATGTTGTAACATGGTCCGCGCTCAACAGCTTTGTTGCGAGCACGAGGCTCCCAAGCTGACCTTGCCTGTGCTGCAGAAGCGAACGAAAGGCACTCGCGAATGACTGCTGGACGGTAACGGCTTGGTGCGTCCGCCCGTAGGCCACAACCCCGATTGCGCCTGCGGGCTGGACGAGGAGACGTTCGACCAGTGCATCGCACTGGTCGATGGGCGTGACTGGAGATTTACAAGGTATCCCTCCGAACGAAGGATCAGGGCAGCACCATACGCCTGACAATCGATCAAAGAAACCGGAGTGAGAACCGAAGGACAGAACGAGCGAAGGCGAGTCGGTATTTTGGAGTGTGTCATAGTGAACGGGAAAGAAGGCATTCTTGAAATTGACGGGATTTGCGTGGTCAAAGAGCCCGATCACGGCATAGCCACGGGCTATCTCATCGCACACATCCTTGCTGAACAGACTGTCGCTGACCGCTGCCAGCCTGTGCATTTGAGTGAAATCCGCGGCGCCAGCGGGCGCTAGCCCCTCAAGTGCATCGAAGTAATTTTCAAATCCAGACAAGCCCTCACCCTCAAATGTGAAGTCGATATCGTCGCCACCGGACATCAACAGTATGTTACTTGTCCAGTTGGCCGAAGTGCTGATCGGTTCATACGACGTCACCTTCGTCACTACATTCTCAAGCTCCCAATCGTTCTCATCCGCGTCAACGGTCAACCGCCCTGCGAGCAGGTCCGGCACAAGGTCTGAGGCTCCGTCAAGCAAGACAAAGAAAGCATCGGACCCATTCAAGTCCGTTCCGTTGTAATCTCCCAGGTTCCAATAGTAGGTCGGGAGAATGACGTCGCCGCCTGGATTCACAGCGTCGCCAAGCAGAAGCAGGAAACCGAGATGATCGTCGCCCATGTGTCCTGCGGTTCCGGCATCGTAGATCGCTTCCACCAGATTGCGCATCAGCGGCGGAGTGTTTGTGTTGTCGGGCGTCGAATCGATCTGCCCCATGCGTACGATCGCAACGTTGAAGCCGTTGAATTCGGCGCGCTTCGCGGCCAGTTGCTCGACAAGAGACGAATCCGCGGCATCCGTGAGAAGCTCATCGGCAACGATAATCAGATAGTCCGCAGCGCAGTTGGTGTTGACGTAGTCCGCCGCGTCCTCCCAGTCGTCGTCTCCCGTGTCGCACCAGCAGACCTGTCCCGTCGTGTGCATGGTCCGCTGGCCCGGCCCGGCGACGGGAGAGCCACCGTCGAAGTCCTGCAGATTGGGCACGACCGCACTGAGGGCGGACTGAAGTGGCCCCGTGTTCACCGCGACCGGCCCGCGGGCGTTCACCGGCTTGAGTTGCAGTCGTATCTCCCGCGGATACGAAATCTCTCGCTTGCCCCTGTCGTAGCGGACTGGATACACCTCAATGAGAGCCAGCGCCTGTCCACGGGCGTGCTGAATTCCGACCACACGCGCCCAACCCTGAGGGGCGCCACCCCGGTCCGACGCCGCGGCCTGCGATCCACGTGGAGCCCCTTTCGGTGGACGAACCGAAACGCCAGCGGTTATTTCGACGAATTCGACCTCGACCCGCAGGTCAACCCGGTCGCAATCCGGGATCGCAACAAACTGCCGGATGATTGGGAGCTCCGCCTCACCGGCCGCTGTGACGTCCGTGGAGCCCGAAAGCTCAATTCGGCCGCCGGAGCCGCTGCGAGTCATTGGGGTGGTCACCTGGGGTTTAGGAAGTTGAATGGAGACCTCGATGAGGTCTGGGCGCGAGACGAAGGCGCGGGCTCTTACTTCGGCCGGCCATGGGGGGGCTTTCGGGCCGCTCTCAGCGGCAAACGCCAAAACACCGAGACATGAGGCACACACTGTCACGACGCGGCCGATCGTCAGTGAGTTCATTTCCCTGACCTCCTCGGATAGTGTTAATTATATCCTGGAAGCAAGACCGCGTTCAACCACGAATTCTGTAACCAACGCACGAAGAGGCAAATGTTCAGGCCGCTTCGGCCCAGCGGGCGGGTTCGCCGTTCTCGGTTTCCGCCGGAACCGGCGCTTCCGCGGCGTGCGACTTGTGCGACGCCTGCTCCTCGAGCCAGGCCTCGCGCAGCTTGTCTTCGCGGTAGCGCTTGAGGAAGTAGCTGATGGTCTCGACGCGGATCTTGATGGAGCCGGCGGGCCGGTTTTCGTCCAGATCCTTGAAAGAGAAATACGGCGTGCCGGAGCACTCGATGATCTCTTCGACGACGGAATAGATCGGGGCGTCGTGGCCGCACTTGAAGTTGGAGAGTTCCAGCGCAACCAGGTTCGGGTGCCGCGCGACGAACTTGGCGGCCCACACCTTGCGGCTGGTGTTCTCGCTGTACGCGTTCTTCCAGACATCCATGATGTCCATCGGACTCTCGATGTCACCCGCGCGCACCTCGTCGCCAAACAGGCGATCGAGCAGGTCGTCGTCGAGCGGCAGGCTGTCCTGCGTGAACACCGGGTAGCCGAGCTTCTGGAACTCGACCAGAATCTCGTGGTTGATGCCGGGATCGTTGTGGTACGGGCGGCCCAGCACGACGATGCCGAGCTTGCGGTCGGCCTCGAGCTGGTCGAGCACCTCGCGCGCCTCGCGGCGCGTCTCCGCCACCCACGCGTCCAGCGCCCGGAAGCCCGTCTCCACCGCGCGGTCGTTTTCTTTTTCGGAGAGGCCGAGAATGTCGCGGAACGCCGCGAACATCTGGCGCGCGAAGAGCCGCGGCTGCGCGACGTTGACCACCGGACACAGGTACTGGATTCCCTTCTTCGCGAACAGGTCGCCTTCCTTGGTGAACGCGGCCTTCACCGCTTCCGGCGTCGCGGTCACGGTGGGGCACGCGCGGCAGTCCTGCGTCTTGATGAGTTCGCTCTTCAGGTCGTCGATCATCGGGAAGAAGATCGCGTCGAGCGGTTTCTTCTCGTGGTGCTTGAAGATCAGGTTGTGCACATGCGGAATGCCCAGCTTGCTCGGGAAGCACGGGTCGATGGCGCCGCGCTTGGCGCCTTCCTTGTACATCTCCTCGGTGGTGTAGTCCGAATAGACCAGGTTCTGCGGGCGCACACCCAGCGACTCGAAGTACGCCGAGAACAGCGGGTTGGTGGAATACTGGTTGAGGAGGCGCGGGATCCCGATGCGCAGGTTCTCGCGCCGCTGCATGCGCGCCACGCGCTCTTTCTGCGCGGCCGTCAGCGTGATCCGCGGCGGCGCATCTGCCACCGATTCGGGACGCATGGGCTTGAACACCTCGCGCGCGCCCTTCTCGACGAAATTGGGCGCCGCCTTGAGCCGCGCGTCGAGGTCCTTCTTGATCTCGCGCATCGACTCGACGTCCTCGACAAGGCCCTTCTCGCACGAATTGTTGACGATCAGACGCCGCGCGCCCGCCGCCAGCGCGACCTTCGACTTGCGCGAACCCGCCGCCGACACCGCGGTTTCGACCTCGCCCTGCTGCCGCGCCACCTGGCCCGCGGCCTCGACGTCGATGAAGGTGCGCAGGCACTCGTTCTTGCAGAAATGGCAGCGCGTGTCCTCGGAGGTGGTTGCGGTGTAGGAAATGGTCTCGACGGCATCGAGTCCGATGAACGTGGTCCTGCGCCCGTTCTTCCACAGCCGCTGCGACTCCAGCGCGGCACCGATGGCGCCGCTCTCGCCACAGTGCATGTGCACGATGACGTCCGGCTCGTCGCCGTTGCAGCGGAAGCGCGACTCAATGAAGTCCACCTGCGACTTGACCGCCGCGAGGTTGCGCTGCGTGCCGCCCTGCAGCACGAAGCGGTGGCCCAGCTTGGCCAGATTCGGGATCTGCGCGACATAGAGCCAGATGTTCTTGGGCAGCACCGCGGCCAGCCCCGCCATGATCTCGGCGGCCGTCCAGCCCTGGCGCTGAAAGTCGACGATGTCGGACTGCATGAACACCGCACAGCCGTAACCGAAGGTCGGCATCTGTTCGGCGGAAAACGCGGTGTCGGCGAATTGCTCCACCGGCACCCCGAATTCTCCCGATGTGCTCTGCAGAAAATAACCGTTCCCGGCCGAACACTGGGTGTTGAGCTTGAAGTCCTTCACGCTGCCACCGTTCAGGACCATGATCTTGATGTCCTGTCCGCCGACGTCGCAGATCACATCCACGTCGTCATAGAAGTGCAGCGCGCTCTCCGCGTGCGCCACGGTTTCCACGATGGCGGCGTCCGCACCCAGCACATCGCGCAGCACGTCCTTGGCGTAGCCGGTCGTGCCGACGCCGAGGACCTCCAGCCGCGCGCCAAACGACTCCACGTGGCGGCGCAGGTCGCCGACTACCTCGATGGTGTCCTTGATGGGATTGCCCTTGGACAACTGGTAGGACTTGGCGAGCACCTCGCGTTCGGTGCTCAGCAGGATGGCCTTGGTCGACGTCGAACCGCCGTCGAGACCGATGAACGCCTGCACCGTCTCACCCGCCGCGAACGTGGCCGGCTCAAAGTGCGCGGGCTGGTAGCGTTCCTTGAATGCTTCGAGATCGGCCGCGTCCTTGCTGAGCCCGGCGCTCGCGCGCGCGCGCGACTGCTTGCGGCCGTTCTGGAGATAGTCGTCGAGGACCGCGCTGCCCTGGTAGACGCCGATGTCGTCGTCTTCGTCCTTGCCGTACTCGACCGCGCCGATGGCCGCGTAGTACTGCGCGTTGTCCGGCACCACGATGAGCGACTTCGGGTCGACACCCTCGGGGATGGCCACCTCGCGCTCTTTCCACGTGATGGGAATATTGTGGCGCCACGCCTCGCGCATGCCGCGAATGTAGGTATTGGGACCGCCGAGCAGAATCACTTCCGGACGCAGCGTGTGACCACGCGTCAGCACGGAGAGGTTCTGTCCGATGATGGCCTCGAACAGACTCGCCATCAGTTCTTCGGTGGGGATACCCTGCTTCTGCAACCCGTTGATGTCGGTCTCGGCGAACACGCCGCACTTGCCGGCGACGTGGTGGAGCTTGACGCCGTCGTAACCCTGTTCGCAGAGTTCCTCGGGCGGGATGCGCAGCTTGGCGTTGATCTTGTCGATGACCGCGCCGGTCCCGCCCGCGCACTTGTCATTCATCGACGGGATCTTCTTCTTGCGGCCGGTTTCGGGGTCTTCCTTGAAGACGATGATCTTGGCGTCCTGTCCGCCGAGTTCAATCACCGAACCGGCGGCGGGGTGCACCTTCTCCACCGCGAGACACACGGCGTTGACTTCCTGCACGAACTTGGCCCCGATGCGCGGGGCGATGTTCATGCCGCCGCTACCGGTGATGAACGCGCGTACGCGCCGTTCGCCAACCGCCGCGGCGAAGCCGTCCACTTCGTCTTCGATGCGCTTGAGGAACTCGAGGACCTTCTCGGGCTGCCTGGTTTCGTGGCGATGGTAGTCCTGCCACAGCACAGCGTCGGTTTCCGCGCTAACCACCACCGCCTTGACGGTGGTTGAACCGACGTCCATCCCGATCAGGAATCGCTGCGGGCGGGAAATCATCGCGAGATCAGGCCGCCTTCCGGCCGTCTTCGGCGGCCATCCGCTCGGCGACGTGCAGCACGAAGTTGGCCGCCTTGCCGACGACGTCGTCGCGCTTCGGGACCACGTACAACGCCTTCTTCATCTCCGGGTGCGCGTCGACATAGGCCTTGAGCTCTTCCAGAGTACGCCCGGTCTTCGCGAGACACTCGGCGAACTCCTGCTTGGCCTTGATGCGCGCATTGCCCAGCGCCATCTGCGTGCGCGAATGCGCGTTGATCTCTCCCTCGCCCGAGGTCTCGATGGGCAGGTAGATCATGTCCTTGTACTGCTCCACCACCGCGGCTTGCGCGCCGTCGGACTGCGTGCTGGGCATGCAACCGAACGGCTTCAGCGAGACGACCATGTGCGCGATGCCCTTGCTGGAATAATAGATGTTCTTCGCCACTTCCAGGTGACCCTCGCCGCCGGCCGCACGCGAATTATAGTACGGATGCCCCATGCGTTGCAGTTCATACTGACACACCAGCTCGTGGAGGATGCCGCCGCCCAGCGCCTCCTGCAGGCGTGTGTACTCGCGCATGAAGATCTTCTCGGCCACGGTCATGCGCGTGTAGCGCTGGCGGTAGCGCGCCTCCACGGCCAGTCGCCGGTGCGGCTGGCGCGTCCACGCCGGCATCTCCGCCTTGTCCTCGATGCCCTTGCGGTCGCGCAGCTTCTG
>DASUGO010000002.1:0-2991 GCA_036273975.1 Candidatus Krumholzibacteriia bacterium
CCACCCTTGACCCGCACGAAGTCGATGTAGCCGCGCTCCACGTTGGTGCGGAGCAGTTGCACGCGGACGCGGTCGCCCACGTCCAGACCGCGGAACCCGCGTTCCAGACGGCCCTCGACGGTCGGATGCAGCAGCCGGACCCACGTGCCGCGGTCGCCGGTGCCGGTGACGATGCCGTCGAACTGCTCGCCGGCGCGTCCCTGCAGCAGGAGCGCGGCCGCGGACTTGCCCACCTGGCGCTCCACCTTCTGAGCGGCGTCTTCCGCGTCGGTGCAGTGCCGGGCCAGCGTTTCGAGCTCGTCGATTTCGTAGGGCCGCGGCTTCCCCGCCAGCGACGCCTTCACGAGGCGCTGCGTGATCACGTCGGGGTAACGGCGGTTGGGTGCCGTCGAATGGGTGTAGTCGCGGACCGCGAGGCCGAAGTGCCCGTCCGCGTCCTCGCCGGGAATCTCGACGATATACTCGCCCGCGCCCATCAGCTTGACCACGGTCAACGAGAGGTCGGGAAAGCGCAGCGGATCCTTCTCGCGTTGCGACACCAGAAATGCCTCCAGCGCCTTCGAATCGGGCTCCGCGGGCAGGCGCTCCTTATACTGCGCCGCCAGCTCGACGATCCTGCTCCAGCGCTTCGGCACCGTGACGACACGCCGCAGCGATGGAATCTGCTGCGACTCCAGATAGCGCGCGGTCACGCCGTTGGCCGCAATCATGAAGTCCTCGATGATATCTTTCGCACGGTTCTTCTCGGTGTCCTTGAGGTCGGTGATGTCGTCGCCCGTGAACACCGGCCGCGCCTCGATGGTCTGCAGGCTGAGTGCGCCGTGCTGGTGCCGGCGCGCCTTCATCTGCTGCGCGGTGCGATCCTGCAGGCGCAGATTCTCCTCCAGTCCCGGCACCGCCGCAATCGGCCCCGGCATCGGACCGGTTTCTTCCAGCCACGCGGCCACGCTGTCGTAGGCGAGCTTGGCGCGGTTGCGCACGGTTGCGCCGTAGATGGCTTCGCGCTTGAGCACCCCGTCCGGTGCGAACACCATGTCGACGACAACGGCCAGGCGGTCGGCGTCGGGGTTGAGCGACGTGAGATTGGTGGAGAGTTTCTCGGGCAGCATCGGGAATATTTCCGCCGCGGTGTAGACCGACGTCGTGTTCTGCCGCGCGTGGTCGTCGATGGCGGAGTCCTTGCGCACGAGCGCATCCACGTCGGCGACGGCCACGAGGATCCGTACGGTACCGTCCGGCAGCGCTTCGGCGACGCTGAGCTGGTCGAGATCCAGCGAGTCGTCGTTGTCGATGGAGCACCACGGCAACGCGCGCAGATCGCGCGCGGGTTCGTCCGCCTGCGTGGCGGGTCCCTTGATAGCCGCCAGTTCGGCCAGCGCGTCGGCCGGAACCTCCGCCGCCAGCCCCCGCTCGATCATCACCCGGCGGGCAATCTTCTGCAGTATCGGTCGATGGTGTTTCGCAACAGAATCCGTCATCGTTTCGCCTTTCTGATAGAACGGTGGGCCGTTCCCGGTGAGCATACGCACATTCTGGCCCCCGCGCGAGCAAATCGCGTATCATACCGGCCATGCCCCCGCAAAACCCGCAACGTGACGACGGATTGCGCCGCGTCCTCGGCCCGGTCAGCGCGACCTGCATCGTGATCGGCGCCATCGTCGGGGTCGGTATCTTCTTCACGCCCACGAGTGTCGCGCGCATCGCCGGCAGCGGACCGCTCGCGCTGTGGACGTGGATCGCCGGCGGCGTCGTGGCGCTGCTGGGTGCGCTCACGTTCGCCGAACTGGGCGGGATGTATGGCCGCACCGGCGGGCAGTACGCGATCCTGCGCGATGCGTACGGGCCGGCGGTCGCGTTCTGCTTTGTCTTCTGCAATTCGACGGCGATCCTCGCGGGCGGCATCGCCATCATCGCGCTGGTGTGCGCGGAAAATCTGGCCGCGTTCGTGGCCGGCAGTGTGCCCGCCCCGGGTACCGTGGGACTCATCGCGGCCGCGCTGATCGCACTGCTGGCGGCGGCCAATGGAGTTGGGGTGCGCTGGGGTGCCGCGATCCAGAACGTGACCGTGTTTGCGAAGGTCAGCGTGCTGCTGTTGATTGCGGCGCTGGCCGCGTTCGCCACGCACCACGCCGCGGCCGCCGAACCGGTCGCCGCCGGCGCGCGCGAGCATTCGTGGATTGCGCTCCTGTTTGCGGGGCTGGTGCCGGCGCTGTTTGCCTACGGCGGGTGGCAGCACGTGCTGTGGATCGGCGGCGAAGTCAAGGACCCGCGCCGGAACCTGCCGCTCGCGACCGTGCTGGGGGTGTCGATCGTGGTGGTGGTGTACGTCGCGGTGAACTGGGGTTATCTCCGCCTGCTCGGGCACGGCGGCGTGAGCGGAAGCCACGCGCTCGCGTCGGACGCGGTGTCGGTGGTGTGGCCGCGCGCGGGCGGGCGCTTCGTCGCCGGCGCGGTGGCGCTGTCCGCGTTCGGCGTGCTCAACGAACAGATTCTCTCCGGACCGCGGCTCTTGTTCGGCATGGCGCGCGACGGACGCTTCTTTGCGCCCTTCGCGCGCGTCGCGCCCCGCTTCGCCACTCCCGCGCCGGCCATCGCGCTGATCGCCGCGCTCGCGGCCACACTGGTGTTCGCGGCCGGCAAGAACGGGATCGATCGCCTGCTGACGGGTGTGGTGCTGGTGGACGCGGTGTTCTTCGGGCTGACCGGGGCCGCGCTGATCGTGCTTCGCGTCCGCCACCCCGATGCCGACCGCCCCGCGCGCGTCCCGCTCTACCCCGTCGTCCCCGCACTGTTCGTTCTATTTGAAGCCGCGATCGTCGTCGGCGCGTTTCAGATCGAAGCCAACCGCGCGGCCGCGTGGATCGGGCTGATCTGGGTCGCGCTCGCGCTGGCCGGCTACGCGCTCTTCTTCCGGAACGCGGCTACTCGAGGTGCAGCGCCAGGCAGGTGATGTCGTCGTTCTGGCGGGTTCCGCCCACAAAGCGCTCGACG
>DASUGO010000003.1:0-10879 GCA_036273975.1 Candidatus Krumholzibacteriia bacterium
ACGGGACCACATACTACTGGCGCGTTGTCGCGAAGGACGCCAACGGGACGCGGAGCGGACCGCTGTGGAACTTCACCACCGCGACCGCGCCCTGCACCGCCGGACCGTCCGCCATCACGCTGGTCGGCCCCGCCGACGGCGCCACCGGCGTCGCGCTGGATGAACTCCTGCGCTGGGGAGGCGGCAACAGCCAGTGCGCGGGACTGTCGTCGGTGTACGACGTTTACTTTGGCACCACGTCGCCGCCGCCGTTCGACCACGCCAACGGCGACTCCAAGTTGTGGGACCCGGGGACGCTCGCGTACGCGACCACCTACTACTGGCGGATCGAGGCGAAGGACGCCAATGGGACCACGCCGGGTGCGGAGTGGCAGTTCACCACCGCAGCCGCGCCGTGCGTGCTGCCGCCGTCGGCGATCACGTTGACCGCGCCAGCCAACGGCGCGACGAACATCTCGATCCAGCAGAATCTCTCGTGGAGCGGGGGCGTGAGTCAGTGCGCGGGGCTCTCCGCAACCTACGACGTCTACTTTGGCACCGTGTCACCGCCGCCGTTCGACCACGACAACGCGGCCGCCGCCGCGTGGGACCCGGGGACGCTCGCGTACGCGACCACCTACTACTGGCAGATCGTCGCGAAAGACGAGAACGGCAGCACCGCGGGACCCGTCTGGAGTTTCGTCACCGAGGAACCGTGTCTCGCGCTCCCCACCGCGCCCTGCACGCCGAACCCGACCGACGCCCGCACCGGCGTGAACGAGAACTCCAACCTCGCGTGGGGCTGCGGTGACAGCCAGTGCGCCGGCCTTGTGGCCACCTACGACGTGTACTTCGGCACCGACGAGACGCCGGATGTGGGCGAGCTTGTGGGTACAACGGCGTCGAAGACGTGGGCGCTGCCGCGCCTGCAGAAGTCGACGACGTACTACTGGCAGATCGTCGCGAAAGACGAAAACGGCTCGCGGCCGGGACCCGTGTGGAGCTTCCGCGTCCGCAACTAGTCTCCCCCCGCATCCGACGCACCCCCGGCGCGTCCGGCTCGGAACCCGCCGGTCAAGGGTTTGTACAACCGGCATAGTCTGCGTCTCCCGAGGAGGTATGGTCATGAAAACACGATTCTCGCTGGTTGTTGCCGCGCTGGGCGTTCTTACCCTTCTCGGCGCACCGTTCGCACCGGCGCGCGCCCAGGAGGCGCCGAAGAAGGGCGAAGTGAAACCAATGGAACCGGTCGCGCCGCAGAAGGAAGCTCCGTTGCAGAAGCCGGGAACCATTGGTGAGACCGACACCATCGAGCACGCCGAGATGGCGGTGCTGGTGGACGCGTCGGTAACGCGCGCGACCACGCTTACGAAGACCGCACAGGGGCTGTCGATGTCGTTCGGGAAGCTGGCGGCACTCCACGAGGGTGCGGACAAGAGCGAAATCCTGATGATGCAGCGCATGAGCGACGCGATGGGGTCGATGGCCAGCGAGGCCGGGGTCAGCCTGCAACAGTACAAGAGGATGTTGAACGAAGAAACCGCGGCCGAAAGCGGTGCGATGCGCAACGAGGTCACGCGCTTCAAGGCCGTGCTGGATGGGATTCTGGACCAGGTCGACCGCGGGCTGCAGTCGCTCACGAAGCTGGAGTCGCAGCTCGGCCAGGGTTGAGTGCCGGGCCGAGAACCAGACTCCGCGCAACCGGTGTCCCGCCTGCGTGATTGCACTCATGCCCGTCATTGAGCGACCGGAAGAATTGTGCGGTGTCGGCGGCGGCGACGTGTTGCGCGCGCGCGTCTGCGTGATCGGGTCCGGCTTTGCCGGCGCGCTCCTGGCGGTGGAACTCGTGGCCGCCGGCATCGACGTGCTGCTTCTCGAAGCCGGTTCGCGTGATCCCGACCACGCCCTCGACAGGATGCTGGATCGGGTGGCGGTGACGGGGAGCACCGAACTGCGCTTTGGATTTGCGCGCCAGCTCGGTGGTGCGAGCAACCTGTGGGCGGGACGCGTTGCGCCGCTCGAACCCATCGACTTTGAATCCCGCGACTGGATTCCCGCGAGCGGGTGGCCGCTGTCGCGCGCCGACCTCGAGCCGTACCACGCGCGCGCGGATGGCATTCTCGGGATCGCCGGATACTCCCGCCAGCACGAAAGCGAACTCGGTCCACCGCGCCCCGGCTTCATGCAGGGCATGCCCGTCGAGTTGAAGGCGTTCGAGTGGGCGCAGCGGCCGTTCAACGCCGGAGCGTACCTGCTCACCGCCGCGGCCGGGTCGGAACGGCTGCGCGTGGTGTTGAACGCGCCCGTGGTGCAGCTCGTCGAGCGCGGCAACGCGCGCTCGGTGGAAGCGGCGCTGGTGGCGCTGGCCGGCGGTGGCAGTGCGCGCGTGGAAGCGGATGCGTTTGTCGTCGCGGCGGGCGGAATCCAGACGCCGCGCCTCCTGCTCAATTCCACCGCGGTGCGCGCGGCCGGAATCGGCGGGGAGTACGGCGTTACCGGCCGCTACCTCTCCACGCATCCCAAGGCCAACATGGCAACGGTCGTGGTGGACGCGCCGGCCTCCACCCGCCACCCATTGTTCTCCGACCGGCCGATGGCGAACGGCGTCATGCGCTACGGCGTCGGGTTTGATGCCGCGACGCAGCGCGAACATCGTCTTCTCAATCACTACGTCCAGTTCCTGCCCTTCGCGGAATACCGCGCCAACCGGCTGTTTGAGAGGTTTCGCGGGTCGGACGCGTTCAACTCACCGCTGATCGACCGCTCACCGCTGATCAGCGGGACGTTGACCGGCGCGGGAAAGATTGCGTTTGAAATGATGGGGCGTCTGGGCGGCGTGCAGCGGCGCGCGCGCAAGTTTGTGCTGCGCGCATTCCTGGATCAGTATCCCAACCCGGACAACCGGATCACGCTGTCGGGGCGGAAGGATGCGCACGGCATGCCGCTTGCCAATCTGGACTGGTCCTTCTCGTCGGCCGACCGTGAATCGGTCATCCGCTTCTTCGCGCTGCTCGAACGCGCGACGGCCGCCGGCGGGCACGCGCGGCTCGACCATACCCGCCTGCGCGACACGGCCGAGTGGCCGCTGATCGGGATCCATTCCCATTTCATGGGGACCACCCGCATGGGGGATGATCCGCGCACATCGGTGACCAACTCCGATGGCCGCGTCCACGGCAGCGAGAACGTGTATGTCACCGGGCCCTCGCTGTTTCCCGCGAGTGGCTATGCCAACCCGGCCTATTCGATTGCGGCGCTGTCGTTGCGGCTGGCGGATCACCTGCAGACGGTGCTGCGATCTGCGGGCGGGATTCAGCGCTAGTCTGCGGTGCGGCGCGGTCGTTGGTAGAGCATCCCCATGATCGTCAGCCAGCCAAGTGCGCTCAAGAGGACGGGCGACAACGGCGACCGCCACGTGAGTCGGCAGTCGTAGTTGCCCGCCGGGAGGTTCTGGATGACCAAGAGACCGCGCGGGCTCTCGGTCAGGGTTGCGCCCGGCAGACCCTGCACTCTCCAGAACGGGTGCCACGCGGCGGCGACCTGCAGGTTTCCGCCGGCCCGGGCCGCGCGGACCGCGAACGCGATCCGGCCGTTCGCAAATGTGTCCACGCGCACGGAGTCGCCGCCGCTCTGCGGTGATATCCACGCCGCCACCGGCCCGGTGCGCGCGAACACCGTCAGGTTGCCGGCGCGGCGCACGCGATCGAGTCCCGTTGCCGATCCCATCACCGTGGCGAGCCCGGGGTCGGCAATCACCAGCAGGCTTGCCCCCGCTGCATCCATGCGCGCGATGAGTTCCTCCTTATACCGCGTTTCACGCAGAAGGTCCGCGGGGATACCCATGACGCCGTCGAACTCGCTCTGCGTCCATTGAAACGTGGGAAACGGAACTCCGCCGTACCACGCGCCCACCTGTGGGATCCCGGTTTCGGCGCGCGTCCGCGCCATGACGTGCGAGGCGCTTAGCGGGCTGCTCAGGTTGCCGAACGTGTCCTGCACGACCACGCGCCCGGTGTAATCGTCGCGGTGCTCGCCGAGCCAGCGCCACACCGATTCCACCTGTGCGACGTCGAGAGACGACGCGGACGGCACCTGTTGCCGGAGCGGCGCACCCCAGACCACGCACGACACCAGGCCGGCCGCGGCGAGCGCCATCCACCATCGCTGCCGCACGCGGACCTGCAATGCGGCGAGCGCGGGAATCGCCGCCAGCGCCAGGCCGACGCGAACCACCAGCACGAAACGCCAGCTCAGCGGGCCGAGCAGCGGGTGGGGAAGCGCGCGCACAAGCAGCAGAAGTGCGAGCACCGCGCCCGCGAGTGCAGCGCCATTGCGCGCGAGGGTGTCGCCTGGCCGCGGCCGCCGGCGAGCGAGGATCATCCCGCCCACCCCCAGGCCAAGCAGCGCGACCAGCGGGAGCGCGTCGGCATAGAACAATCCGCCTTCGATATGCCCGCTCGCGATGTTGAATGGCAACAGCAACAATTTGAACAGCGTGACCGGATGGACGTCCTGGCGGAGTCGCGACCAGCCCTCCACGCTCATCAGGTGCATGAGCCAGAACGCGCTCGATGCCACGAGCCCGAGCAACGCCGCGACGGCGTGACGCGCCAGCGCGCGCCCGCGACGGCGCGCGGCGTGGCTGCCGCCGATCATGAGCAATACCAGCGCGGCCGCCACCAGCGCCATGAGGTGCGTGAGTCCGATCAGCCCGGTCAGTGCCGCCACGCGAGCGGCATCACGCCGGCCACGCAGTTCGCGCGACAGTGCGTCCAGCAACAGAATCACGCCGGCGAGTCCGAGGTGCCAGGTCCACATGCCGGCGAGCGCGGACTCGAAGCCGACCAGCGCGGGGTGTTGTATCAGCAGCAGGAAGGCGAGCGCGCCCGCGCCGGGCGCCGCCAGCGAGCGTCGCGCGACCCGGTACAGCGCGAGGGCCGGCGCGACGAATCCCAGCCAGACGAGGAACGTGTATGGGACGAGCGGCGCGAGCCCGAGACGCGCGAGCAGGCCGAGCAGTCCGTACCACAGCGGCGACTGGATGGTGAGCACCGGAAAGCCGCAGAACCCATCGTCGCACCAGCCCGACAACGAACGCGCGATGCTGTCGACCTCGGCCAGGTGGACCGGGTGGTCCATATAGAGACGGGCACCGCCAGCCAGGATCGGCGCGGCGAGCATGAGCGATGCGATCAGCAGGAAGAGTGTCGCCGCAGCATCACCGCGGGATTTCATGGACGTCATCATACGCCATTATAATAGAGAAGCCGGCGCCGGCCACAGCTTATCGAATACTGGCGGCGCCAAAACGCGCGTAGTCGCGTGCCCATCCCAGCAGATAGCCGTCGTTGAACTTCGCGCGCGTCGAATCCGGCGCGGCGAGGAGACGGTCGTGCCCCGGCCGGGTCGCGCGCGCGTCGATCACGTCGAGGTGCGTATCCAGACGGACGATGACGTCCGGGACCAGGCCTCCGGAGCCGATGCCGACCGACAGCGTGTCGCCGTCCACGTCCAGCGAGCAGACGTCGAGGCGCTGGAGGTTGAATGCCCGCACGAGATCCTCATCGGGGTAGAGTGGGAAGATCAGGCGCGCCAGCGCGCCGTCCTCGAGACCGTTGTCCGGCTGCCAGTGCGTGAAGCCCGCCAGCGAATCCACCGAGCCGCCGGTCCAGTGGTCGGCGTCGAGAAATACCACCATCGCACCCTGATACGCGCGCGCGTTGTTCGTGCCACCCGTGATCACGCCCGCGCGCCCGTCGCCGTCGATGTCGTGCACGATGATGCGGCTGATGCGGCCGCACGTGTAGTAGGTGGCGCGTTCGATCAGTTCGCGCGGGCGCGCGGGGTCCACCGTGTACCACGCCGCGCACCCCGGGTACCATGGAGAGAACACCCAGCGGATCGCGACGTCGGCGACGCCGTCGCCATCGAAGTCGCGCACGCACGCGCTGTCACAGGCCAGATCCGCGCAGGAACTCCCGGGCACAAAACGGCCCGTGCGCAAGACCTCCGCGGGAAAGTAGCGCGCGGCGTCGCCGCCCGGGTGGGCGATACGCCACAGCGGCCGCCCGGTCCGAAGATCGCGGCCGACGAGATCCCCGCCGCGTGAGTCGTTGGGCAGCGTTCCGTGCAGCATCATGCTCGCATCCGGCCACGGTGCGATCGTGCCCAGCGACGTCGGGTTGGCGAATGTCGAATCCCACAGGACCGCGCCGGTGGTTGCGTCGCGCACCGCGACGTGACGTTCGTCGCAGCGGCTCTCCAGCGTGTAGACCGCCACGGCGGGGCGCCGCGCGGAGGACGCCAGCCACGCGGCCAGCGCCACCGGGATGGCCGCAATCGTCAGCGCGATCCAGACGCGCGAACGCCACGGTCGGACCGGCGCCGTCTCGGCCGGCGGGGTGGGCGGTGGATTGCCGGCCGTCTGACCGGTCAGCAGATAGGTTCGGTTGGTTCCCAGTGCGCGCGCAATTGCATCCAGTGTGCGTGGTCGCACGCGGGTGCGGGCACCACTGAGGATTTCGCGCGTGACACGCGGATTGACGCGCGCCCGCGCCGCGAGCGCGGCGGCGTCGAGACCCCGCGCCTCGCTCAGCGCGCGGATGCGTTCGCGGACATCGAGCCGCGAGATGTCGACGACGAGTGACACGAGTTCTCCCCGATTAACCACGCTGTCCGGGCGCGAACGAGCGTAAGAGCTATCCGTCCACCCGCGGCGCGCCGAAGTGCTCGGCGCGTGCGAGCCATTCGTTCAGATACCCGTTCTCAAAGCGCTCGCGGGTGGCCGCGGGCCAGTTGGCAATTTCGGCGCGGGTCGCGTCGGGAATCTCGACGCGCACCGGGTTCAGCGCGCCGTCCAGATAGACGAACAACCCGCGGTCCGGGTCCGGCGAGCACGCGACCATGATGCGTTCACGCGTGCCCGGTGGCAAGATCACGATCTCCCAACCGTGCAACTGTGATCCGCCCCACGCGCGCATGAACACCTCGTCCAGTGCGGGAAAGCGTACCGCGGCCAGCGCCTCGCCGGTGAGCGTGCAATTGGGATTCTCCCTGGCGTCTGGCGCAACGCCGGAGAGGTGGTGGTCGTCGAGGACGGCGAGCGTGAAGCCCGCGTGGCGCGGATCGCCGCTTGTCCCGGTGACGATGATCTCGTCGCGGCCGTCGCCGTCGATATCGTCGATCTCGTGGTAGTCGATATCCCCGGCGAAGTAGTACGAACCCAGGATCGCGCCCTTCGCGGAGTAGACGCGCAGGCGGCCCGCGCAGCCCGGGTTGCGCGTTTGTGTCGCGATCACCAGTTCGGGATGTCCGTCGCCGTCGATATCGCCCAGTGGTTCGGCAAGCTGGGTCCCAAAATAACGCTTCATCAGGAGTTGGTAGTCGCGCCCGCGATCGCCGGCGAACTGGATCAGTTCCTTCCTGTCTTCGGGGTCGCGCCAGTCTTCCAGCAGCGGCTTGCCATCCGACGCGCGGTACACGAGCAGCGCGCCGGCCTGGTCGGGTGCGCTGTCGTCCAGCCCGACGACGATCGCGCGGGTGCCGTCCCAGGAGAAATTGTCGCGGTGTTCGTAGATACGCGATTTGAAATCACGGGACCACAGCAGCGTGCCGTCGGGGGCGTGCAACTCCAGCGTGCGGTCGTCGTGGGTTTCCACCACTTCGTAGCCACGGTCGGCGCGGTGCGCGCGCCACTGGGTCCACACATACGCCGTGACGGCGAGCACAACGGCTGCCGCGACGACAGCGGCCACCGGCACGGCGCGGCGGGACGGCCGCAGCGGTGCCGGCGGAGCCGGAATTGGCGACGGTTGTTCAGTGGTGCCTGGCGGGACGATGGCCCCCTGGAGCAGGTATTCCCGCGTGACGCCGAGCACCTTGCTGATCAGGTGCAGGGTCGCGTCGTGCGGCCGCCGGATCATCCCGCGCTCGATCCGCTGCAGGTTTCCCTTGCCGATCGCGGTGCCGGGATCGATTTCCTCCATCGCGTCGACCAGCGACTGCTGCGAGAGGTGGCGCTCGATCCGGAGCCGCCGGATGCGTGCGCCGATCGTGGCGCTGTCGGCCAGCGATCCGCTGATGATCCATTGGGGCTGATTGCCGAGCGCGCGCGCGAGGTCGTCGAGGACGTGGGGCGGCACCCGGGTGCGCTTGCCCGCGAGGAGTTCATCCAGGTACGGACCGGTGATGCGCGCGTCCGCGGCGATCTGCAGGGGAGGCCGTCCGCACTCCGCGACGGCCGCTCGCAGGCGCCGCATCGCGTCCACATCGAGTTCCACCCATGTGCCGGGCCGGATCGTATCCTCGTTATTCCGCGAATGCTGAGGAATCGGTGGGTGCCGCTTGGCCCGGTAAGTAGATCCAATAATTTCGGTTATGCGTGATTTGCCCTTATGCCGCAAAAGCGCCCTCTCCCCATCGCAGTCCGTTGCGGCCAAACTGCGGTTGTGCGGGCGACGCGGGCGGTGGGATCTGCAGGAGGTGCGCGTCGAACCCGCGAAGCCAAGTAGCTCGCAGTCACACGTTTACACATGCACCGCGAATGACTGTGGGGAGGGACTCGGGGCGCGTGCTCGTGTGTTCTTTTCTGGTCGACGGCTGCCCCTGGAGTCTACCGAATGCGCTTGAGGGATAGAAGAGGAAAATGTCGCCAGTGTTCAGGCCGCGCTGATCGCGTGGTTGAGGGCGCCCGCATCCGAACCGGGACCGACACGCACGGCTGCTGGAGGTGTCGGTCGGACGGGCGCCCGCTGCTCCTTCCGGGGCGCGTTGACGGAGATATCGTGTGCCACGGCCATGGAACCCCGACGGGTCCACGGTCTGGACGCCCCCACGATGTTGCCGTCTGCCGTCGCTGCGATCCTGGGCCGGACCCGATGCTCGCCGCTGGGTCCGGTCCAATCGCGGCGGCAGTGTGCGGTGAGGAAGCGGCGTGATTCTCGGACTGCTGGGGTGCATCGTGATGGGCGCGGTGGTCATCATGATCCTGCTCGCGGGTAAAGAGGACTGACGTCGCGGTCACGGCGGCTTTCATCGGTGGGCGTGGTGGCGTGCTATAATCGCCGCCGTTCATGCGCACGCCCAGGCCCGAACAGAAGTCTCCGTCGTCGCCGGCCGCTCACCGCGGACCGATTTCGCCACGCTTTCTCGACGCCGCCGTCGTTCTGTTGACGCTCGCCTGCTTCTGGCCACTGGTTCATTTCTATTTTGCACAGGACGATTTCGTGTTTCTGGAGCGCGCGTCGCACGGGTTCGGGGAAGCGATGGGCGGGTTCTTTGGCGCCCACCCCGGGCAGTTCCGCCCGCTCACCAAGGGGCTCTATTTCGTCCTGACGTGGCCGCTGTTCGGGTTGCACGCGCTCCCGTTCCACGTCGTGTCCATCCTGCTCCACGCCGGAAACGCGATCCTGGTGGGCGTGTTGCTGCGGCGGATGGGCATATCGTCCGCGGTGAGCCGGTTGGTCGCCGCACTGTTCGCGCTCAACGTGGGGTATCTGGAAGCCGTGGCGTGGGTGTCGTGCGTGCAGCAACTCATCGGCACCGGCTTCATGCTGCTCGCGCTGATCTTCGGGATCGACGCGCTCGAAGGCCGCAGGACGCGCAGCCGCGCGATGTCTTCCATCGCGTTGCTGCTCGCGCTCGCGAGTTATGAACAGACACTCGCGACACCGGTGGTGCTGGCCGGCTGGTACGCGATGCGCCACGGGGTGCGCGCGTCGATCGACGCGATGCGCCGGCGGTTGTGGGAACAGCCCGCGATCCTGCTGCTCTACCTGCTGTTCACACTGGGCGTGAGAGGTGTACCCGATTCGGGCCCCTACGTAATGAGTGTCGGCCCGCACGTGCTCGACAACCTGCGCACCTACGCCGGTCTGGTGTACGCGCTGTGGCTGATGTACCCGGCCTACGGACTGCCCGCCGGCTTCACCCCGTCGCACGCGCTGCTGATTGGGGTGGCGGGCTATCTGCTGGTTCGCCGGCGCGTGGCCGAGGTGGCGTTCGGGCTGGGTACGTTCCTCGTGTTGATTGCGCCGGTGCTGTTCGTCAGGGACCACACGCATTCGTTTCACGTGTACGTTGCGGCCATCGGGATCTGGTTTCTGGCCGCGGTCGCGCTGGATGACGCGCTCGCTCGCGTGCGCGTGAATCGCACGCTGGTGGTGCGCGGCGTGCTGGTTGCGGCCGCCCTGGCGTGCTTTGCCGGGTCTCTGATGGCCGTGAGAAAGAACAGCGTTGCGACGGTTGGCGACGCACTGGACCTTCCCCGGAGTTTCGTGCTGCGGCGCGCGGTGCTCGCCGAACGCATCCGCGACGACCTGCTGCCCCGTTCGCGTTTGCACGGAAAGTCCGGCCGCCTCTTCATGCTGTATCTCTATCCTCAATATCGCGCCAACTGGCTGAATATCCACTCGGCGCTGGGGCAGGGCAGCGCCGTGCGGCTCATGCTCGAAAGTCCGCACCTCGATGTGCTATTTGTGCCGCCGCTGGATATTGCGGTGCCCGACGATCCCTCGGTCGAGGTGTTCGTATATACAGAGCTGGGACGCTGTTACACCGCTCATGAGGTCGAGGAGGCGCAGCGTCGCCGGGCCGAAAGCGGCGCGACGGAGCACGCTCCGGGCGCGCCGCCGGATTCGACCCTGCAATCGATTCCGTCCACGGAATAAAAGCCGCTCGCGATTCTACTCGTGCGCCATCCGACGAGATGGCGTTGGTCACCGCAGTCCAGAAGTGTTAGGATCCCCACAGATTCGACTTACAACCAGCAGCCGTCCGCAACTCCGTGTGCCTGGGGAGAGCCGTGGTTGCTGGTTTTGTTTTCCGGGTGGAAGTCGGGTTGTGATGGTTTTCAGTAAGAGCAGTGTTCACATTAATGGAGGCATCCAAAATGCGCAGACTG
>DASUGO010000004.1:0-22533 GCA_036273975.1 Candidatus Krumholzibacteriia bacterium
AACTTCAGCGCGGACCCGCTGTTTTGCGGCACCGGAAACTACTATCTCAGAAGCGACTCGCCGTGCGCGCCCGGCAATCATCCGACCGGGCACAACGAGTGTGGCCTGATCGGACCCTTGCCGGTGGGTTGTGGGACGGTAAGCGTGGAAGAATCGACCTGGGGCGCCGTCAAAGCGATCTATCGATAGGAATCAAATTTCAACGCACCCGTCCGGATCTTTATATTCACTCCCATTGGTGGGAGTGCGCACCAATTTCACAAGCACGCTGGGATCGGGATAACCGTGGGGCCGGTCGCTCGCTGCTCATCGCTCCTCGAATCGAGACTCATGAGCCGCTGCCCGGACGCCCGTCCCCACGGTTATCCCGAACCCGACCTGTCCTCCGCAACGTGGAGGGTATCCACTTGAGCATCCGAACTTTGTTCTAGCCGATCGGACCAAAGACCCACTAGCCTCACGAATGCAGCCGCTCTTAGGAGAGATGCGTGCCACACCTGCTCTACTGCCGTCGCTCCGTCCTACTGCCACTTCTGCGTGTGTCGCCTATCGCCGTCGTGAGCATGACGCTCCTCTTGGGGGCGTGCGATTCGACGACGGATACGGGGGGCTGTGGGGATAACGCGGTCTCCCCGAATCTGAGACGTGTCATGTATTGGGGTGTCGTCGCCGCCGATCAATGGGAGGCGAACAAAGGTGACGAGATCGGGAACATCTTTCACCCAGTCTGGCATTCCGCGGATGGCATATTCGTCCAAACCGGACGAGTTGATGATGGGGTAGGTGTAGCCGGTATTTTTGATGTCGCTATTGACCCGGTCACTCATATCTATCGCGGTTTCCGAACGCTCGCTTTTTCGGGAGTTATAAGAGACTACGATTACGACTCATCCACGGGTGACTTTGCAATCACCTATTCCAACACCCCAGACGACATTCAGACAGTGTGGGCGCGAGCCGTTGGAGATAGCCTGGTCGTCGGAGACACAATTCTCGATGCAAGCTGGTTCCCGCTCAGCGCCCGATTTGTCTCTCCGGGTGGTGGACTTGTCGTGTACGCTCACCACCCCTCGACTTCGGTCAATGGGTTCTACTACGTTTCCAAGAGCGCGCCGTCCAGCGATAGTCTCCTTTACGCCATCGAACTTTCAGTTCCCGATGCCCGTGGATTCGATATCGCGGGGGGCACGATGTGCTTCGGGCAAACAGGCCTGCCTGGCGCGGCTGCGTCGACAATATCGGTGATCGACCTGGCCGGCAACAAAACGCCAAGAACTGTCGCGGTATTGGAAGGAGCCTTCGTTTCCGCAGGCGTGCACGCCACGGGAGCCTGTGCAGTCGTATCGGTGGATGATTTCACCAGACCAGGTAGTGTCGTCTGGTTGCTTGACCTTACGTCTGGCAGCTTCACCGAGCTGAACGTGCGGACGCGGCCTTGCGGCTTCGTGACGGCAGACTTCACCTCGTGGAATCCTGCCGGCGACGCATTTGCTTTCTCCGGTAGTGGGTTCGATGGAGAGGGCGGCCAATACCCACGCCAACTATGGGTAAAACGTCTGGCCGCATGTCAGTGACCGATTACTTTTCTGAGCGGTGTTTTCTTGCCTCGATTAGACCAGCGGACGGGAGGCTTCCGATGCGAGTCTGCGCCGGCTACTTGCCCTTGGCTTTGCCTTTGGCGGTGGAGCCGCTGTTGCCGTTGCTGCTGCCCTTCGACGTGCCGCCGTCCTTCCCGTCGTCCTTGCCGTCGTCGCCGCCCTTGGCCTTGCCGCTGTCATTCTTGCTGTCGCCCTTCGACGTGCCCGAGGACGACCCGCGCGAGTCGCGGCTCGCGCCCGACTTCGCCTTCTGGGGCTGATCCTTCGTGGGCTTCGCGGCCGGGGTCGAGCCCTTCGTCTTGCCGGTTGGCGGCGGTGGGGTGACGGTCGAGCCCGTGCCCACCGGCGCGGTCTGGAACTGGGAACCGGTGCCCGGATAGGTCTGCTGTTGCATCCCGCCGACAATCTGCCTTTCGGAATCTGGCAGAATGATCTTCCGCTTCGAGTAGTCGCCGAAGCGCTGGTCGTCAAAACGAATTGCGGTTTCCTTGACCGACATCCGCGTGGCGCGTTCGATGGTCTGCGTGTCCGGCGCCGTGCGTGTGGCGGTTCCGGTCTTGTAGGCCGACTTGAAGCGCGCGGGCGGCACACGGTTCTGGCCGACGTCGACTTCGCGGAAGCGTCCCGTCTCGACCACGATCCAGCCGCAGTCGTCGTTGCCGTAGTCGTACCAGGGATCCTGCCACGTGTACCCCGGCGGCGGCAGCGGGGCCCAGCCGATATAGTCGCCGGTATAGAACCAGTCCACCGGGCAGGCGCTCCACTGATTGCCCGGGATCCAGATCCAGCCCATCATCGGGTCGAGCCACCAGTAGCCGTAGTGGTAGGTGGCCCAGCCGTAGTTCTCGTACGAGACCCACATCCAGCCGTATGCCGTGTAGATCCAATGTCCGTCTTCATACGGCGCCCATCCACTCACGCCGGCCGGTTGCCAGACCGGGCCGTATTCGTCGGTCTGATACCAGTTTCCGTATGAATCCAACTCGTCGAACATCCCGTAGTCTGCCGGAGCGGTAATGATGGGTTCGGCGTTGACGCTGTCGTACGACGCGACCCCCGATTCGTCCGCCTGGACCGGGACGGCCAGGGCCACCGGTTCCGGGTCGCCCAGCAATTCGCGGTCATAGGCGCCCGAGCAGCCCGAAATGATCAGGGCGAGGGCGATAAGGATGGTATGCTTGCTCATGATTTCGCTCGATTTCTCCGTGACTCCGGCGGGACTCAAATGCCCGCTATTGTGTTCAACACCATACTAGAGACGCGGTTCGGGGCACGCAACGTGCAAGTCCCGCCCAACGGCCGGGTTTGCACCCGGCCACGCTGTTAACTATAATTGATGCCAAGGGGTTACCTCATGCGGAGCGGTCTGGTGACATTGCTGGTGACGCTGGTGGCGGGTGTGTTGAGCACCGCGACCGGCGTCCACGCGCAACCCACCAAGGGTGACCCCGCCGAAGAGTACGCGGTCCGCATTGGCCGCCTCAAGTACGGCGGCGGCGGCGACTGGTACGCCGACCCCTCGTCGCTCCCCAACTGGCTCGCCGAATTCGAGCGCCGCACCGGCGTCAAGACCTACAAGGAAGAGAAGGTCGTCTCGCCCACCGACGAGAACCTGCGCGCGTATCCGTTCATCTACATGACCGGCCACGGCACGGTGAAGCTCACGCGCGAGGAGCGCGACGCGCTGCGCGCGTACCTCGAGGAGGGCGGGTTCCTCTACGCCAACGACAACTACGGGATGGACGCGTCGTTCCGCGCGATGGTCCGCGACCTGTTCCCCGACCGGCCGTTTGAGGAGATTTCCGCCGATCATCCGATTTTCCATTGTTTCTACGACCTTCCGGGTCTGCCCAAGATTCACGAACACAACGGCAAACCGCCGCAGGCATTCGGGGTCACACTGAACGGGCGCCTGGTGCTGTTCTACTCCTACGAGTCCGACATCGGTGACGGTCTCGAGGACCCCGACGTACATAAAGACCCGCCGGAGAAGCGGGAACTTGCAATGAAAATGGCCGTCAACGTGCTGATGTACGCCCTGACCCAGAGTGTGCTGCTGTGAGTGAGGCGCCGAGGAAGCCTTCCGGCAACGACGCGCTGCGCGGATACCTGCGCTCCATCCTGTTGCGCACCGCCGCGCTGCACGTGGGCGCGGGACTCGTCTCGGTGCTCGCGGCGGGCGCGTGGCTCCTGCTCGGCATCGTGGTGTGGGCCGCGGTGGTGCGCGAGCCCAGTCTGGCCGCGGCCACGTGGGTGGCGCGCAGCTACGCCGCCATTCTGATTGCTCTGGTGGGCTTCTTCATCGTGTGGCCGCTGGTGCGGATGCCGCGCATCGACCAGCTCGCGTCGGAAATCGAACGCCGCCAGGATCTCAAGGAACTGGTGCGCGCCGGTTTCGAATTCAGCCGCGACGATCGCGCGTCGCAGCGCTACGCGCCCGAGCTGGTCAGGGAAGTCATCCGCCAGGCGGTGGAGCAGCTCTCCGGCCTCAAGGTGCGTTTTCTGTTTCTCGGCCGCCGCCAGCTCGTGCTGGTTCCGGTCGCGCTGGGCGGATTGATTGTTCTGCTCGGCATCACGCTGTTCAACCCGCGCCTCGTCACCGAAGCCGGCCGCCGCGTCGTGTCGCCGCGAGACGTCGCGGCAATTCCACACGCGCCCAACATTCACGGCGAGCCCGGCAACGTCACCGTGCTCGCCGGGAGCGACGTCACCGTGGGCGGACTCGATCTGGGCAAGACCGACATGCCGGTGGAGATTTCGTACAACCTGTCGGCGGATTTCTGGAAGACCGAGCCCACGCAGCTCGTGCGGCGCGATCCGGCCGCGAGCCTCGCGTTCGATCGTTACGACTACACATTCAAGGACATCCGCAACACCACGCAGTATTTCTTCCAGGCGGGGAACTACAAGAGCGAGACCTACACCATCACCGTGGTGCACGAGCCCATTCTCACCGATGTGCGCGTCACGCTGACGCCGCCGGCCTACACCAACGAGCCCGCCACGACGCTCACAGACAACGCTGGCAACGTCCAGGCGCTGGAGGGCACGCGGGTCAAGGTGGAGGCGCGCAGCAACAACCCGCTGCGCACCGCGTGGGTTCAGTTTGACGCGAAGGATCGCGAGCCGGTGGAGCACACCGGGCGTGACCTGTCGTTTGAGTTCACCGCGCTGACCGACGGGCAGTACCGCGTGCTGCTGGAGGACTCGCTGGGCTTCTCGACGCGCGACCCGCTGGCGTACACCGTGGAAGTGTTCCAGGACCACCCGCCCACCGTCGACGTGATTGAACCTGGCGACGACACCGCAATGCCGCGCACGCAGCAGGTCGACATCGGCTTCGTGTCGGCCGACGACTACGGCGTCGCGCGCGCCGCGCTCTACCACCGCAAGACCGGCGACAGCGACTTCCAGCGCGTCGCCGTTCCGCTGGGCGAACAGCGCAACCGCAAGGAGATCGCGGTGGCGTACCGCTGGGACCTCACCGGCATGACGCTCTTTCCTGGCAATTCAATTGAGTATTACGTCGAAGTGGCGGACAACAACGTCGTCACCGGGCCCGGCATTGCGCGCAGCAAGGTGTTCCACATCACGATGCCGACCATCGGCGAGCTGTACGACACCGCGCGCGAAGACGAAGGCAAGCGCGCCGAAGACCTGCAGACCGCCATCGAGGACAGCAAGCAGCTCAGCGAACAGCTGGAAAAGATCTCGCGCGAGTACCTGAAGACCGAGAAGATGGAATGGTCGCAGAAGAAGGAACTCGACCGCGCCATCGAACAGCAGAAGTCGGTGCAGGACAAGCTCAGCAGCGTGAAAGAGTCGCTCGACAAGACGCTGCAGGATCTGTCCGACAACGAAATGACCTCGCAGGAGATCGGCAAGAAGATGGAGGAGATCCGCGATCTCATGAACGAGATCAACTCTTCCGAGCTGCAGAAGTACATGGAAGAGCTGCGCAAGGCGATGGAGAAGATGAATCCCGAGGACATCCGCCAGGCGCTGGAAAACATGGAGATCAACACCGAGGAAATGCTGCAACGCCTCGAGCGCACCGCGAGTCTTCTCAAGCAGCTGCAGAAAGAGCAGAAGATGGAGGAGATGGTCCGCAAGGCGCAGGACCTGATGGAGAAGCAGGCCGATCTCAATCAGGAAACCGACAGCGCGTCGGCCGAGGACAAGCAGAAGATGGACGAGCTCGCCGAGCGCCAGGAGGAACTGGCCAAGCAGGCGTCCGAGATGCAGAAGTCCGCGGAGGATCTCGCCAAAGAGATGGAAGACCAGAAGGTCTCCGACCAGCTCTCGCAGATGTCGCAGGAGATGCAGTCCAAGGACGGCCCGCAGAAGGACATGCAGAAGGCCGCGCAGAGCCTGCAGCAGCAACAGCAGCAGCAGGCGTCGCAGCAGCAGCAGGACGCGCTCAAGAAGATGGTGAGTCTGTTCAAGCGCGCGCAGCAGGCGCAGCAGTCCATGCAGTCCAACCAGAACATGCAGATGGCGGCGAACCTGCAGAAGTTCGCCAAGCAGACGCTCGACCTGTCGTTCCGGCAGGAGACGCTGGCCGGCTCGTTGAAGAACGGCTCGACGGGCGCCGAGGAAGAACCGGCGTCGATGGAGAACGTCGCCGAGCAGCAGCTGAGCTACCTGCAGGCCACGCAGAAGGTCGCCGACGAGATCATGAAGATCGGCATGCTGACCATGTCGGTTCCGCCCGATCTGATCCAGGCGCTGGGCGATGCGATCAACCGCATGCAGAGTTCGATGCTGTTCCTCGAGCAGGACAAGCCGTTCATGTCCACCGCGCACGCGAGCAACGCGGTGGAGTCGCTCAACAAGGCGACCATCGAGATGCTCCGCAGCGCGCAGAGCTGTTCGTCGGGGCAGAGCGGGCAGGGCAAACCGAGCGCGCAGCAGATGCTGCAGTCGATGATCCCGCGCCAGCAGGACGTGATGCAGCAGACGCAGCAGATGATGCAGATGCAGATGGCCGAGGAAGCGCTGCGGCAGCAGCGGCAGGCACAGCTGGACCGGCTGGCGGGAGAACAGCGCTCACTGCAGGAGATCGCCAAGCAGATCCAGGAGACCATGAAGAACGACCGCCAGGGACTCGGCAAGCTGGACCGCGCCATCGACGAGATGGAAGCAGTGGCCAAGTCGCTGGAGCGCGGCAACCTGAGCGACGACCTCGTCAACCAGCAGCAGCGCATCCTGAGCCGCATGCTCGACGCCGAGCGCTCGGTGCACACGCGCGACTACGAGAAGGAACGCCAGAGCGTCACCGCGGACGAGATCTTCTCGCGCACGCTGGGGCGCCGTCCCGAGGGCGCCGATGCGCAGACGCTGCGCGACGAGATCCAGCGCGCGATGCAACTCAAGGCGCCGGGTGAATACGAAGACCTCATCCGCATGTACTTCCGCGCCCTCGCGGACGAATCGCCGGCCGACGGCGGAGCGCGGAGCCGCTAGCATGATGTTCCGTTGGCATCGCACCGCGGCGTTCGCCGCGTTCCTCGCCGTTGTGGCCATCGCAGCCATCGCGACCGGCGCGGCACACGCGCAGGAGCGCACACGGCGCCCGTTCGCGTCCGACCCGCTCACCGTCAGCGCCGACGTGCTGGAAGCCACGCGGCTCCTGTCCACCAATCCGGAAGCCGGGCTCGCGATGCTGCGCCAGATCAACGCGCGTTACCCGGGACGCGACGACATTCTCTCCCGCCTCGGCTACGGCATGCAGGTGGTGGGCAAGGCCGACTCGGCGGTGTACTACTACCGCGCCGCGCTGCAGGCCAACCCGCTGAACCTCGACGCCGGCCGCTCGCTGGGCTCCATCTACTTTGGCGACGGGCGCGAGAAGGAAGCCATGCAGGTCTTCAACGCGATGCTCGACGCCAACAACCACAGCGTGAGCGCATACAAGATCGTCGCGGGTGCGCTGCGCGACCTGGGCCGCGTGGACGAGGCCATCGACGTGCTCGAGCGGGGCCGCAAGCGCAACCAGAAGAATCAGACGCTCACGCTCGAGATCGCCGCGCTGTACAAGCAGGCGGGCGAGAACCAGAAGGCGCTGAACGAGTATCTGGAATTCACCAAACAGGACCCGCGCAGCTATCGGCTGGTGCGCACCAAGATGATCGAGGTGTTGCGTGAGGCCGGTAGCGAGGAGCAGCCGCTGGTCGCGTATCTCGAAGGCCGCGCGGACCGCGGCGGCAACGACGGCTTCGCCGCGATGGACGTGCTGGCCGCGTACTATCTCGAACACGGGCTGCTGGAGAATTCGCTCAACATGGCACTGCGCGCCGACGCCGACGCGTCGTCGGACGGCACCACGCTGCTCGCGCTGTCGCAGGATGCGGTGGCGCGCGCGGCCAGCGAGCCACGCGCGCGCCGGGGCCGCTACCTCGACATGGGACTGCGCGCGGCGGAGGCCTATGTGCGCGGTCACGCCAAGTCGCCGGCCATCGACCGCGCCAAGTTCCTGCTGGCCGACATCTACGTGCAGTACGGTTCGGGGATGAACCCCGAGATTCCGGCCGTGGAACGCATCGCGTATCTGGAACGCGCGGCCGGCGAGTACGACGACATCTGCCGCCGCTACCCGGGCTCCGAGCTGGCCGAGCAGGCGTACATCGCACGCGGCGACGTGCTGCTGCGCAAACTCAAGCAGCCCGACGAGGCGTTGAACGCGTACAAGTCGGGATCGGTGAACGCGCGCCGCCAGGGGGCGACGTTTGCGTCGCGCATCGCCGAGGTGTATATCGGCACCGGCCGCACCGCGGACACGGAGAATTACCTGCGGGCGCTGTCGCGCGCCAACAACCCCGAACTCGCGCAGGCGGGGCAGTACTACACCGGCCTGTGGCTGGCCACCAACGGCAAGTACGACGTGGCAAAGGACACGCTGACCGCGCTGGCCGAGGCGGCGCCGTCGTCGCCCTACGCCAACAATGCCATCGCGACGTCGTGGGTGATCGAAGAGGGCACGATGGCGCAGTCGCAGTCGCTGAGCGACTACTTCACCGCGATGAAGGCCGAGATGACGGGCGACACCACCGCGATGCTGAGCCGCTTCCAGAGTATCGGCAGCCGCGCGATCGACGACCCGGTGCGCCCGCGCGCGCTGCACGAGATGGGGCTGGTGCTCGCCGACCAGGGCAGCTACGACGCGGCCGTTGCGACGTTGCGGCGCTTCCTGTCCGACTACCCCGAGGACGACGACTGCCCGGTGGTCGTTCGCGCCATCGGGAATGTCTACGAGACCGGGCTGGGCCAGTACGACCGCGCGCAGCACGAGTATGAACAGATTCTGATGTCGTATCCGCAGTACGCGATGCTCGACGACGTCCGTCGCGATATCGCGCGCGTGCGCAAGATGCAGGAAGGGAACAGCTATGCGCCGTAGTTCTCGCGCAACCATCGCCGCCGCGCTTTTGATGCTGGCCGCGGTTCCCGCGCTGGCGGACCAGATCCTCGTCCCGATGGATCTCAAGCAGACCAACCATCTCAAGGCGTACGGACTCGCGTACCACGCGCTCGCGAAGGGTTATCAGGTGGACTGGCTGCTCAACTACCGCGGCGGCAGCTTCCTGATGCCGGGTGGCGACGACATCGTGCTCGACGCGCGCCTCAAGAACGTGTCGTTTGAGACCGTCACGGGTTCGCAGGTGGCGCAGATCACGGCCGAGATCGCCGAGAACAACATGGAGTCGGTGCGGCTGGAGAAGGCTCCTAGAGTGGCGGTCTACATTCCGGCACTCAAGCAGCCGTGGGACGACGCGGTCACGCTGGCCATGGAGTACGCGGAGATTCCGTACACCAAGGTGTTCGACGAAGAGGTGCTGGCGGGGAAGCTCGCCGACTACGACTGGCTCCATCTCCACCACGAGGATTTCACCGGGCAGTACGGCAAGTTCTATGCCGCCTACCGTCAGACCGACTGGTATCAGGCCGACGTGCGCGACTCCGAGGCGCGCGCGCAGCGGCTGGGCTTCACGAAGGTGTCGGAAGAGAAGAAGGCGGTCGCCAACAAGATTCGCGACTACGTGATGAACGGCGGCTTCCTGTTTGCGATGTGCTCGGCGTGCGATTCCTATGATATCGCGCTGTCCGCGGACGGTGTCGACATTGTCGCGCCGGAGCTGGACCACGACGGCATCACGCCGGGCTATCAGACCATGCTGGACTACGACCGCTGCTTCGCGTTCACCAACTTCAAACTGATCACGAGCCCGCTGGTGTACGAGTTCTCCGACATCGACACCAGCGACTACGCCTCCGCGCGCGGCAGCGACGCGGACTACTTTACGCTGTTCGAGTTTTCGGCCAAGTACGATCCCGTCCCGGCCATGCTCACCCAGGACCACGTGAGCTACGTGAAGGGCTTCCTCGGCCAGACGACGGGCTTCAAGAAGGACCTGGTGAAGAAGAGTGTGGTGATTCTGGGCGAGGACGCGGTCCACGGCGAAGTGAAGTACCTGCACGGCAACGCCGGACGCGGCACGTTCACCTTCCTCGGCGGCCACGACCCCGAGGACTACCAGCACGCCGTCGGCGATCCGCCCACCGACCTCAACCTGCACGTCAACTCGCCGGGCTACCGCCTCATTCTCAATAATGTCCTTTTCCCGGCAGCCAAGAAGAAAACGCTCAAGACCTGAACGAACCGCGGCGTAGCCGCGGTTCGCATGTCGCTATTGGCACCGATGCCCCAAAACCCGCTGAATTTTCACAGCGCCTGCGCTAGACTCTCCCCATGACCCAGTCCGTTCTGCTCTGGACCCTGTCCGCGATTCTTGTGATCGCAGGATTCATCGGCGTGATCGCGCCCGTGCTTCCCGGCGCGCCACTCGTGTTCGCCGGACTCGTGGTTGCCGCGTGGGCGGAGAACTTTCAGTACGTGGGTGTGTGGACGCTGGTGATCATCGCGGTGTTGCTGGGGTTTACCTATGTGGTGGATCTCATCGCGAGCGTGCTCGGCGTCAAGCGCGTCGGCGCCAGCAAACTCGCCATGTGGGGTGCCGTGCTCGGCACGCTCGTGGGTGTATTCTTTGGAATCGTCGGCATTCTGCTGGGCCCGTTCATCGGCGCCGTCGTGGGCGAACTGATCGCGCGCAAGGACGTCGCCCAGGCCGGCCGCGCCGGCGTCGCCGCGTGGATCGGATTCATCATCGGCACACTCGGCAAGCTGGCCATCATGTTCACGATGGTCGGCGTGTTCGTCGTGAAGCGTTTGCTGTGACCTTGTGAAACAGTAGCCCGAGGAGGTCGTTTGCATGTTCCGACGACGAATCGCCGCACTACTGACGTTGCCCGCCCTGTTGAGCCTCGCGACCGGTTGCACCCGGACCGTGCAACTGGATCCCGCCTCCAACCTTGAGAGCCGTCCGCTGCCGAAGAACACCACCATCATCATGAAAGACGGCAAATGGATCGAGTCGCGCGCCGCGGTCATTCAGGATTCCACCGTGGTTGTGAGCCGCGTCCTGGTCCACGAAGAGGAAGTCGACGTCAACCCCCCGCGCGTGCTCGCCCTGCGGGATATCGAGAGCATCACCACCCGGGAACACGACCGGGCGATGGAGATCCTCATCGTGGTGTCCGTGCTGGGAGTGATCGCGCTCATGGTGGCAGCGATCGCCGGCGGGGAAACCTCGTTTTCCGTCCCCACCGGGGGGATCTGACCGGCCCAGACTTGTTGTATAGACTTGTTGTATAGTAGAGCCCGATGCGCCGAAACGTCCTGCTGCTCGTCATCGCGCTCCTCGTCGTCCTGATTCCCGCGGAGATCTATCTGCGCGTGCAGGCCAACCAGGACCGCGCCCGCATCCGCGGCGGTATGGACGAGCGCGCGCTGTGCACCGAACAGTCGAAAGACAAGCGCCTCATCTATACGTACACCCCCGGCGAGTGCGGCGCGAACTCGCGCGGCTTCCGCGACGTCGAGCACACCCCCGAGAAACCGCCCCACACGTTCCGCATCGTGCTGATTGGTGACTCGGTGGCCGAGGGGCGCGACGTCGATCCCGACAGCGCGTTCGGCCGCGTGCTGGAGCGGATGCTGAACGGCGCAAGCACCGCGGCGGCGGGGACAGGCGCGCCGCAAGGCGGCGCGGTCAAGTACGAGGTCATCCTGCTCGCGCGCATCGGCTACTCGACCTCGCAGGAGATCGTGCTGCTGGAGGACGAGGCGCCGCGCTACCACCCCGACCTCATCCTGTGGAGCTACTGCCTCAACGACCCCGCCGACCCCGTGTTCCACAACGCCAACGGCAACCTGGGGCGCTACTGGTACCGCCCCACCCTGCAGCTCGCCGGCCTCGTGCGCGCGTTTGCGTTTCGACTGAAGCAGAAGCTGGGCGGCCGCGGTTGCCCGACGGAGTTCCACGCGTTCCTCCACTGCGCGTTCCACAAGGACATCGATCGCGACATCGACCGCATCGCCCGCGACGCACGCGCCCAGGACGTGCCCGTGGCGTTCATCGTCCATCCGATTTTCGAGGACAGGCCCTCCTTTACCGATTATTCACTCACCGCGGTCCACCAGGACCTCGACGCCACCGCGCTCGGCGCCGGGTTCACGGTGATCGACGTGTTGGACGGATTCCGGGCCTTCGCGCCCGCCGACCTCAAGATTCACCGCGATGATTACTTTGATCCGTGGCACCTGAACGTGCGCGGCCACCTCATCACGGCCGCATTCATCCGCGATCGACTGGTCGCCGGTGAATTGCTGCCCCCCGGACATACCCCTTGACACCCCCGCGACCCGTCGGGATAATTTGCCCGTCAGTTCCGGTGGCGACGTAATCGCTTGTTTCACCCGGCGTTAGTTCGAGTGGCACCGGAACGGGTGATGAAATGGGAGGTGACGATGTCGTTCATGCGGGGGCGTGTGGACGGCGCGGAAGATATGGAGAAAACTTTTCCGGGCTGTCAGAAATGCAACAAGGGCATGCTGCTGCCCTTGTCAGATTATGGCCGCGATGGCGCGCCCATCATGTACAAAGCGTGGGTGTGCAACAACCCGGACTGTGGGTTCAATATCCGAATCGACAACGGGGAAATCAGCGTCGGACGTGACATCAGCACGTCCGTGAAATAGCCGTCGCCGCTACTCGGCGTCCGTGATGTAGGGAGGTTCCGTTTCGGGACCTCCCTCTTTCATTTTAATGAGCAGGAAGATGAAGATCACCAGCACACCCACCACGATGCGGACGTCCTGCAGGTAGACCGGCAGGTCGCCCTCGGCGGTCTGCGGCGACCACACCAGCTGCGCGAGCGCCGCCATGTTGAAGACCGAGTGCGCGACCATCGTGTAGGTCAGGTTGCCGGTCGCGTAGTAGATCCACCCCAGAAACCAGCCAAACGCCGTGATGCTGATCAGCAGGTGGGCGTTCAGGTGGACCGCGCCAAACGTGGCCCCCGCCAGCGCGATGGCCAGGACCGGCCCCATGTTGCGCCGGAAGACCTGCTGGATCAGCCCGCGGAAGATGATCTCCTCCGCCATCGGCACCAGCACGCACAGCCCCAGAAAGATCACCACGAACTGGAGCGCGTTGTCCGGCTTGAGTTCGCGGATGGCCTCCGCGTAGTCCTCGGGGACCGGGCTCAGGTTCTGGGTGAAGATGTAGATCTGGTCGACCAGCACCACCGAGCCCGCCGCAGCCACGATGATCAGGATCAGCCGGGGCCAGCGGGGTTTCGCGATGCGCAGCTGGCCGCGGATGCCGGAGGGGAAGCGCCGGGTGAGCAGGAAGACCGGAAGGATGATCCCCATCAGCGACGAGACGCCGATCCCCAGCCGGTAGTGCTCCACCACCGCGAACAGTTGCTGGATGTACATGCTGGACAGCACGCAGCTCGCGCAGAAGAACAACAGGAAATAGTTGTTCACGGCGGTGAACACGTCGGTGGGGGTGTTGCGCTGGGTGTTATCTTCCACTAGAATAAGCCTCTCTCCACCGCCATCTTACACGAACGCGGCCTGGGCCGCGAGGACTGGAACGAAAAGTATACCATCATGATCAAAGCCGTCATTTTCGATCTCGATAATACCCTCACGGACTTCATGCGCATGAAGGAGAACGCCGTGGATGGCGCCGTGGATGCCATGATCGACGCCGGATTGCGCTTCGAGCCCGCGGAAATCAAAAAGAAGATTTACGAAATCTACGAGCGTGAGGGGATCGAGTTCCAGAGCGTGTTCGACCACGCGCTGGAGGAACTCATCGGCCAGGTGGACTACAAGATCCACGCGGCCGGCATCGTGGGTTACCGGCGCGCCAAGGAAGCGTCGCTGGTGCTGTATCCCCACGTGAAGGTGACGCTGATTGAACTCATGAAGCGCGGCATCAAGCTGGGCGTCGTCTCCGATGCGCCCCGCAAGGAGGCGTGGCTGCGGCTGTGCTATCTGCAGCTCCACCACATGTTCGACTTCGTTACCACGTTCGAAGACACCGGCGTGCGCAAGCCCAGCCCCAAACCCTTCCAGCGCGCGCTCGACCACTTCAAACTCTCACCCGGCGAAGCCATCATGGTGGGCGACTGGCCCGAGCGCGACATCACCGGCGCCGGCAACCTCGGCATGATCACCGTCTTCGCCCGCTACGGCGACACCAAAGACTCCACCGAAAGCGGCGCCAACCACGACATCGACGACATCTACGAACTCGTCGACATCGTCGACGGTCGGAACAAGGGGTAGAGGAGGGCTATGGACTCAGAAACTCAATGGTGGGCGAGCTCCTCGGCAAACAACCTCTGCCATTACACGTCAGCCGAATCGTTGGTAAAGATTCTAGAGCAGTCGGCGCTCCGCCTTGGCCCTTTTAAAGAATCGAACGACCCCTATGAATTTGAAGACTGGCTTCCCAGCGCCGTCATGGGAAAGGGGGCACGCACGGTCGCGGACACGCTGATTGCGGACATTTGGCAGATACAGAGACGTGTAAACCGCGTCGCATTTGCGATGGACGGCGTGAACGGACCTCCTTCGCATGGTTGCATCGATGTTTGCCACAGGGGATTCGGATCGCTTCCGATGTGGGCGCACTATGCTGATCATTTCCGGGGTGGTTGCCTTGTGTTCGACCGAGGACGATTGGTGGAGCTTGCGACGGCTATGTTGAAGCCCACCTCCGAGGCGTTTTACTGCGAGAGGGTTTCATATGAGGATGACGTTCTATTCGGGCCAAGCAGCCCTATTACGGACACCGGAAGCGGTTATCTCGCGAAGAATGCTGCCGAGCTAATGTTTCGCAAGCGAGCGCAGTGGAGCTACGAGCATGAGTTCAGGATCGTCGCGGTTGCGCCAGTCGAAGGGTCTCAAATACTAGAATACGGTGATTCATTGGTAGGTGTAATTGTGGGCGTAAAAAGTCCGCTGAACCATTACGACGTGGGTAAGCGGTACGGTGTGCGTGCACAAGGACAAATGTTTTCGAGCGGTGTACAAACGATCTACTGAAATTTGGAAATGGTCCTGAACCTTCAACCGGTATTCCAAATGTCACCTGGCGATTGTAGCTTCAATTCTGCGGGTCAATTTCTTGCGGAGTTCTTGGGGCGACGCCCATTCGATGTGGTTGTACTGCCTTGTGTCAAAGTGGCAGTTTTCTAAGTCGTCCTTGCGGCAACACCAAATAACGGGCATGCCAAGTCCCATGGCTAGACCCGCCTCGAAATACACTCCTTGGCGTTGAAGCGTGACATCGGCGACAAGCAACGCGCTCTTTCTAATCTCCGCCACGATGACGTCGCAGATCTTATCGTTGTGCTCTCGCTTGTCTACTCGTAGTGGAGAGTAGCCACCATCCTCGATTCCTGGGCGCAGCCCCTCTTCCCATGCGGGGTCCAGTTCTGGCCGGAAAGACATTGCCACGAAGGCCTGTGCTGGGTTGCCAGGCTCTCGCTCAAGGTCCGCGAGCCGAGTCCAACCTTCGACTGTCATCTTGATCTCTTCGGGCACACGGTCAAAGCGGTCAATCCAGCCTCGCGCTGCAAGCGCTTGACCAAAGAAGATCATCTGGCGCACGGAAGTGGAATAGAAAAGATAGAGATGGTCGTGAGTCACGGCGATCTTGGCGCCGGGCTCATCTGACCTGATCGCCAAATTGATCAGGATGCGATCAAGCCGCTCGCTAATGGACCTAGGAGCAGAGTCCGCAATGACACGACGGAGAGCAAAACGATGGGCATCTTGTTCTTCAGCATGCTGCTCGTCGGCGCAAAATTCTGGCGTGGGGAGCCTTCTCAGACCGCGCTCCAACGTCCATGTTGACAACACGGCTCTTTCGGCTTCACTGAGATATATGGCGTCATTATAAGCCTTCAATCCGATCCTGTATGTGCCGCAGCGAGGGCACACAATATCAAAGCCAGGCCGCGAAGAACCGCTCACAGCCACACCCGAGGAGTTTAGGCAGAAGGAACATTTGGTCTCCAAGCAAGACACCTCACTGGAATCACCACGGTAAGGAAGCACATCGAAAATTGGGAATGGCAACGTCGGAACCGACGGGCCAGCCTCACTAGTCACCGTTTGATCTAAATTGCGCTTTCAGCCCGCCAATTGTTGACTGCCTGGTCGAAACCGGACCACCGGGGAGTCCCGTTGCTGACCACAGTTGTTCGTGGCCGGCGAAGAAAAGGGTAGCGCCGTCTGGTGTCCACGAAGGACTCAAAGCGTCGCCTCCGCCAATATCTTCGGATGAGACCAGTAGTTCTAGGCCGCCACTGCGCCTGAGGAGCCATAGCTCGTATGGTTTCGACGCGATCATGGATGGCGAGATCGGTACAACGATGCGCTCGCCCTCGCGGTCTATTGCGGCTGACAACATGGAGCCGCCGCCAGTTGGTACGGCGGAAGCGGGTAGCAACTCGACTGACATCCCGCCCACATCCGGAATCTCCCACAGGGCGTTCGTGAGGCTGAAGATAATTGTCCCCTGCTCAGTCCAACACGGGCGGAAAGCACTTGTATGACCAACGTCCAGCTTTGAGGGAGGATCTGCTGAAGTGAGATTCTTGATCCAGAGTTCGTGATTGGGTGGCTCGTGCATGTAAACGATGCGCGTTCCGTCCGGGGACCAACTCGGAGCTTGCTCGTGAGCGTCGCTCGCGATGATCGCACTCGGCGAACCTGTACCGTCTGTGCTCACAACCCAAATCTCCTGAGTTGGGTTTGGACCAGAGCCGTAGGCCTGAAACGCTATTTTCGTTCCATCTGGTGACCAAGTTGGGTGTGCACAGTTTGTAAGGGCGTTGCTCATCTGGTGCAACTGCCCAGTCTGCAGGTCATAAACAAAGATGTTTGTGTGGGAAGACCCGTATCCGTTTGCAATACCCATGAGCACAACATGCTCGCCGTCTGGGCTTACTTCAGGGTCGACGACACCATCGACGGGCAAGGAGTAGCTTTGGAGTGTGATGGCAGTGGCGTTCGCGGACAGAAGGAGGAGTAATAAGCTGCTGAGCGCAGCCAGCCCTAGAAGTACCGCCGTGTGGCGGCCTGCGGAACTATCTGAATATGGCAGCGGGCTCCCCATGCCGAATTGCCTTTCGAGGCCGCAATTCTAGCAGCACCAGACCCAAAAGGTCAAACGGCCTGCCCGCTCAGCCGCCGATCATCCTGTGGAGTCTCTTCCCAGTTGTGCGAAGGCGCGGATGGGGAAGGTGCCCATGGATTTGATCTTGGGTGGCACTGCGTAGAAGCGAAAGCCATCGTCGGGCAGTGCGTCCAGGTTGCACATGTGCTCCACGATGGGAATGTCCGCGCCGAGCAGGATGGTGTGCGCGGGACGTCGCAGGTCGGCGGTGTCGTCAATATTATACGAGTCGATGCCGACAATTCGCGCCCCGCGATCCTTCAAGAGTGTTGCAGCGGCCTCGGTGAGAAACGGGTGTCCCTCGTAGTACGACTCGGTGTTCCAGTGGCGACTCCAGCGTGTCTCCACCAGCACGGCTTTCCCGCGCACGTCGATCCCCTCGAACAGTGACGCATCCAGCGCTCGCCCCGCGTTGCGGGCACGGATGACGACTCCCTCTAGGCCCGCGATCACGTCCAGCGGCAACTCGGACACGTCCTTGCCGTTCGCATGACGGTGGAAGGGCGCGTCGATGTAGGTGCCGGTGTTGGCCACCATCTCAATCTTGCCGATCTGAAACGTCGTCCCCTCAGCGTAGTGCGCCTTGGACGCTTCGCGGCTCAGAAAGTCGCAGATGATCGGCGCGGGCAACCCCTTGTAAGTCACCAGACCGTTTTCGATGGTATGACTGAGATCGATCAGCATGTCGTCTTTTCTTGTGCCGCCGGCTTAATGCACCGGTGCGTTGACCGCACGGTCGAGGAGATCGAGGGCGCCGATGGAGGAGGGTGTGTCGAAGACGAGTTGGGGCCAGTTGGGCAGGAGACGATCGACGACGAGGAAGATGGCGAGGCTTTCGTCCTGCACCCACCAGCGGCGGCGGCCCAGCATCTTTTTGACGGCGGCGTCGCGGGTGAGTTTGCCGCCGTCGGGGTGCGAGAGCCACGCGACGGCCACCCACTGGCCGGCGCCTTCGAGGGACATGAAGACGTTGTCGAGTTCGGCGAACTCGGCCTTGTCGCCGGTGAAGTAGCGCGCGTGCCGGGCGCGTATCATCGCGAGTGCTTGCGCCGCGAGGGCGCGGACTTCCGTGAGGGAGTCTGCGTCGGCCGCGCGGTAGAGCAGGTCGCGTTCCGCGAGGTACGCGGCCACGTAGACGGAGTCCGTCCCAAAGTGTGTCTGCACCGCGTCGTCGTTGAGTTCCTCGGGATACGCCCACGTCGAATCAATGGGGCCGATGCGTTTGCCGATGCCGCGAATCTGCCGGGTGTGCGTGAACTCGTGCAGGAACACGCCCGTGTACTGGGTGGAATCGGGGCCGACGATGGGCTCCCAGAACGAGGGCGCCGCCATCACGAAGTACGGCTGCGTCTTGTGCGCGACATTGGTGAAGGACATCAGTGCAATCGGAACCTGCGACGAGTCGGGGAGCGTGATGGTGGTGTCGTGCGGTAGCGCACGCCAGGGAAGCGCCGCGCCACGCAGCGTGGGGCCGTCCACGGGAGGTCGCCCGCCGGCCGTCACGGCCGAGTTGGTGTACACGCATGTGCTGTCGTAGAAGACGATCAACGGCGGTCGTGCGTCAGAAATGTGCAGGATCTCGTCCGACACCAGCGTCCACGCATCGAGCCAATGCTCAATCCACGGACTTGCCGCGGTCATGCTGCACGGGGCGGTTTGCGCCGTCGCGTTGTGCGACGCGCAGGCGGACACCGTGAGCGCACCCAGTATGAAGAGCCACGGGATACGGCGGTTCATGGGCCTGCTTTCGATTTCTTCGGGATCTAGTGCTTTTGAAGGGGGTCCCCGTCTTTGTAGCGCACGGCTTCACCCTGGGTGTGAACGCGGAACACCAATGCCTTCGCGCCCTTGTCACCAGCGATTGCCCGGTGACGCTTCATGTACGGCACGTGTCCGACGGTGCCCGGCTTACCCATGATCGGCGGTTTGCCGTCGAGTTGGATCTCGACGTCGCCCTCCATATAGTAGTGAAACTCCTCGCCGGGATGCCGGTGCCAATCCAGGGTCGTGTTGGGCGGGATCACCACGAGATCCACGAGGACCTCGCGGCCGGGGGTAAATTCCTCGGCGAGCGCGGTTGTCATGAGATTGGTAATCTCCGGTTGGGCCGATTGATCGGACGCCTCGGTTACTCGTCCCGCAACAAACGAAACACCCACCAGCGCGCTCAAAACGATAATCCTGGTGACTCTCATAAACGACACCTCCTTGTGAGGGGCAAGTATGGCCAACCCGCGGGAGGCGGGTCAAGAGTCCGGCATACTCCGCGGCCTGGAAATCACGACTTTCGCAAGATCACGTGCTGGGCGCGTTCGCCGGGGATGGTTTCGGTGATGTTGTAGCCGATGGCGCGGAGGTCGAGGTCGTGCCACAACGGCTCGCCAGCGCCGAGGAGGATGGGGCTGATGGCGAAGTGGGCCTCGTCCACGAGTCCGGCCTGCAGGTACTGGCGGAGGGTGGAGGCGCCGCCGCCGATTCTGACGTTGCGGTTGCCCGCGGCTTCGCGGGCGCGTTTCAGCGCGGATTCGATGCCATCGGTCACAAAATGGAACGTGGTGCCGCCCTTCATCTCGATGGGATTGCGCGCGTGGTGGGTCAGCACGAACGTCGGCACGTGGTACGGCGGTTCGTCACCCCACCAGCCCTTCCAGTTGTCGTCGGGCCACGGACCGCGGATGGGTCCGAACATGTTGCGCCCGAGAATCCACGCACCCATGTTCTCGAATCCGCGCTCGGCCATCTGGTTGTCGACGCCGGTCTCGCCGCCCCCCTTGCCGTGCATGTCGCCGAACACGCGCGTGGGGAAGAACCACGCCATCAACTCGGGCCCGCGGACGCCGAGCGGGTTCTGAAGACTCTGGTCGGTCCCGGCCGCGAAGCCGTCAACAGAAACGCCAACGGAAGCAATGATGACTTTTGACATATGGTCTTGCCGTTACGCTTTCTTCTTTGATCACTTACTTCAACGTGCCGTCGAAGATCAGGACGCGGCTGTTGGAAAAATCGCCCACGAACAGTTGGTTGCCGATCACTCGCAGCCCGTTGGGCGAATTGCCACCGCCTGCGAACGTTTTTGCTGAAAAGCCATCGGTCACGCCGTCCTGGTTGGGATCGTTTCCGGTGTTCAGCGTGAAATTGGATTGCCCCAGAACCGTGGTTGCCGCGGCGCCGTTGCTGGTGGGGAACGGCGTGTATATCAGAACGCGACTGTAGGCCCCATCGGACACGAACAACGATTTGCCATCCGAGGTCACGGCCACCGGGTCGCCGATGGAGGTGGCGCTGGCCGGCGCACCCCCCGCGGTCGTCATGTTCGGCGCGCCCACGACGACATCGGCGGGTGCGCCGTTGGTGGTGGGAATGGAGTTCCAGATAAGAACGCGTTGATGCTGCGACTCGCCAACCACCAGTCTCTTGCCGTCGCTCCACAAGCCAGCCGCCGAGCCAAAGCTGGTCGCGGAGAGACTCACCGAGGTTGAAACGAAATCCGATTGTCCCACCACGACGTCTGCCGGCTGGCCGTTAACCGTCGGAATCGTATTCCAGATGAGCACCCGGTTGTTGCCCCGGTCCGAAACGAAGAGTTTGCCGCCGGCGGCAATCGCGCGAGCGGGCCCATTCATGTTGGCCTGCGCGGTCGCCACGGTGTTGGTGGTGAAGTTGGGTTGACCCACGACGACGTCGGCCGGGACGTTGGTGGTTGTCGGCAGGGAATTCCAGATCAGGACGCGACTATTCTCATTGTCTACAGCAAAGAGCTTCCCGCCCGCCGTGCAGACATCGAAAATCCTGCGCCCCTTCGTCGCCGACAGGCCAAGCGATGTCGTGGTGAAATTGGGTTGCAGAAGGACAAAGTCGGCGCTGGCGCCGTTCGACGTCGGAATGGAATTGAATCCAAGAATGCGGTTGTTCAGCGGGTCGGGCACGTACAGGGACCCCGGCGCCGGGGCACCCCACGCACCAAATAGACTCGACGCGCTTGCGGCGCCTCCCTTGTTCTCCAGGCCCGACGTCATATTGTTCTGCCCGATCACCACGCTGGCCGCCTGGAACGTCTGGAAGGACAGCGTTGGCCCCGGCACGGGCGCAGCGGGGTTGTCGTCGCCGCAGGCAAGCAGCAACAGAAGACCGGTCGAGGCGATGGCAACTGACAACGAGAGCCGGTGTATCATGGGGGCTCCTCTGGATAAGGGTCATGGTGTTGCGCCAGTTTAGCGGCCAGCGCCCGGCCCGTCAACGCGGCGCGGTCGCCCATGACAATTGCCGAGATCGGTATTAGAATCTCCGGTATGAGAATCCTGACCGCTTCCCAGATGCAGAAGGTCGATGAGGAGACCATTGCGCACGTCGTGCCGGGGCTCGAGCTGATGGAGCGCGCCGGGCGTGGCGTGGCGCGCGCGGTACTGGCGGGGTTCGCCAACGCCAATGCGCCCGCGGCGCCGCGGAAGGCCGCGATCTTCGTTGGCGCTGGCAACAACGGCGGAGATGGGCTTGTGGTGGCGCGTTATCTGCTGGAGGCGGGATGGCAGTGCTCGGTGCATATGCTCAAGCCCGGCAGCGAACTGACGCCGGATGCATCCAAGAATCATCAGCGCCTGCAAACCACGAAATCGGCGGGGCTGCGCGAACTCGACGCCACGCGCCCCGACTACACGCAGCGCGCGGCCGAGGATCTCGCCGACGCGGTCATCGTGATCGACACCCTGTTCGGTACCGGCATCGCGGGCGCACCGCGCGGACGCGCGGCGGAGATGATTGCGCTCATCAATCAAACCGGCGCGCGCGGCATTCCGGTGGTGAGCGTGGACATTCCGTCGGGCGTGGACGGCAACACCGGCCAGGTGCCGGGTGACGCGGTGCAGGCTGTGCAGACGCTCACCATCGGCGCACCCAAGACAGGGCTGCTGTTCTACCCCGGCCGTGCGCGCGTGGGCGCGGTGGGCGTGATCGACATTGGTTTTCCGGACGCGATCGTCGAGAAGCATTCCGATCCGCTGTACCTGTTGGACGACAATGAGGCCGCGCTGCGACTTCCCGCGCGCGCGCCGGACATCCACAAGTACGAAGCCGGCACGTTGCTGGTGATTGCGGGGAGCGAACAGTATCGCGGCGCCGCGCTGCTCACTGCCGAGGCCGCGCTGCGCGGCGGGTGCGGCATGGTGTACCTGGCCGTGCCGGAATGCATCCATCGCGAGATGGGCGCGCTGCGCGAGGCAATCATCGTTCCGCTGCCGCAAACGGTTGCGGGAACCATCGCGCCGTCCACCGCGAACGCGGTGTTGAAACCGTATCTCGAAAAGGCCGACGCGGTCGCGATGGGTCCCGGTCTTGGC
>DASUGO010000005.1:0-7855 GCA_036273975.1 Candidatus Krumholzibacteriia bacterium
CCGGGTTCCCACCCGAGGCAGCCGTGCTCGACGGCAACAGCAGGCGCCGGGTCGGTTGCGCGCGCGCCTGAAGGCAATGCCACGAGCAGCGTCAGTGCGGCCAGCGTGCACGGAGCGAGGGACCAGAAAGACTTGCGGATGTCGAGCGTCATGGTGCGAATTCGAGGGTGCCCAGGGCGACAAGTGCCGTTGAGATCTTTCCTCGATTACATAAGATAGTTTAGTCCGAAATTCATGTAAAAGGAAGCACAAAATTCGGATAAATGGTTTATTTATAGGGAGTTCAGGCTGAGCAAACGCGTAGATTTAGTTAGATTTTGGGCGTGGTAAGGTTCTGGGGCGGATCCGGGCGGGCCCTCCCCGGGGGGGGTGCCCCCGGAGATTCTCCCGCGCAAAGCGGCGTGGCCGTCGGACTTACCGCGGCCAGAGCCAGCCGAACACGCCGGCGGTCAGGAGCCCGTAGACGAATCCGTCCAGCATGATCCGGAACGTGGTTCCCCAGTTGCGCTTGTACCAGATCGACTGCTGCATCTGGGCGAACGCGTAGCCCATGAACGCGGTGGTGCCAACAATCTGAAATACCCGCAGGTAGTTCGCTCCCGGCGCCAGTGCGATGCCGGCCACGTACCCGGCAAACAGACTCACCAGCACGGAGAATAGAAACCACATTGCCAGTGATCCGCCCATTCCGGTCATGCCCGGCGGAAGGATGGTCACGAAACCGGACGGCCCCTGTTTCTTCTTCTCGATGAACTCGGGACTCTTCATCGCTTCCATCGACGAGCAGTGCGGCAGCACGTAATCCCCGGGCGGGATGTTGAATTTGCGCAGTGCCGCGAGTACCGCGTCTTCCTGTGGCAACTGTTTCATGTCTCCCTTATGGAACGGGAGCACCATGTGGACGATCGAACTGGCGATGAATACAACCACCGCCGACACCAGAATGGGGATCAAGAGTGACATCGTGGAGACCATACCAACCTCCTGGAGGAGACTGCGTGCAAGCAAAACGGATTCCCCGAACACTCGAGGAATCCCGCGGGAGTCACGCGACCGTACGGACCGTTCAGGAAAGCGCGGATTCAGCCGTGCTGCCCGGAACCGGCCTGGACGGACGCGCGTGCGCGGCACCATGCCGGAGCGCGCGGATCAAGAATCCGCCGCTCAGAGACATGAAGACCGCCGCGCACAGGAATGCCGCTCCCGGGAGGTGAACCGGAGCTGTTTCTGCGGAGAAGCGGCCAAAGAGCTGGGTCATCAGCGGGGGCCCGATCACGGACGCGAGGCTGTACAGGCTGGCGATGCTGCCCTGCAGCTCGCCCTGGGCGTTTGCGGGAACCTGCTGTGACATGATCGCATTCATGGACGGATACACCAGACCCACCATCAACCACGCGGTCATGATCGCGTACATCATCCAGCCACGCGACGCAAACGCGAAGCAAATGTAGGCAGCGATCGCGCACGTGAGCCCGATCATCGCGGTGCGGCGCTCCCCCAGCGCGGGCACAACCACGCGCGTGAGGAGTCCCTGGCTGATCGCGGTCACCAGGCCGACGAACGCCAGCGATGCGCCCACCGCCGCCTGCGTCCAGTGGAACCTGAACATCGTAAAGAACGCCCACGTGCTGGGCAGCGACTGGTGGCCCACCTGCAGGAAAAACACGGCCGCGGCCAGGCCCGGCAACAGGGGATACTTGCGGAAACGTTTGAACGCGCCCACCGGATTGGCGCGGCGGATGTCGAACGGGCGCCTTGACTCCTGCGGCAGCGACTCCGGCAGGACGAAGTAGCCGAAGGTCACGTTGGCCAGCGCGAGGCCCGCCGCCGCGAAGAACGGCACGCGCACGCCGATCTCGCCCAGAACGCCCCCCACCGCGGGGCCGATGATGAAGCCCAGCCCGAACGCGGCGCCGACGAGGCCGAAGTTCTGCGCGCGTTTCTCGGGCGGGGTGACATCGGCCAGATACGCATAGGCGGGAATGAACGACGCGCCGGCCATACCCGCCAGCGTGCGGCCGACGAAGAGCCAGACGATCGAGGGCGCGAAGCCCATGATCATGTAATCCACGCCCAGCGTGAACAATGAAAAGAGAATCACCGGGCGGCGGCCGATCTTGTCGCTCAGGTTGCCGAGGATCGGCGCGCAGAAGAACTGCATCACCGCATACGCGAACCACAGCCAGCCACCGTAGATGGCGGCGCGGCTGATCCCCTCGCCGGTGAGCGTCATGATGAGATTGGGAACCACGGGCACGATGATGCCGAGCCCGATGATATCCACGAGCACCGCGATGAAGATGAACAGAATGGTGGTTTTGCCGGCCGGTTTTTTGGTCATGGTTGCAAGCGTCCTGGAGGCCGAGTCTATCAGAAGGCGCGCCGGACGCGAAGCAGGTAAGTGTATAGGTGGTGCAGAGTTTCGCTAGGGTTTGGATGAAGCCGGCGCTAGAGCCGCGCGCCCAGCGCCACACCGAAGGCATCCGTCTTCGCGTGCCCGAGGAAGGTGTCCCACGACTCACGCGCGTAGTCGCCGCGGATCATCCAGCGCCCGAACGTCCACCCGAGTCCGAACCCGTACGCGCTCTTGTCGAGATTCCGCTGGCTCTCCTGACCGATCCGCACCTGCAGGAGATCCGCGGCCGACACCTCCCAGCCAATCGCCCAGTAGCCGTCGTCGGCATATTGCGCCGGTTGAAACACCCAGTCGACATCCACCGCACTTGCAATCACCGGGACGCGGCGTCCGGCGATCCCGATGGGACGCGAGGCAATATCGAGCCCGATACCGATCCGGCTCTCGTCTCCGAGGTCGTATTCCCGACCGTCGTACCCCCAGCCGCTGTCGAGATTGGACACCGATACGCCCACGCGCGGGCGGATCAGCGTGGAATCGGGCCGGAACGCGAGCGCCACCAGCACGCCGAGGTCGAGCAGCCAGGCATCATTCCCGTTCAGCGAAAGGTACTTGCCGGAAACCCCCGCGCCGACTGTTGCAACGCCGCGCGTCCACGCCGCGGCACCGAGCACGGTCAGGTAATAGTCATCTACATCGAAGGTCTCGCCGGTTCCGTCGGGCAGGTAGATGGTGCGAACGATCTGGGGTTCGGCACGAAACGCTGAATATCCCAGGAGCCCACCAAAGCTCCAGCCAGCCGGCCGTTGGGTGCCAACGGACGCCCGGATATCGGACAGGTTGAACGCGGGATCGAGTGACTCGTAAGCGAAATCCTGATACTCGCCCGAGAGCGTGAGACCGTCGGCCCAGGCGAGACTGGCGGGGTTGAAATAGCCGTTGGCGGGCTGACTGACGGATGCGGCGCCGGTCGATCCCATGCCGATATTGCGGATCCCGCGGGGAAAATCCAGGACCGTCGCGCGTGTCGCAACGCGGACCTTCGCAAACGGCTCCGCCGCACGAACGGGCACCTGAGCAACCAGCACCAGCACCAGCGTACTGACGAGGAAAAGAGCGGGGGTCTTCCGAGTTGTAATCGGCATGACCCCCGCATGGTAGCACAGTCTGGTGGCAACAGCACCACCGCGGCCCTAGAAGTTGTAACGCACGCGCAGGAACGCGTTGCTGTTGTCTTCGTTCATCCCGAACAGCGTGCGCTCGTCGTTCCCCTGGAACAGGTTTGCGCCCAGCGTCAGGTTGAGTTCGTCGGTGTAGTCGTAGCCGGCCGACAGCCGCACGTACGCGTCTTCGTCGCTGGGCGAATAGAACGTGAACGCGGACAACTTCACGGTCTGGTAGCGCAGCATCTGCATCAGACGCAGCGTCACCAGCGTGTAGTTCTCGTCCTTCACGTACTCACCGGTGTGGTAGTCCTGCACGCCTTCCCAGTAGACCTGCGCGCCGCCGGTGAAGTCGCTCCACCACTGGCGCTCGTAGCCGGCCATCGCGCGCGTCTCCGAGTTGGGGACAAACGGATCCACGCCATCGCGATCGTCGGCGGAGTCGTACCAGCCGCCCTCGGCCCATGCCACGCCACCCAGCATTCCCCCGCGCACGCTCGCGCCGTAGACGTTCAGAGCCGGGTGGTAGAACGACGGGGTGGTTCCGGCCAGCGAGTCCGGCGGTGAGAAGCCCATCGGGTTCTTCCAGAAACCCCAGTAGCCGTATAGCGCCAGGTTGATGCGGCCGACGTCGCGGCTCAGACGCAGCGCTGTCTCGCCGTTCTCGAGCTTCTGCTCCGGCGCGACCGCGGACGCAAACGCGGGCGACCAGAACACCAGCCGCTCGCCCGTCGGCAGCACGTTGGGTGCGAACACCGGCGTGTAGACCAGGTCGATCGCGAGCGGCAGACCAAACCAACCCAGCCGCACCGCGTCCGACGGACTCTTGAGGTACTGGTCGTCGCGACCGATGAAGAAGCTCACATAGTCCTTCGGGAACAGATCGTTGATGAACAAGAGGTCGCCGGTTCCCCACGTGGTCGGCTGGCGCCCCGCGCGCACTTCCATGTGATCGTGGAACGCGTTGAACTTGATCCATCCCTCGCGCAGAATCAGCTCCGTCACGTCACCGGCCACCTGGTCGGCGAGCATGTCGGTCACGAAATGCGCTTCGGCGGCGCTGCCGTACAGATCACCCTTCAGTTGCAGGCGCGCCTCGCGCAGCAGGTAGTCCTGCCCGCCGCTCCACACGGGTGGAAGCACGCCGGGATTCCCCCACGCGGCTGGTGGCGGGCCGACGTCGCTGAGCCGGGCACCGCCCGCCGCTTCAACGAAGCCGTGGAGTTCGAGCTGCGCGGCCGCCGGGCGAACGGCCAGGACCGCCAGCAACGCCGCCGCGATGAACACGATGTGCCTGTGCATGATGATGCCTTTCGATTGCAATCCGGTGCCTACTGGTTGATGTACTGCTGCGGCGGACTCTTGAGGTAACGCTCGGTGAAGATGTCTTCCCCGATACCCTGGTCATAGGCGACGTCGCTGAACACGATCAGCGTGTTGTTGTTCTTGCGCGGCGTGGTCATGCGGCGCTCGACAGCCGTCGGGTGCCCGTCCGCGGTTTCGATCTTCAACACCTCGAGCGTCTTCAACGGCTCGTCCTTGGAGTCGAAATACTCTTCGCGCACGACGAGTTTGGACGCCTTGTCGATCCACGTGACCTTGCGCGCAAAGTAGTCGCTGCTTTTCGGTGTGCTCTCGATCACCCAGGTCTGGTAGCCGGCCTTCTCCTCTTCGCGCAGGAATTTGTGCGTGTCGTCACTCCAGTGCCGTCCCGAGACGTCTTCGTAGGCGAAGTCGCTGCCCACGAAGCTGCTCTTCTTGTCGTTGGCCGACAGCGCCTTTACCAGATCGAGCGAGGGGATATAGATCCAACGCGAATCATCGCCGTCGGGGTTCTTCCACGCCATAAAGGTGGTGCGGCGCACGTCGTTGGGCTCGAAGAAGTACACGTAGTAGCGCTGCTCACCGCCCTCGGCGAAGTCCTTGCGCAGGATCACGAAGTCGCGGTCGCGTGTCTTGCCATTCTTGTCGGTGATGGTCATCTTGACGTGCGCGGACCCGTCGTTGCCGGCATAGTACATGTTGAGGTGCGCCTCTTTCATGAGCGCTTCGGCATCGGGGGCCTGCGCGCGCGCCGCGGGCGCGAACGCTGACAGGGCCAAGCCGGCAATGAGCAATGTGGTTGCGATGGAACCTTTCATGATGAACCTACCTTCTGGCGGCGGCCGCTGCCGCCGCCTCTTTGAGTGAACCGCCGCCCGCGTGCTTCCGGTGACCGGAGATCACGTGCGCGGGAAAGTATGACAACGCCGCCGGCATGATCAGGAAGGTTGCCCCGCCGCTGATCAGCATGATGGCGAAGAAGAATGCGCCCACGGTGACGTAGGGCACGAGACTGGCGAAGAACATCGGGACGAACCCCAGCGCGATCACGACGATGTTGCGGGCCAGCGCCTGTGCCGGCTCATGGAAGAACGCCGTCATGGTCTTGTGGAAGTTTCCGTTGTGGTGCCGATGCAGGTCGCGCGTGCGCTGCAGGAAGTGGATGGCAAAGTCCACCGACAGTCCCAGTGACAGGCTGCTCAGCACCGCGATCGGCATGTCGTAGTTGCGGCCCGAGAGGCCCACCCAGCCGTAGGTGATCAGGATGGTCGCGGTCAGCGGCACCATGGCCAGAAGCCCCATGCGCAGACTGCGGAACAGGATGATCATCATGATCAGCACCACCACCCACGAACCGGCGAGTGCTTTGGCCATGCCGCTCACCATGAGCTGCTGCCACTTCACGTTGATGTAACTCAGGCCCGCCCATTGGATCTGCATGCCGGACGGCGGCGGGTTGTGCGCGATCCACGCCTGCACACCCTCCACCGCCAGCCGTACCTCGCGGTTGTCGCCCTTGTGCATCTGCACCCAGATGTTGATCCGGTCCTGGCCGGGCGTGATGAACTTGAACAGGTCGTCGGGCGACCCGCCGCTCATTTCATACAGGAACAAATACTGCGCGATCTTTTCGCGGCTGTCGGCCAGCGTGGCGCTCCCGTCCGCACGATTGAGCAGTTCGAACTGCACCTTCTTGAGCACATCCACCACCGAGCTGGCCGCGCCCACGTTGGGCTGCTGTGCGATCTCGTTCTGCAGCCGTTCGGCCCACGCCATCCACGCGGGATCGAGGAACGCCTGATCCTCGCTGCCCGACAGTTCGACGTACATGATATAGGTGCCCGGCAGGTGATCGTTCATGACCTGGTCGGCCACGCGCAGCGGGCTCCCGGGTTTGAACCAGTTCACCGGGTTGTCGTTGACGATGATGCGGGTGACACCGTAGCCGGCGATGATCATGATGACGCTCACCGCGGCCAGCACGACACCGCGCCGTTTGATGGAGAAATCACGAATCTTGTGCAGGAATGTCTCCGGAGCGGCCTCGCCCTCGTGGGTGTGCCCGAAGTTCTCGAGCACCGACGGCGGCATGAGCATCGCGTAGGCCGGAATGAACAGCAGCGACAAGAGCCACGCGACGAACACGCCAAATGCAACGAAGGCGCCGAACACCTGCACGGGCGGAATCGGCGTCATCACCAGCGACAGGAACCCGACCACGGTGGTCAGCGAGGTGAACAGCATGGGCAGAAACAGCTCGCGCATGGTGTGGTAGAGCGTCTCCGCCATGTTTTCCTTCTGGCGGTAGTTGGCGTGCACCGAGCTCAGGATATGGATGCTGTTGAGCACGGCGATCGGGATCAGAAAGATGGGAATCATCGAACTCATGATGTGGACGGTGTAGCCCATCCCGATCAGGAGCCCCATGGTCCAGATCACCGTGATCATGGAGAGGATCATCGGCGCCAGAACCACTTTCCAGCGCCGGAAGAAGAACAGCATCAGGAGGAAGATCAGCAGGAACGCCATCGGCGCGGAGACCGCCATCTGCTGGAACATCGCGGCGCCAAAAGTATCCTGCGCCACGGGAAGTCCGGCCAGGTAGTACTGCTCGGCACCGTGGTCCTTGTCGATGATAGCCTGGATCTGCTGCCCCACCTCCATCGCCACGTCCTTGCTGGTGAGCGGGATGAACAGCGCGAGCGCCTTGCCGTCGTCGGAGGCAAGCTTGCCGCGCAAAATCGGGTTCTCGCGGATCTGGACGAGCACCTGCTGCGCCTCCTCCTCGGTGGCGGGGACGTTCTCCATGAGCGTCTGCACGCGAATGCCGCCGCCCTCCTCGGGGAGGATGTCGTCCACCTCGCTCGGCGCGAGGATGTCGTCGGCGATGACGCCGTCCATGTCGCGGATCGCCGCGGTGATATTCTGCACGCGCTGCAGGATCTCAGGCGTGAATACCGTTCGCTCATCCACCACACCGAGCACAAGGAAGTCGTTCAGATTGAACGCCGCC
>DASUGO010000006.1:0-2849 GCA_036273975.1 Candidatus Krumholzibacteriia bacterium
CATCGATCAGGAAATCGATGACCGCCTGGACGACCGCCTCCACCCAACCCCCCAACCCAACCTCCCCGGCCGCGCGTCACGCGGTAGATGGAGTTCGCACCCGGCGCACGATCAGGAAGATACCCAGTACCAGCAGGAACACGCTGATGACCTGGTTGAACGTCAGCCCCATCAGCACACGGGCGTTGTCTTCATAGTAGCGGAAGAAATCGATGGTGAAGCGGCCGATCCCGTACAGCACGAGAAACATGCCGAACGTCGCACCGCGTTTCCTGAGCAACGGCTGCAACGTCATCAGGATCAGAAAAATCGTCAGCCCCATCACCGAGGCATAGGCCTGCGTCGGGTGCAGCGCCACGTGGTCCACGCCCAGCGTGGCGGCCACCGCCGCCGCCGCCGAACCGGCGGGCGAGTCGGGTGGAAATACCAGACCCCACGCGTGCTCGGTGGGCTTGCCGAAACAGCAGCCGCTCAGGAGGCATCCGATACGCGTGAACATCAGACCGATGGCGATCGACGGAGCCATCACGTCGGCGACGGTCAGGAACTTGTAGCCATGCCGCTGGACCCACCAGTATGCACCCGCGAGCGCCAGCAGGAACCCGCCGTAAAACGTGGCGCCCCCCTCCCAGATCGCGAACATCTGCAGTGGATTCGAGTACTGCTCCAGATGGAACACCACGTAAAGCAGTCGCGACCCGACCACGGCGGCGAGAATAATGATGACGCTCAGATCGAGAATCTTCTGCGGGTCCAGACCGTAGCGCTTCGCGCGCCGGCCGGCGAGATAGATTCCCAGCAGGAAACTCACCGCGAGCATGAAGCCGTAGGAACGGACCTGGAAGCGTCCGAGGTCGAGCAGAATGGGGTGCATGGGTTCCTTCCGTAATGCGTGTGGCGCGCCCATTGCGGCGCCGAGCTAATATAACGTGCCCGGCGCCCCGTGTCACGCAGTCCCTAGTATTCGGACCAGCGCGCGGAACAATTGAGCAGCAGGCCCACGAGGAAGCAGCTGACGAGCATCGAGCTGCCACCGTAGCTGATGAAGGGCAGCGGAATTCCGGCCACGGGCGCCATTCCCGTGGTCATGCCGATGTTGACGAAGACCTGGAACGCAAAGTAGGCCGCGATGCCCACGCACAGCGCCCCGGCGAACTGGCTCTTCATCTTCTGCGCCGCGAGCAGCGCGCGCACGATCAACACCGAGAAGAGGAACAGCACGGCCATCGCCCCAATGAAACCAAGTTCCTCCCCCAGCACGGAAAAAATGAAGTCGGTATGCTTGGCCGGAAGGAACTCCAGTGCCTTCTGCGTACCTTCCAGGTACCCCTTGCCGCCGAAGCCGCCTGACCCGATCGCGATCTTCGACTGGATCACCTGCCAGCCCGCGCCGAGCTTGTCGGAATCCGGATCGAGGAAATTGGTGACGCGGCGCTGCTGGTAGGGCTTGAGATGGTCCCACAAGAGCGGCAAGAACAGACCGATGCCAAGGTTCGCCACCACCAGCGAAACGCTCTCGATCAAAAACGCGCGCCTCAGATAAGCAACCACCAGGATCAGCACGATGAAGATACCGAACGGCCACGGGTTGTGGGTGACGTTCTCGCCATAGATGATCAGCACGCTGCTGACCAGCGGCGAAAGCAGAAAAAGGATGTGCAACCCGCGAAATCCCCGCCAGTACAGCACGGGCAGCAATACACCCATGAACACCATGGCGGTTCCGAGATCCGGCTGCTTGAGCACGAGCAGGAACGGCACCAGGAACAGCAGAACCACCGGCACCAGGGTCCGCAATCGGTTGGGATCCGCGCGCGGGCTGGATAGCAGTCGAGCCCAGACCAGGATCACCGCCACCTTGGTGAATTCGCTGGGTTGAATTGCAAGCGGGCCGATGACGAACCAGCGCTGCGTCTCCCCTTTTGCCGGCAGCAACAGGACGACCACCAGCAGAATCAGACAGGCCGAGTAGATCGCGAGGGCCAGCGACTCGAACCAGCGGAACGGGATCGCGTACGCGACCGCCATCGTGGTGAGCCCGAGGCCGAGCCACAACAGCTGCCGCGAGAAGTGCGAACCACTCAGAGCCTCCGGCGAAACCTCCCCCACCGAACGCGACACCGAATACACGATCGAGAGACCGATCAGCATCAGGATGCCGGTGCAGATCACGATGATCCAGTCAAAGTCGCGGCCGCGTCTCATTCCTTCACCCCCGCCGCCAGAGCGCTGTCGAGCCGGGCGATCGCCCGGGGCACACCCGTTTCCGCGCTGACCGGCGCTCCCGCGCGCGGTGCGGCGGCACGCGGGGCCCTGGACAGCACGGGCTTGTCCGCCCGGAAATACTCCGCGAGGAAATCGCGCGCGATCGGCGCCGCGACGTCGCTGCCGTGACCAGCGTTCTCCACCAGCACCGCGATTGCGACCTGCGGGTCATCCGCCGGCGCATAGGCCGTGTACCACGAGTGATGCTCACCGTGGGGATTCTGCGCGGTCCCGGTCTTGCCGGCAACTTCGAGCCATGGGATTCGCGTCCAGTGGGCGGTGCCGCCCGGGTCATCCACCACCAGCAGCATCGCACGCTGCAGGAACGTCAGCGTCGAGCCCGAGAGGCCGGCGATGGGCGTGCGCGTCCATTCCAGAGGCGGATCGTTGCCCAGCCGTTCGGCGAAATGCGGCTGCACCAGCCAGCCCCCGTTCGCAATCGCCGCCGACATGCGCGCGACATGCAACACCGTGGCCAGATACTCCCCCTGACCGATGGCGTTGTTGATCATCAGTCCCTGCGTCCACCGCCCCTTGCCGTAGCGCTTGTCGTAGTACCGGCGCGTCGGCACGTTGCCGGCCAC
>DASUGO010000007.1:0-15255 GCA_036273975.1 Candidatus Krumholzibacteriia bacterium
ATATCACTTCCACCGGCTGCTCGCGGCAGACTTTCGCGCCGCGCCCGATGGCGCAGACGGCGTCAAATCACCTTCAACCATTTGAGGCCCAGGCAGGCCGCGACCGACAGCGGGACCGCAACTCAGTCCAGCGCCGCCGCCATCTCGTGAACCTTGCAAACCGTGCGCCAGTTGCGGACCGTCATCGGGACTCCCAGGGCCTTCTCCGCCCCCGCGGCGAGCCGGGAGCGCCCGGCACCGGCCGGCAGATGCAGATAGAGAACGCTCCCGATCACGCGATACTGCTCCTCCGGCGCCCGCAGGCGTTCCAGCGACGCGACCGCCGCCCTGCCGGGTGCGCCCGACAGGAACCCGAGGTGCAGCAACTTCGGCTCGTCCGTCGCTTCCGGAAACGGGTTCTTCGCCATCGCGCGTTCAATGTCGCGGCGCGTCAACAACAACACCTTCGGCTCGAATCCACGCCGGCGATTGATTTCCGCCCTGATCTTCTTCGTCAGCCGCGCGGCGCCGGCGTCGCTCGTAAACACCGCGTTCCCGCTCTGAATATAGGTGTGCACGTTGCGGCACCCCACCGCTTCGAGCACGGCCACCAGTTCCTTCATCGGCAACACGCCGCTGCCGCCCACGTTGATTCCACGAAACAACGCAACCTGCACCGCCATGCTATTCCCCATAATCCGGCAGCTCGATATTGTCACGCATATCCCGCCCGACAAAGAAGTTGGCAACCGCGGGGACTGCAAGCAACCGCGTGACCAGATTGCGGAAGCGGATCCCGAATGCGGACCCCGGTGCAAATGATGACGCAAATTTCGCGGCGGACTGCTGCTTGTCGCGCAGGAACGGCAGCATGCGGTCCTGGTACCGCGCGAACGCGGTTGCGTAGTCGCCGCGCGCGCGATGGAGTTCGCCCGCCAGCACATAGGCTTCAGCTAGCGCAAGCCCCGTCCCCTCTCCGGCGAGCAGCGAGACGCAGGCGGCCGCGTCGCCGATGAGCACCGTGCGGCCCTTCGCCCAGGACTCCATCCGAATCTGGCTCACCCGATCGAAGTACACGTCATCGGCGCGCTCCATCGCCGCAAGAATCCGGTCGCACTCCCAACCAGTGCCGTGGAAGATCCGGCTGACCGCAACCCGGCGCGCCGCGTCCGTGGCCGGGTTCTCGCCGGCGAGGTATTCGTCGCGAAACACGATCAGGAACAGCGTCCGGTCGTCGCGCATGGCGAAGCGGGAGATCTGCCTCCCTGGCAGCGCGTAACTCACGTAGACCCGTTCGTCGCGCGGCCGGTAGCCGCCCACCTCGAACGCCACGACGTGGTAGCCCAGCGAAACCTCAAATCGCTCCTGCGGCCCGAACACGAGCTCGCGCACGCGCGAGTGCAACCCGTCCGCGCCAACGACCAAATCGACGTCGCGCGGCGGCGCGTGGTCGAAGGCAATGTGCACGCCACCGTCGTGCTCCTCGATGGCCGCAATCGAGTCGCCAAACAACGTTTCGACGCCCTCGAGCGTGCGATAGATAGTGGCGGAGACGTCCGCACGGCGCAGACTCGTGAAGCGGCCACCCGTCATGCGATTGAAGACATCCGTTCGGAACCCGCCGCTGCGGCGGTTGCGATCGTCGACAAAACGCATTTCTTCGACCTGGTATCCCAGTTTACGGAGATCCGGTATCAGGCCCATCTTCTCCGCGACGTCGTACCCGACTCCCCAGAAGTCGATCACGTAACCGCCGCCACGCAGCGAGGCCGCTTCCTCGATCAGCAGGACTTCGTGCCCCGATCTCCGCAACCAGTACGCAAGCGCGGGACCGGCGATGCCGGCACCATTAATCGCGATTTTCATGGGCATCCCCTTTCCACACGCCATGATATCCAATGGCCGGAAAACCTCAACCGGGCATATGGCCCCCGAATCAGCGGGCATGGCAGTTGAATCCGCGCCCCGCACTCCTTATTATAGAGGCGCGGACCAGAGACCCGGGGAGCCGGGCGCCGCCGCAACCAAACCATGATCCGCATCTCCATGAGAACCGATTACGGGCTGATCGCCCTCAAGCACATCGCGTCGCTGCCCGAAGGCGATCTCGCCAACGCGCGCGAGATCGCGGATCATTTCAGCCTGCCGCCCAACCTGCTCGCGAAGATCCTGCAGAATCTGTCGCAGAGCGGGATCATCGAGGCACAGAAGGGCAGCGGCGGCGGCTATCGTATCGCCAGAAAGCCGTCCGCGATCACGCTGGCGCAGATCTTCGAGTCCATCGAGGGCCCGGTCCACATGGTGATGTGCACCAGTACGGACGGTTGCTGTTCGCTCGAGGAGCGTTGCACGGTAAAAAATGGACTCACCAGCCTCGAGCAGAAGTTCTACCAGTTTTTTGACACCGTCACCCTGGCCGATGTCTGACGCCGGCGTCCCCTCTCCCATGTTGCACGAAACCTACATCGCCGAACAGATTCCCCTTTCCAGCGCCTTCGGTGTCGAATACCCCGACGCGTTCTCGCACCCGCGGATCGAGTATGAAATGCTCACGCACACCGCGGGACTGATCGATCTGTCACACTGGGGTGTGCTGCGCCTGACAGGAGCGGACCGCGTCCGCTTTCTGAACGCGATGGTCACCAACGACGTCGCGGCGCTGAAAACCGGACAGTCCTGCGCCGCGCTGATGACGACCACCAAAGGAAAGATCGTGGCCGATTTGCTGGTGCTGGCGCGCGCCGACGAACTGCTGGTACTGGTGATGCAGGGCCCGGTGACGCGGGTGGCGGCAGCATTGGAATCGCACATCATCGCCGACGACGTCGTACTCACCGACGTATCCGCCGACTACGGCATTCTTTCGTCCGAGGGACCGAAGAGCCGCGAGCTGGTGTGGCGCGTGTTTCCGCGCGAACCGCTGCCGCTCAAACCCGGCGAATTCACCGAGAACGACTACCAGGGCATCACGGCCATCGTCGTTCGTCACTCCGTCGTGGGAGACAAGGGCCTGCATGTGATCATCGAGCGCGAACACTTTGCGCGCATGCGCGAGTACCTCGTCCAGGGCGGCATTGGAATCGACTGCGGCCTGGTGGGCGGTGTCGCGTGGAACGCCCGCCGCATCGAAAACGGCCTGCCGTGGTTCGGCAGCGACGTCACCGAGGACAATTTCCCGGCCGAGTCGCGGCTCGAGGATCACGTCAACTACGAGAAGGGCTGCTACCTCGGTCAGGAGACCATCGCGCGCATGCACTACCGCGGCCACCCCAACTGGCAGCTGGTGGCGCTCTCCGTCGCCGGCGACGCGCCATGCACGCCCGCCTACCAGGAGCGCTGGGAGGAAATCGTCGGTCTTCCCACGCTCAAGCGCGACCCCGACGCCGCCCGCGCCGATGTGCGCGCGATGAGCGCCCCGGCCAACGCGGCGGGGACGGAACTGTCGCCGACCGGCGGCGCAGACCGCAAGGCTGCGGGGCGTATCACGTCGGGGGCATTGTCACCGCAGCTCAAGAGGCCTATCTTCCTCGGCATGGTCCGCGCGGCGGTTGCCGCGCCAGGGAGCACATTCGAAGCCACACTCGGCGGCAAGCCGGTCACGCTCACGGTGATCGAGCTGCCGGTCAAGGGAGTCTGATCGCATGCAGAAGGAAATCATCGCCAGCATCCCGGAAATCTCGCTGATCGAGGACACGTCTCTGCGCAACAAGGTGGTGGCGGTGTGGGAAGAGGCGCTCGTCACCGGCGGCTATACGCTGGATGAGTTGAAAAAGGTGCCGTTTACGCTCCTGTCCGACCACGTCAGCGTGACGTTCCTCGAACACGTGCGCGCCGTGTGCCAGATGTGCGTCGCGATGGCGGGTGTGGTCTCCGGGTCGTACGGAAAACGAATCCCGATCAACCGGGATATTCTGGTGGCCGGCGCCCTGCTGGCGGACATCGGCAAGATGATCGAATTCGAAAAGCGCCCCGATGGGACGTATCGCAAAGGCCACCGCGGCGAAATGCTGCGGCATCCGTTCACCGGGGTTGCGATTGCGTTCAAACACGAGATTCCCTACGAGGTCATGCATATCATCGCCGTCCACTCCAAGGAGGGCGATTTTGTCCGTCGCAGCCCGGAGGCAATCCTCTACCACCACGCGGAATTCGCCGACTTCGAGCTGGCGCGTTAGACCGTTCCCGAGTCCCCAGAGCCGCTTCCGGCCTGAAGAGGTCCACGATGGCTCGCGCAGCACGGTTCCTGTCCGCATACAGGAGCATGGCGCTCATGCTCCTGAATCTCGTGGTGCTGCTCGTGTTCGTCAACGCCGCGCTGTATGTCGTCTTCAAGGTCAAGGACACGCGCACGGCGCGCAGGGTGATCGCGCTACACAAGAGTCCATCGCTGCGAACGGTCTACCCCGGCATGACCGCGGACGACGTCACTCAGTTGCTCCGCGAAACCTGGTCGCGCTCGTATGCCTACGAGCCCTTCACGCAGTTCAAGGAACGTCCCTACCACGGGCGTTTCGTCAACGTGGACGACGCCGGCTTCCGTTTGACGCGCGACCAGGGACCGTGGCCACCGGACCGCACCAACTACAATATTTTCCTGTTCGGCGGCTCGACGACATTTGGCTACGGCGTCCCCGATTCCAACACGGTTGCGTCCTACCTGCAGGCCGATCTGCGCGCCAACGGCACGCGGCAGGTATGCGTGTACAACTTCGGGCGTAGCAGCTACGTGTCCACCCAGGAACGCGTTCTATTGGAGGAGTTGTTGATCGGCGGCTTCGTCCCCGACATGGCGCTGTTCGTCGACGGCCTCAACGAGTTTGCCTTTCCGGCCGGCCCCGCCGAGACACAGCGGCTGGCGGCGGTGTTCGGGTCACAGCCGTCGCACTCGCGCTGGCGCTGTCTGGATCCGCTGCCGATGACGCGTCTGGCCCACTACTTCCGCCGCGCGGCCGTGACCGCGGTGAAAGGCCACGAACAGCCGCTCCCGCAGAATGTCGAGCCGACGGCCGCGTTCGACGATGGCAAGTATCACGACCCCGAGATCATCGCGGGTGTCATCGCGCGCTACTTTGCAAACCGCGAGATCATCCAGGCGGTCGCGACCGCGAATCATATTCGCGCCGTGTTCGTGTGGCAGCCGATCCCGCTTTACAAGTACGATCTCCACTATCATCTGTTCGCCACCAGCGATTTCGGCACGAACTTCTTTGCCCGCTACGGGTACCGCTACATGGAAGATCGTGTGCGCGACCAGCCGCCGGGCAATGACTTCCTGTGGTGCGCGGACATCCAGGAGCATCTGCACGAACCCCTGTATGTGGACAAGGTCCACTACACCGCCCGCATGAGTGCACTTCTGGCGGATACGATCGCCATCGGGATCCGCGATCGTGGTCTCATTGCCCACTGATTCCGTGCCGGCTTACAGCCGCTCGATGTCCTCGCGCGTGCGTTCGTTGCGGACGTTGCCGGTATTCAGCGTCCCCGCAGGCTCGAACAGCAGCACCTGCACCTCGGCCTCCGCCACCGGCTTGTGTTCCACGCCGCGCGGCACAATGAAAAACTCGCCTGCGTGAATCGGCACCACGCGGTCGCGCAGATGCATGTCCAGCCGCCCGCGGATCACCATGAACAGCTCGTCCTCGGCCTCGTGGTGGTGCCAGACGAACTCACCCTTGAGCCGGGCGAGCTTCACGTGTTGCCCGTTGAGTTCGCCGACGATGCGCGGACTCCAGTACTCCTGGATCTGATCGAATTTTTCACCAATGTTGACGCTGCGCATGGCGGCTATTCCTCGTGTGCGACCGCGACCAGACGGGCCAGCACCGCACCGCTGGCGTCGCGCAGCGCGAGTTCGGAACCATCAATCGAGTAGGCAAGCGTCCCCGCGAGCGCGGTGGCGAGGGCGGCTTCCTGGTCCATCACGTCCGGGCAGGCCATGCGCGTCGACACCATCTGCGTAAACGTGAGCGATTCCCCCGAGAGCGTGTAGCCCCCGGTCATCTGATTGCAGCCCGCGGTGGCGGCCACGCGGTTGTCATCGGAGAGAAGGGTGATGTGGGGCTCGCGCCGGGTTCCGGCGCTGATTACGCCTTTGCCACCGATTTCGACCAGCTTCCAGTAGGTCCCGATGAGCGGGATGGACTCCGGCCCGCGGGTCGCGAGTGCCATGACGACGATGTCCGCGCTCGATCCCGCGCCGCGCGTGATCACAGGATAGCTCTGGGACGAAACCAACCGGCGCTCTCCATCGACGTGCAGTTCTGCGCGGACGGAGTACGTGCGCGACTGTTCGATCTGCGCGGGATCGTATTCAAGCGCAAACGCAAACGGCGGTTGCTTGCCGCCGACGGGAATGGTCGTCTCGGCGAGGACGCGCGCGGGGGCATCCTGCAGCGAAACATCCTGCAGCGCAACATGCAGCTCGGCGCCAGCGGGAAGGCTCATGCTCTGCAGATACGTGACCGTTCCCGTCACCTTGCTGGCCTCCTTATTCCCTTTACCACAACCGGCCACCGGCACCGCCATCAACGCCGACATCGCGAGCCATAAGATAGTCGTTCGCATGATCGTCACTCCTCCGTCAGAAATAGGTGGCGCGAAACACCGCGCGCCGGCCACCCGCGTTCGCGAGCAGCAGCGTTTCGCCAAAAATCCGATAGTGCAACGCGCCGCCCAGCAACGACAGCAATGCATCCTCGTCCGCCTGGTACGGGCACGTCGCAAGCGTCCGGACGATGTTTCCAGCGTGCAGACTGTCACCGGCGACGGTGACTCCAGCCTGCATCGTATTGCACCCGGCAAACCCGTGCATACTCTTACCGTCAGCACGAATGATGACATGGGTCTCGCGTTGTCCCTCGTGCGGCCGCACCGGAGTACCATCGAGCTCGACCAGCCGCCAGTAGGTGTTGGCGAGCGGCGTCCGGACGGTTGCCTTCTCGCACGTCTCCTCGGGCCAGAGCGCGTCGAACCGGTCCACGATGAAGTGCTCGCGCGGAGCGCCCTCCATCGCCGTGCGTTCGGCCACGTGTCCCGCGACCGTCACAATGACCGGAGCGCCTGGTTCGTGGGGAGCGACGACATACGCGTGTTCCAGCGCCAGGTAGTCGCCCTCCATCGCAACCGGAAGTCGCGTGCCGTCGTCGCAGCGGGTGAACACGCCGGCATCCGCCAGGTAGACAAACGAGCCCGCGATCAGCTCGGACGCCGCCTCCGGTGGCGCATCCGTCTGACGCGGCGCGGACGCGCACGCGATGGACGCCACGAGCAACGCCGGGAGCAGGCGCGTCACGCGCTTCCCTGCCCGGCAACACGCGCGAAGAATCCGCCCATATCCGCGGGCAGCGGCGCGGATATCGTCATGCGCCGGCCGTCCATCGGGTGCGTGAACGCGAGGCTCTCGCCGTGCAGTGCGTGGCGATCCATCACGAGCGCCGCGCGGACGCGGTCGGTCAACCCTGCCCGCATCTGCTCCTCGCGAACGTCGCCGGCGAGCCCGTATATCTTGTCGCCGACCAGCGGGTGGCCGATGTGCGCGAGGTGCACGCGGATCTGATTGGTGCGTCCCTGCTCGGGCGTGAGGCGCAGCGCGGAAACCTCGCCCGCGTAGCCGACCACTTCCACGCGCGTCCGCGCGGCCTTGCCCGCCGGGTCCACGCGGCGTTTGGGCAGGTAGGTGGCGAGGTCGTGGTCCTTGCCCCAGGCGTATTCCACCGGGTACTGGAAGCGCGCGTCGACCTTGCCGATCGGGGCGTCGACCACGAAATCCTGCTCCGCCACGCGGCCGAACGCCAGCGCGAGATACGTCTTGTCCACCTCGCCGCGCTCGAACATCCGCGCCATGCGCCGGTTGGCTTCGCGGTTCTTCGCCAGCATCACGACGCCGCTCGTCTCGCGGTCGAGGCGGTGGGCCAGCGTCACGCGCGGGCCGAAGTCCCGCCGCAGCCGCGCGATCAATGTATTCACGATGTAGATGCCACACGCGTGCACCGGGCAGTTGCCGGACTTGGCGACCGCGAGATAGTGGTCGTCTTCGAACAGCACGCTGTAGTCGTCGTCGACCGGGGGCTCGGCGTGCCAGATGGTGTAGTGGATGGTGTCGCCCTTTTGCACCCGGTGTTCGGGCTCCACGTCGGCGTGATTGACGCGTACCCAGCGCTCGCGCACGCGCTGCTCCCATCCCTCGGCGGTGTGGTACTTGAAGCGGTGCGCGAGGAACGCCACCACCGTCCAGCCGGAACGGTAGGAGTCGACCTCGCAGGCCAGCGTCAGTTGTTGTTTCTCGAGTGCTTTCACGGTTGGGATAAAGACGAAGGCCCCCTCAACGTCCGAGGGAGCCTTCGCGTAGCGGTAACCCTGGACAGTGCTAGTCCAGTTCGATCTCGTGCATCCAGCCGTGCGGATCGGGCGCGTCGCCCATCTGAACCGCGATGAGCGACTCGCGCAGTCTTGCGCTGACCGGCCCCACTTCGTCCGGACCGCAGTACTGGATGAGCTTCTCGCCGTGCTGGATGGCGTACACCGGCGCGATGATCGTCGCGGTTCCGATGAGTCCCGCCTCCGCAAAGCTGGGAAGCTCGGTCACCTCGACCCGGCGCCGCTCGACGGTGATACCCATGTCTTCCGCCATCTGGATGAGGCTCTTGTTGGTGACGCTGGCCAGAATGGAGGGTGACTGCGGGGTCACGTACTTGCCGTCTTTGGTAATCGCAAAGAAGTTCGAGCTCCCAGACTCATCGACGTACTTCTTCTGCCGCGAGTCGAGGAACAGCACCTCGGCGTAACCCTTGTCGCGGGCGCCCCACGTGGCGCGCAATCCCGCCGCGTAGTTGCCGCCCGCCTTGGCATCGCCCACGCCGCCCGGCGATGCGCGGTCGACATCGGTTTCAACCCACAGGCGCACCGGCTTGAGGCCCGTCTTGAAATACGGTCCCACCGGTGACACGAACACGATCAGCCGGTATTCCAGCGAGGGCTTGATACCGACGGTGGCGGTGGTACCGATGAGCAATGGACGCACGTACAACGACGCCCCGCTCCCGTACGGCGGGATGAAACGCCGGTTGAGACGCGTCGCCCGCTCGACCCCGTCCAGGAAGATCTCCTCGGTGGGCGGAGCCATCAGCAGCTTGCTCGCGGTATAGCGGATGCGCGCGGCATTCTCGCGCGGGCGAAACGCCTGGGCACGGCCGTCCCGGGTCTCGTAGACTTTCAGTCCTTCAAAACATTCCTGGCCGTAGTGCAGACATGTCGATGCGATCGGCAGTGTGATCTGGTCGCCGTCCACGACTTCCCCCGCATCCCATTTTCCGTCGCGGTATGTATAGACAATGTGGCAATCCGTCTTGACGTAGCCGAAAGGCAATTCGCCCCACTTGAGATCCGCTTTTGGCATGGTCTCCTTCATTGACATAGAGGCACTTCCCGAAGGTTGGAGAATCTGCGGCGGCACCGCGGTTGAGACACCCAGAATGTACCCGCCGCAAGGGCCTCTCGTCAACGGGATTCCCCTGTACCGGCGGGCCGCAGGCCGGTTGCGCAGAACCGGAAAGTTCGCGTCGCGACGGGGTTTTCGGCGCGAGTGAGTGCTTGCTTTCACAAGCAACCCTGGGTTAACGTGCGCGATGCACGACCATGTTCACCATCGACAGAAAACAATCGTTCAATGAGGACACGTTCCTCATGGAAATACAAATGCCTGCCATCGCGGCCAGCGCGCGTCCCGGCCAGTATGTGGATATCCATGTCAACGTGGACGGCCCGACGGTAACCCTCCCGGTTGCCGCGGTTGACCCCGGCGCGGGCACCTTTACCGTGGTCGAACAGGGACGCGACCTTCCCAGCGAGCAATTGATGGTGCTCGCCCAGGGCGACGAGGTGTTTCAGGTGCGCGGGCCGCTGGGCTCGCCCTGCACGTTCGACGCCGACGGCAAGGTCGTGCTGATGGGCGAGGACCTGGGTGTGGCGTCGCTCCTGTGGCGCGCCCGGGAGATCAAACGCGCGGGCGCCTACGTGATCGTGATCCTCGGTTTCCCGGCGCGCGACCGCGTGCTGTGGCACGAGGAGTTCGCGGCCGTCGCGGACGAGCTCTACATCAACACCACGGACGGCTCCTTCGGGGTCTCCGGAAGGGTCACCGGCGTTTTGCAGGCGGTGTGCGAAACCCACCGCGACATCGAGCAGCTGATCATGATCGCCCGCCTCAAGTCGATGAAGCGCGGCGCGAAGATCGCGACCGACAACAAGATCGCCGCGCGTGTCAGCTTCGACGCCATCCGCCACCCGGTGGGATCGCCGAGCATCTTCGACGCGACCGGGCAGGAGACGTTCGCGTTTGCGCGCGCGCCCGAACTGGACGCCGATCGCGTCGACTTCGACAAGTTGATTGCCCGCGAGCGCGCACTCACCCCCGCGGAAACCGGCGAGACCGAGAGCGCGTCACCGCACACGTCGTAAGCCGAAGAGGTGCCTGCCATGGCTGACGGGCCACGAGACGTTCCCCCCCGCACCCCGCCCGGCAAACCCGAGATTGCCCGCAAGCTCGACGACGTCGCCGCGATGCTCGAGATCCTGGGCGACAACCCGTTTCGCATCCGCGCCTTCTACAACGCCGCGCGCGCCATCGAAGACCTCTCCGGCGACGTGGCCGCGATGGCCGAGAGCGGCGAATTGCTCGAGGTGCGCGGCATCGGCAAGTCGATCTACACCGACATCCAGAAGATGCTCGCCACCGGGACCTTCGACGAATACGAGAAGCTGCGCGCGCGCGTGCCGTCCGGCGTGCTGGAGATGCTGCGCATTTCGGGCATGGGTCCCAAGAAGGTCAAGGCGGTGTACGACAAGCTCGGCGTCAAGTCGCTGGACGAACTGGAGCAGGCCGGTCGCGACGGCAAGCTCGCGGTGCTGCCGGGATTCGGCGAAAAAACGCAGACCAACATCCTCGCGGGCATCGCGCGTTTCCGGAAGTATTCGCAGCGCTTTCTGTACAGCACCGCGCTGGCCGAGGCCACCGCGATCCTCGCCGTCGTGGCGGCCGTGCCCGGCGTCGAGCGCAGCCTGATTGGCGGCAGCCTGCGGCGCCACAAGGAAACCATCGGCGACATCGATATCCTCGCCACCGCCGCCGACGCCGAACCGGTGATGGACGCGTTCACCGGCATGGACAATGTCGCCACGCTGGTGGGCCGCGGGCCCACCAAATCGAGCGTGATCACGAAGTCGGGTATCCACGTCGACCTGCGGGTGGTCAAGGACAGCGAATTCCCCGCCGCGTTGCACTATTTCACCGGCAGCAAGGAACACAACACGGAGATCCGCGCGATCGCGAAGAAGAAGGGCTACAAGCTCAACGAGTACGGACTGTTCAAGGACGAGAAGGCCGTGAAGATCGTGGACGAACCCGCGCTGTTCAAGAAGCTCGGCATGGACTACATCCCGCCCGAGCTGCGCGAGAATACCGGCGAGATCGAAGCGGCCATCAAGCATGAACTGCCGGAACTGATTAAAGCCGATGATATCCGTGGTGTGTTTCACTGCCACAGCAAGTGGAGCGACGGCCGTTCGACGGTGCGCGAAATGGCGGAAGCGGCCCGGGCACTCGGGCACGTGTACTTCGGCATCGCCGACCACAGCCAGACCGCGGTGTACGCCAACGGCCTCACGCCCGCCCGCGTCCAGAAACAGCGCGCGGAAGTCGACCGGCTCAACCAGGAACTCGCGCCGTTTTTCGTGTTCGCCGGCATCGAAAGCGACATCCTGCAGGACGGCTCGCTCGACTACCCCGAGGACGTGCTGGCAACGTTCGACTACGTGGTGGCGTCCGTGCACGGTCAGTTCTCCGGCTCCGAAGCGCAGATGACCGAGCGCATCGTGAAGGCGGTTTCGAATCCGTTCACGACCATGCTCGGCCATCCGACCGGCCGTCTGCTGCTCTCGCGCGACGGCTACCCGCTCGATCTCATCGCGGTCTTCGAGGCGTGTGCCGCGCACAACGTGTTCATCGAAATCAACGCGCACCCGGCGCGCCTCGACCTCGACTGGCGGCATGTGAAAACCGCGAAGGAAATGGGCGTGCAGTTTGTCATCAACCCGGACGCTCACCACACCAGCGAGATTGAATACGTCCGTTTCGGTGTCGGCGTGGCGCGTAAGGGCTGGTTGACCAGGGACGATGTGCTCAACACGCGTACGCTGGCGGCGGCGCGCAAACTGATCGAGAGAGCGCGCTGACTTCACAGCGACCCGCGCCCTGCGCGGTGAACCCCCGTTGTCGTACCGGCGTTGCGTCCCGTATACTCGCCCCATGAAACGAGCCACGTCATCGTCGCAGCGGCGCAAGGCGCCGCGCCCGCCCAAACCCGCTGCGGCCGGCAAGCGCGTGCCGCGCAAGCACGAGCCCGTCGCTCCCCCGCCGAAACGCGCGCCGGCCAAGCCGGCGGGAAAGGCGTCGCGCGGCGCGGTACCGTCGGTGGCGATCACGCCGGATCTCAAGCGGCGCGCGCTGCGTCTGCTGGACGGACTGAAACAGGCCTACCCCGACGCGCACTGCGAGCTGGATTTCACCAGCGCGCTCGAGGCGCTGGTCGCCAGCATTCTCGCCGCGCAATGCACCGACGCGCGCGTCAACATGGTGACGCCGTCGTTGTTCAAGAAATACCGCAAGCCGCAGGATTACCTGGATACGCCCGACGCGGTGCTGCAGGAGGAGATCCGCAGTACCGGCTTCTTCAACAACAAGACGCGGGCAATCAAGTCGGCGTGCCGCGTGCTGGTGGATGAATTCAGCGGCAAGATGCCGCGCACGATGGAGGAACTCATCCGCCTGCCGGGCGTGGGGCGCAAGACGGCCAACGTCATTCTGACCAACGTCTACAGCGTCCCCGGGATCGTCGTCGACACGCACATGCTGCGCAACGCCGCGCGCATGGGGTTTTCGACCAACCGCGACGCGGACAAACTCGAGCACGACCTGATGGCGGTATTCCCCGACAGCACGTGGCTTTCGCTCTCGCACCTGATGCCGTGGCACGGCCGGCGGTGTTGCACCGCGCGCAAGCCCATGTGCGACGAATGTCCCGTGGCCGACTTCTGCCCCAAACTGATCGACTGATACGATGAGCAACCACAAACCAACCGACCGCACCCGTGTCCGCCGCATTCCGAAGCGCGGCGTCTACGACCGCGCGACCATCGACGCGATTCTCGACGAGGGCATCGTGTGTCACGTGGGGTTCGTGGTGGACGGACAGCCGTTCGTGATTCCAACGCTGTACGGCCGCGATGGCGACCGCGTGATCCTGCACGGATCGGCGGCCAGCCGGATGCTGGAGACGCTCGATGGCGGCGTCGACATCTGCCTCACCGTCACGCTGACCGATGCAATTGTCGTCGCACGCTCGGCGTTTCACAGCTCGATGAACTACCGCTCCGTGATGCTGCTGGGACGCGCCCACGCCATCACCGAGCCGGCGGCCCGGATGGAAGCGCTGCGCGTCCTGGTCGAGCACGTAATCCCACAGCGCTGGGACGACTGCCGGCTCCCGAACGACGCGGAGATGAAGGCCACACTGGTGCTCGCGATGCCGATCGACGAGGCGTCGGCGAAGATCCGCACCGGCCCGCCGCTGGACGAAGCGGAAGACTTCACGACCCACTACTGGTCAGGCCTGCTGCCGCTGCACACGCACACCGGCACACCGCTCGACGATCCCACGCTGACGCCCGGCATCGACGTGCCGACGTACATTCGCAACTACACCCGCAAGAAATAGTTCCTTTGCGTGCCGGGATGGGGCGGTGTCCGGACGCCCGTTGGGCGCGCAATGTCGTTCCGCGCGGGTGGCAAGAAATCCACCGCTGTTACAGCGGTGATGTGAGCGCGCAATGTCATTCCGCGCGGGTGGCAATTGGCGGGCGCCCACATGCGAGGGAGACTCGTGCGAAGGCGCGGTCGAACCGAGCATGATGGGCTGCCGATTGACAGGACCCGCGCGGCCGCATTGAAACCATTGAGGAAGATCTAGTGGCGGAGGTAGCGCAGGCTCATCGCGCTCATCGAGCCCGCAATCGCGAATGCCACCAGTGAGCACACGCCGATCAGAACCCACACGTTGCCATCGGTCAGAAAGACCATGAGGTTGGCGAAGCGCTCCGAGAACCCCGTCAGGAGCCCCGGTGTGGAGAACGACAGGGCACTGCCGATCGCGTCGCGGAAGCGGAGCGCCAGCAGGCCCGCCCACACCGAGAGCACGATCGCGATGCCGGGAACGGACATCGTGGCGCGGAACGCACGAATCAGGCGCGAGGAGTGCGGCGCCAGCGCGTGCGACGGGGTGAATTCCGGCAGGAAACGCTCCACCGGTGGGACGTCAAGCCGGCGCGCGACGAGCATTCCCTCGAGTTCCGCAAACGCCGCCAGCGACGCACGGCACGACTCGCACGTCTCGACATGCGCGCGCACGCGCGCGGTGTCGCTGGCATCGAGCTGCTGCTCGCAATAGCCTGGCAGCAACGATTCGATATGGGTGCACACGTCGTTCATGCTTGTCCTTCGGTCCGCGCGCGCCAGTCCGGCCGCGACAGGATCCGCTTCAATTCAATCTTACCACGATGGACGTAGGTCTTCACGGTGCCTTCCGGAATTCCCATGATGGCCGCGATTTCTTCGTACGGCTTCTCGGCCATGTAGCGCAGTTCGATGGCCGTCCGATGGAGTTCGTCGAGTTCCCCCATCGCCGACTGCACCCGCTCGCGGGTATCGCGCTCCTTGAGCGTGGCGTCGGCCGCATCCCGGGCCGGCGCCGGCAGGGCAATCTCGTCGATATCCGTGGTGTTGCGCTTTCGGCCGCGCGCGCCGTCGATGGCCTCGCGGCGGGCGATCTGGTAGAGCCAGGTGGAGAATTTTGCGTCCCCACGGAAGCTGCCCAGCCCCTTATATGCCTTTAAATAAACAAGTTGCATAACATCGTCCACGTCGTCGCTGTCCCCCAGGATCGCCCTGACCACGGCATACGCAACCGCGTGATGGCGGGCGAGCAGGTCGCGGAAAGCCCGGTCGTCACCCCGGAGCGACCGCGCGACGAGTTCCGTGTCCTGTGGGTTGGGCACCGCGCTTCTCCATGGGCTGAGACCGGCCCGGCGGGGCGCCGGTTTCAGCTATTTTGGGACCCGCCGGCCTTCCGTCGCCCCCAAAAAAAAAGTGAAACGGCCGGTCCCGGCCACCGGTCCCACGGGGTGAATTCGCAGAGGGCGGCCCCGAGGACATCCCGACTGCGC
>DASUGO010000008.1:0-32898 GCA_036273975.1 Candidatus Krumholzibacteriia bacterium
CGGGTTTACCGTCGCGAGTCCCGAACATGAAGGCCCGCGGCTTGCCGGTGGCAAGCCGCGGGCACTAACGTCCTAGTGGCGACCTAGTTCAGCCACCACCGGGATCGTTTGGATCCTGAGGAATATGGCAGTGAACACGAGTAGAGTCGCAACAGGCCGTACCTGTCGTGGTACTTCCGGTTCCACTCGAGTTGCCCCCACTCCCACCTTGCCCACCGGTGATGAACTCCAAATCTACTGGATCCATCCGCTTGATGAGCTGATCCGCGATCGCATCGTCAATTGACTTGGGAGAGTCAAACAGACGATAGAGGAGATGTACTTTCATACAGGCTCCTTCGCTGTTGGGTTAGTATCCGACAAACGGCACCTCGCACATTTGTCGAGGTGGTCGCCCCCCGCTGGAAACAATGTAAACCCAACGATGCAGCGTCGAGCCAACTGGCGGCAGTTTACCAAATAGTACGAGCTCGCTCAACCGTCAATGTGACGAGTTCTTTCGTCCGACGATGAACGAGCCAGTAGCCGCTGGCGAAACCAAGTTGGCGATCGCCTATGTTGTTTGCAAACGGAGCCTTTCACTAATCTCTTGAAGGCATTTCTTGGTGTTAGGACATGCCCGGCAAATTCGCTTGCCTACATCGACGCCTGCGGGATAGAGTCCGTGAAGCTATACGGATACTCGTTCTTGAACTTGAGCAGTGCTACACAGGAGCAATCACGTATGAAAGCCCGATTCCGCGCCCTTCAAGTTACGACCCTCATCGTTGCGGCGTCGATGACGCACATTGCCGTCGCTGTGAGGGCAGCCCAGGAGCACGAAACCCGTGATGTCAAACTTGAGGTAGAATGGAGTGTGTCGGGGGACGATGTGCTCTTCGGCTACATCGAAGCGGCTGATTATGGTGACGACGGCACTGCATACTTGCTTGACTCGCAGACTAGCCAAGTTCTCTGTATTTCACCGACAGGGGACTTGATCCGCGTGTTCGGACGTGCGGGCGAGGGGCCGGGAGAATTTTCTCAGCCGGTTGGAATACACGTCACCGAGGACGGTCGACTTATCGTCCTTCAAGCGTCGCCTGCTCGAGTAACTGTGTTCTCGTCTGAAGGCGCATACCTAACGTCCGCCCCTCTACAAGCCGCCGAGGATATCTCACTGACGATTCGGGCATCGGATTCGGTGAGCGGCTTGATTGTTCTTTATACCATGGAGTCGCGATATCTTGCCAACAGCGTAGAAAACGTGCATCGCGTGTCGTCCCTGTCGATCGGAGACGCGTCACTCACGACATTGTTTTCGGTTAACACCGCGTCGCGATCCGGCGGGTACGTGGACACCGAAGAGAACCGTGCATTCGGGCCATGGGCACTGACGACTGACAGACACCTTTGCCTGGCGCCCGAGTATGACGGATATGTCATTCGTATCTGGAACAGTAGTGGCACAGAACAGAGCACGATCAAACAGGACTACTCACCGCGCCGCAAGACCGGCGACGAGATCGCACAGCAAAAGAAGTTCAACGAAGATATTGAAAAGATGATGCCGGGCATCGACTTGCCCATCAATCCTAACGACCGGGATATTCGCGAGCTCTATCGGGGTCCGGAAGCGACTATTCTCGTGGTCAATAGTCGACAGTTCAAACTCCGGGATGAAACTGTACTTCTTACGGCCGACGTGCTGACCGTGACCGGAGATGTTCGTGGCGAAGTTCGATTGCTTGCCCCGTTTCACAAGGGTGTTGATACCGCGTTCATCAGTGGTGATCGAGCGCTCGTGATAACGGGAAACTTGAGTGCTTGGCGCGCTATGAATCAACCCACGCAAGATAAGTCGAAACAATCCGATGTAGATGTCGCGATACCTGAGATCTTGTCGTATCGCCTGCCCAAACATCTCGACTGAGACGCGAGATTGACCGACGGTGGGAAGATCGGTACCGTTTGTCGCCCAAAATGAGCCGGCGGACTGTGGTGCCGCTTGCCTCGCGATGGTGCTTGCTTACCATGGTCGGCATGTCTCGGTTGGTGAACTGACTAAGGTTGCGGGTGCGTCCCGCGACGGTTTTACAGCCCTCGCCTTGATCGAGCTCGGTCGACACTTCGGACTTGAAGGTCGTGGGTATAGCGTAAAACTCGAGGCACTCCACCTCCTTCCAACCGCGACGGTGCTTCACTGTGGCGAAAGTCACTTCGTCGTCCTCGAGAAGGTCTCCTCCAAAGGCCTTCATATTGTGGATCCATCTGTAGGCCGACGGATCGTGCCTCTCCAGCAGACCGAGGACACGAACCCTGCCACCGCGCTTACCTTCAATACCACGCCGAGTTTTGCCAGACGTCGTCGACAGCGTCCTCTCTACCTGCAAATGTTGTACCGCAAGCTTTTTCGCAGTCCTCGATTTTGGCTATCGGTCGCTGCGGCACTCGGCGGGCAAGCAGTTGGCCTGACGATTCCGGTGCTTTTTGGTGGGGCGCTCAACTCTGTGCTGACGAGCGCCGCACTGCCTCCTGATAGGACACTCGCGATCGGCGTTATCGCCGGCGCGGCATGCGGATGGTTGCTGCTCTCCTTGCGCGGTGTGCTCGCCGTCAAAGTCAAGAATCAGATCGACCGCGGGATATCGTCGGCGTTTACCAACCATCTGGTACGACTTCCGTTCGCGTTCTTCGAGTCACGCCGAGCTTCTGACATAGCAACGCGGATCAACAGCGCGACCCGAGTGCGAGAGGTAGTATCGCAAACGGCAGGGTCACTGACAGTTGATTGCTCGATGGTCCTGTTATGTGCTCCGATTCTCCTCGCCATTAGCAAAACTCTTTTCCTGGTTGTATCGTGCGCTGCGATGGCCAGGGTTCTGGTGTACGCACTTGCATCAACCATCCTCAAAACACGTAGCGCGGAAGAAGTTCATGCGTTGGCGGAGGCATCCAGTCTCCAAATGCAAATGATAGCGAGCATAGAGACTATCCAGGCAATGGGACTAGAAGACCAAGTACTCTCGCGATGGGACACTCTGAACGACGCCGCATGTACAAAACAGGAGAGTCGTGGTCGCGCGCGCGCCATTGTCGAAGCACTAAATTCGGCGCTGGCGTTGTTGGGATATGTTCTGGTCGTTACGATCGGATCCAGAGTCTTGCTGTCCGGTGACATCTCCGCCGGTGCACTTGTTACCTTCGTTGCTGTGGCCAGCGCGTTCTTGGTGCCCATCGGGGGAATCATGGATGCCGCCATGGTCATCGACTCTGTTGACGAACATCTATCACGCATTGATGATATCCTTTCTCGTCAACCTCGTATCAGCGCCGTAAGGCCAGCGCGAATGCCAACCGCTAGCCACGTGTGCTTGAAAGATGTCACTTTTGGTTATTCACCGCGCGGCCCTGTCGTGCTCGACAATATCTCCTGCGAGTTCCTAGCCGGAACGATGACAGCCATAGTCGGCCCATCTGGGTCGGGAAAGAGCTCCCTGGTCAAAGTCGCTATCGGCTTGCTTGAGCCGAGGGCTGGGCGGATTAGCGTAGACGGTCGAGTACTTGATACCACTGGCGCTTACTCGCCAAGTGGAACTGTTGGCTTTGTACCTCAGGTCCCACAGATTTTCCCGGCTTCAATAGCAGACAACATTGGCCTTGGAACACGCCTGCGACGCCAAGAGACAATCAGGCAAGCAGCGCGACTTGCGCATATCGACACTGAGATTGAAAGCATGCCGATGGGATACGATACGGTTATCGGTGCCGGCTCCGGAGGGATTTCAGGCGGACAGCGGCAACGAATTGCACTCGCACGCGCGTTCGCGCGAAAACCGACGCTCCTCGTTCTTGATGAGGCGCTCGGCCATTTGGACGCAGAGATGCAGGAGCGGATTCTTGCGTCCATAAGGTCTCTCGACTGCACCGTGATTGCGGTCTCGCACCAGCCCTTAACCGTTCTATCGGCGGACACTGTAATCGTGCTTACGAACGGGAGATTGGAGCGCTCAGGCTCCCATCAAACAATTGCGTCGTTAGGGGGTTGGTATGGAGATACGTTTGGAAAGGCGTAGAAAGGGGGGCGACATTCAGTTCGAAGGCCGCAGTCCATCGAGATTACACAGTTCTTGTCGTACGATTTCGCGCAATTCCTCGTCCGACTTGCCGTGCAGTCCACCTAGAACGACCGAGTGTCGTGATTCAGCTTCATCGCTCAGGAACGCTTCCAGACGAATCAGCTTGTCGAGGTCGTTGAGGGTCATGCGGATGTCACCTTCGGCGATCGCCTTCGCAAGTTGTACGAGCGCCATGTGGACGATCTGGAGGCTTCGCGCTCGGCGATCGACCTCACCCGTGACCGTGCGGTCCGCAACCTCCCGGGCAATCTCCAAGTCTCGTTCATGAAGCCGCTCCTGCCAGCCAAACGACCGAGCCCACAGCTTGACGGTACTCGATCCCACGGAGAACTCGGCGGCCACGCGCTCGTAGCTTCGCTGCTCCCCAAGCGCGTAGTAGTGCTCGAAGGCACGTGTGTGATGGGCCTGCTCTTTCGCCAGCAGGCGAGTGCTTGAGTCGCTCATTCCGGGGCCTCCAGGCTGGTAAGATAGGCGCTCGCGATTGCGACCAGTGCCTTGCCGCGTGTCCCCAGCCCGTGCTCGTGTTTCGCGGCATCGATCGCCCGCTCGATCACGTCCGCATCATCCACCACAAATGTCAGGATCTGCGGCCGCTCTCTTGCCTGTCGTTCGGCCTCCTGCTTCAGGAAGGCATCCAACCCATCGGGGATCTTCAGGAGGTCCAGCGAGTCCTTGAGCTCGTCCAGCGAATACGGGAGCTGCTTCTCCAAGTCCTCCAGCACGAGTTCTTTCGACAGGTCGTGGACGAGATTGGCGAGGAGGGTCGGCAGGCTCTGTCCCTTCATCTCGTTCAGGTTGATCGTGAGAATCTTTGCCCGCTTGTCATCCACATCCACCACGACGCACGGGACGGTGGCGTAACCCAGCTCCTTCGCGATCTCCCAGCGGTGGAATCCACCAAGAATCTGGTAGTTTTCCCCGATTGCGCGAACAACCAGCGGCTCCACAAACCCTTCGCGTTGTAGGTAGACCTTGAGCTTCGCGCGCATCGCTTCGCTCATGCGGTTTGGATTCCACGGGTTGGGTGTGAGTTGTTCAACCCCAATCTCTACCACTGTCAACTTTTCGACACCCGCATGCGCACCCATTCTTGGTTTACCCCCGTGCAACGACGAGGAGTTCTCGGTTGCGCTCTCGATGTTCATCGCCGCTCAAGCCCGTGAGATGCGTGTAGCGGAGCGCTTCCGCTGCGATGACCGGCCGAAAGCGCTCGACGCGCCGGACCAGGCCATCGAGATCCGTCTCCGCGTTCCCGTAGGAAATTGCCCAGACCGGAAACCGTGCGGCCCTCTCGAGCAATTGCTCCAGCATGTCGGCACCATCTGTCCGGCCGAACCGGCTCGGCTCCGGTCGGATCAACTGGCCCTCCAGCATCGCGTCCAGCGGTCGGAGGGCCGTCTCGTAGGCCGAAGTACCCGCGTAGGGCGGGTCGAGGTAGAGGATGTCGCCCTCCACGCCCTCGAGAAACTCGAACACGTCTGTTCGGTGCACCTCGTTTCTCTGCCCGTTCGAAAACACACCCCGGTTCACCTGCCGGCGGAGCGTCTCGGCCACGGCCGCCGGGTGATCGGCCACACCGCGGACCAGCATGTCTCGCACGTAGTGCGGATTCATCGATTCCCACTCCCCATTTGCCGCCTGCTGGACGATCGTTCGCGCGCCAAAGTTCCCCATCGGGCGCATCCGGAACACGTACTTGGTGAGCAGGAGCAACAGGAGCCATCGCTTTGTGCCCGCGGCCGTGCGGGCGTTTTGGAATGCGGTGTCGAGAAAGCGGGCATGCTCCGCGGTCACAACCTTGTCGGCGAAATGCTGCTCGATAAACCCCGCTTCATCTCCGTTCTCGACGAACAGCCTCGTCACGTCCTCATTGCCAAGGGTCACGCGGTCGTTGGCGATCAAGGCCTCTCCCACAATCTGGCTCCGAAGGGCGATGTCATTACAGACCACGCGGTACCCACGAGCCTTGGCGTAGAGCGACACACTGCCGCCGCCGAGGAACGCGTCGACGAACACGGGCGCTTCCGCAGGCCGCGGCAGGTGCTTGAAGATCTGCCCGAGCAGCCGGCGCTTACCGCCCTGGTAGGGAGGGAGTGCGGCGAGGCGTCTACGCATATTTACGCTCCAACGCGGCGTAACAGATTGCTACGATACTCGTTACACCAATCCGTAGTGCAAAAAGGTATGGGCACACGCCCTTCCTTATAGCGTGGACACCAATCCGATCTGGCCTCACGATCGCACTCCCCCCTCCATTTGCACTACTGATAGCCCGAACTGCTTCTCCGACAACACAATACCGGTGGACGAAAGCCGTTGGCAGAGCGCCTCGGAAAGCCGCCAACGAATCGGGTTGGACTTGGTGCTCTCCGCGAGTCGGAGCAAGCGCAGGTCCTCGAGGCCGGCCCTCGTGGACAGGAGCGGTATGCGTGACCGCTCGGCGAGCGCAGCCGTGTCCACAAACCCGCGCGAGGGTCCCGATACTTCGAGAACCGCCGACAGGAGCCGAAGCCGAACAGACGGCAAGGAGTCGCGCGCAACTTTCCGAAGGACTTCATACTCGCTCTCGCCCACCACGGACGTACCGCGAACGATGGCGAGCGCCCGGCCGAGATTGGTGAGCTGGATGGCGAGGCGTGTCCCGACCTCCGGCTCGGGTACAAAGGAAATGACACCGGCCCGGGTCTTGGGCACCTGTGTACGGAGCTGCGCAGTCGCGACGGCGAGATCCATGATCTTGGCCTGGACGGCCTTCGGCAGCGACACGCTGTCCGCGGATGTCGGCCAGTCGTGGTGCAAGAACTCATGCACGGCCCGCTCGAGTTCGTGCCGCATCTCACGCTGACACCCCGCGTTCTCCATCGCTTTCTCAACGTGGCGATCCGGATCGGGCGGCTCCATTCGGTAGTTAAGGAATCGCTCGCCCAGAGCCTGGTCCATCGCCTGGTATCGTTCGACAGCCGGCGTGACCCCGGCGACGAACCCAATGTGACAGGCATAGCTGCGCTTCCCGGCACCACTTCCGAACGCCTTCGATGTGAACCCGTCGTAGAGGTCTCTGAGCTGCCCGAATATCTTCGTCCGGTCCTTGGCGTTCTCACTCAGCAACGTCGTGAGGTCCTTCACCACCATGACCTTGCCGTTAATCTCCGGCAAGACGCTCGGATCGCCCTTCCGCTGTTTGAGCCCGCTGACCAGCGCCTGAGGGGTGAGATTGGAGAGATGGTAAATGCGCTCGCCGCTGAGTGCGCGGAGGAACTCCGTTTTCCCCGACCCACTTGGTGCTACCAGCATCAGCCACAGCGGATCCCCACCGAACCCGTGGGCGACGACAGTGGCCAGGACCACATCGATGAACGTGTCGTCCTCGAGATAGAGCCACCGATTGGCAACGTTCTTGACTCTCGCGAGTTCCATGGCTACCTCGTCCTCCTACCAACTCATCCGCAACAGCCCCCGAAATCCGGAAGTCCTCGCCCCGCTTTTCCTGAGAAACCTCGGCCAACGATCAGGGGCTGACCAGGGACATAATTTCGGCGCTTTCTGGCGTAATTCTGTCCGGCCGCGGGGGCCCACATGCTTGGCGCTGGGAAACACCATGCATTGCCAGAAATCGCCGCGCGATGCGCCACTGTTTGCCGTGTGTGGGGAGAAGCAGAGAAACAGGCCCCGTGGGGCCCAGAAAGAAGGATCCCGCCTGTTACGCCGCGGCCGGGACAAGTACCCGGCCATGGGCAACCAGCGGGATCTCAACGATGTCGATCGGTGGGAAATCTACCTTTTGCTGCTCGTCACGCACCCCCGCTACCATCCCAAAAGATTCCCGGTGCCGATCTGACTCGGTGCCGGGAACTTCTTTATCCGGCACCGTGCAACGCTCTTCTCCACATCCAACTCAATTCCCTCCACAAACAGCCGAATGAACTCCTTCTTCTCCTCGGGCGTTCCCTCTGCGAACACCGCCGGAAAGTCCTGCAACTGGGCGGCGATCTCGTCGACCACGCCATTCACGTCCGGCGCGGACGCCTTCCACACCCGCATCTGCTCAAGTTGAGTCTCCAGCTGTCAGCAGAATCACACCGAGCTTGATCAATTGCCCACCTCCGCCGTCGCCGCATCCCTCAACTCTCGGGCTGAAAACCGATAGTTGACTCGATTGTCAAGCATCAGGCGATCCCCATCGACCCGCAGCATCCCGTTCTTCCCGGAAAGCGGGTACAGGAAACCATTCTTCTCGTCCCGCCCCAGAAACACAATCCATCTTTCGCCGGGCGCGATCCTCTCCGGCACGGGAGCTCGCCACGACGGACTATATCCGCGTCCCCGCGTAATAACCTCGAACGTGAGCAGCGTCTCAACGCCCGCTCCCTTAAAATAGGTCACGTCCTCCAATTCCACGGCTTTCATATATATCTTCTTTGGAAAATCGACAACACCCACAAGCCGCTCACGAACTGCTCTTACGCGCCCCTCTGCAACAACCACGGCGCGATGCGTCATCGAACGCGGGTTTGCGCCGTCCACTTTCGCCTGCAATTCACTGTCGCTAAGGGATTCTCCATCTAGCCTGACCCACATTGTCGCGTCCGAAGAGAGTACGCACTCATCGAAAGGCACGATGTAACGCGCGAGCCCCTCATTCCAGTAGGCGCATAGAACGACACGCCGGCCCACCAAGCGTCGCATAGGAACCTCCGCTGCCATCACTGTTGCTGGCCCGTAGTCTCCGCCGCGCAACACTTTCACGTCTTGCAGCGTCAAGTTGACGAACGTCGGATTCTGTTCCAGCGTCCAGCTTCGATAGAACCTTTCGTAGTCGTCCTTGTCGATCACTTCATTGTCTACTGACGCAATCACGGCCTCAACAACGATGTGGGAGCTAAGCAACGGATCTTCGCCATCCGATGTGCGAGAGGCGTTGGCGTCGTGGGCCCATAGACACGCGACCACCCCAGCCACCACTACCATCCAGTTGCCTGACGTCATTGTTTGAACCGTCCCGGGTTCTTGGGAGACCCGATTGGTTGACACTGGCTCACCGCATTGCCTCCCCGTTCACCGTTCACGCCGAGCGTTTCGTAGCGGCTCCAAAATGATACATACGCACCATTGCCCGCCCAATGCATTTCTCGACATGCTGCGAGTGTATCAACAGAAAGGAGCATGCCATGCACACCATCAGGGTTCCCTGTGTGCTGGTCTGCCTGTCGGCGCTGCTCATCGCGGGCACGGCTACAGGTCAGACTGCGCCCCCAGGTGAGCAGGCCGGAAGCCCGGCCGGCGTCAACTGCACACCGGAACAGGTTGGCCGGCTGATTTTCAACGACACGAATCTTTCCTTCCCGACCGGCAAGTCATGCGCGTCCTGCCATGACCAGGCGGCGGGATTTGCCGACCCGAACCACGAGACCCCGGTCTCCGCTGGCTCGTTCAGCGACCGGGTTGGAAACAGAAGCGCCCCCTCGGTTGCCTACAGCAGCCACAGCCCGACATTTCATTATGACACATCGAGAGGAGCGTACGTCGGTGGCCAGTGCTGGGACGGCCGCGACGCAACACTTTCGGACCGGGCAAGGACGCCCTTCCTCAATCCGCTGGAAATGAACCGACACAGCATGGTCGACGTGGTCATCAGGGTGAACCCTCTTCGTATTCGGACCAGTTCAAGGCGGTATACGGAACGCACATCTTTGACAACACACAAGCGGCATACGCGAAGATAGCCGACGCCCTTGCCGCATATCTGAGCAGCCCGGAACTCAACCCGTTTACTTCCAAATATGACGCGCATCTCGCCGGCCAGGCGCACCTGAACCGTCAGGAAGCGCTGGGACTGGCTGTCTTCGAGGGCAAGGGCGGGTGCAGCGGGTGCCATCCGAGCGCACGCGGCGCGGGAGGCGCGTCGCCTCTGTTCACGGATTACAGTTTCCACAACGTCGGGGTTCCCCGGAATCCCAACAATCCGTTCTTCGGCCTGGCATCTTTCTTCAACCCGGACGGCGACGCATGGGTGGATTTCGGGTCGGGCGCCGTTCTCAGTGCCACCGAAGAGATGGGCAAGATGAAGGTTCCCACCCTGCGTAACATCGCGCGCACCGCACCCTACGGCCACAACGGCATATTCCTGTCGCTGCGCGGAGTGGTCGAATTCTGCGCCAATCGCAACGTGAGTTATCATCTGGAGCCGGAAGTGCCCATGAATGTAAACACCGCCGACTTCGGCAACGCAGGTCTGCGGGCGGGTGAGATCGACGCGCTCGTGGCGTTCCTCAACACCCTGACGGATGGCTATACACAGGATCCTCGCAAGGATCCGAATATCCGTCCGTACGATCCGCCCGTCGGCACGGACACACCGGCCATCGGCAGGACCGTGGCGATTTCCATTTCTCCGAACCCATTCAATCCGGTGACGCGGATCGATTACTCGGTGGATGGATCGACAACGGTGCAGCTCGGTGTTTACGACGTCTCGGGACGCCTGGTCGTTCGACTGGTGAACGAGAACGTGACCGCTGGCTCGTATGTGGCAACGTGGGATGGAAGGGACGCGCGGGGCGCTTCGGTGGCCTCGGGCATCTACTTCGTCCGTCTCGACGCAGGCCGGCAAACGCTGGTGAGGAAGGCCGTATTGACCCGGTAAGCGCGGGGACACCTTCCAGCGTCACGGCCCCGAAGAGGAGAGTACTCGACTCCCTCCCGGGAAGGACTCCCCCGGGCCCAGAACCCCGGGGGAGCTTCCCGTTTCCCCGCCGCGGCGAAAACCCCGAATATATATAAAGACTTCTACGTCCTATTTTATTTATAATCGTCATTGCATGGAGCCACTGGCCGCCGCAAGACCCGGGAACAAACCGTTGAGCGATCCGCTGATCATTCAGGGCGGGATGGGCGTTGCCATTTCCAACTGGCGTCTGGCGCGCGCTGTTTCCCAACTCGGCCAACTGGGTGTGGTGTCCGGCACCGGGCTGACCCGTGTGGTCGCAAGCCGGCTGATGGACGGCGACCCCGGCGCGCACATGCGGCGCGCGCTCGAGAGCTTCCCGTTTCCGGAGTCCGTGCACACCATCGTGCGGCGATACTATCTTCCGGGCGGAAAGTCACCGGCGATCCCGTACAAGATTCCGCCCGCGCACACCGTGCTGCCGTCGCGCTTCGCCGACGCATTCACCGTGATTGCCAACTACGCCGAGGTCTTCCTCGCCAAACACGGACACACCGGCCCGGTGGGAGTCAATCTCCTCGAGAAGGTACAGCTGCCCAACCTCGCGTCCATCTACGGCGCGATGCTCGCGGGCGTCGACTACCTGCTGATGGGCGCCGGCATCCCCGTGCAGGTGGCCGCTGTAATCGACCGCCTGTCACGCCACGAACCCGTGTCCTACCGCCTCGATGTCCAGGGCGCCAGACCCGACGACGACTTCGTCATTCATTTCGATCCGGAACGGCTCTTCCCCGGGATCGCGCAGCGCCTGGGCCAGTTGAAACGCCCCCGCTTCATTCCGATCATTTCGTCGACGGTGCTCGCGAGTGCATTGATGAGACGCAGCGATGGCGTGGTGGATGGGTTCGTCGTGGAAGGGCCGAGCGCCGGTGGCCACAATGCCCCGCCGCGCGGTCCGCTGCACCTGAACGCGGGCGGCGAACCCGTCTACGGCGACAAGGACATCGTCGCTTCCGAGAAGATGCGCGCCTTCGGCGTGCCGTTCTGGCTGGCGGGCGGCTACGGGCACCCCGGCCGCCTGCGCGACGCGCTGGCCGACGGCGCCGCCGGTGTGCAGGTGGGCACACCGTTTTCACTGTGCGACGAGTCCGGCATGGAACCGGGGCTGAAACGGCGCGTGCTGGACACGGTCCGCCGTCACGGAACCTCCATCCTCACCGCGGCCACCGTGTCGCCCACCGGGTTTCCGTTCAAGGTGGTGCGTCTGGAGGGAACGCTCTCCGACGAGCACGTGTACGCAGCCCGCGGACGCATCTGCGACCTGCGCTTCCTGCGCACACTCTTCAAGAAGGCGGACGGCTCCATCGGCTACCGCTGCCCCGCCGAGCCGTGGAAGACTACGTGCGTAATGGCGGAAACGCGGCGGATACGGAAGGTCGTGTCTGTCTGTGCAACGCCCTCAATGCAACCGCCGGCTACCCGCAACAGCGGGACGACTACGTCGAACCACCCATGGTGACGGCCGGCGATGACCTTGCCACCGTGTCGCACCTGTTGCGCCCGGACGGAAGCGGTTACTCGGCCGCGGATGTCATCCGGCACATTCTCGGGACGCCACCGCTCCCCGCCTGACCCGTCCAACGTGCCCTACGGGTGCGTCATGGTCTGCATCGTTCCCACCGTGTCGGCCATCGCGAACGCCGAAACCGGGAGGTCGGAATTGAACGTGTCGATGACGACGCGCCAGACGCCGTCGCCTCCCTGGCGCCAGATGGTGACGTACTTGCCGTGGTCATTCATCATCGACCCGTCGGGCCCCGGCATCCGCAGGTCGTATGTCCCGCAGGTGTAGGCCATGTCCGCCGACGTCGACACCTCGACGACGTCCGGCTGCCAGGTCAACGAAACGCCGGGCGAAGCAAGGAAGTCGGATGCCCAGAGCGCAACGGCGTCCGCCCCCTGGATCATCTCCTCGTGGGGAGGAAGCAGCGCGCCGTCCGGCGCGATGAATCCCGTGAACGCCTGCATGTCTCCAGATGCCACCGTCGCCGCCCAGTGCTGATCGGCCTCACGAACTTCACCGCGCGCCGCTTCGATATCGGCCTTCCTGGCACATCCGCCCGCAACAACTGACATTACTGCGATTGCCAACATGATCCGCTTCATCGGAAACCTCCCGCGAGTGGTTGCTGTCACACGGTGGACCGGGGTCGCCGGACCGCCGCGCGCGCCCGCGACGGCGCGCTCCATATAAAAGCTCCGGGGAACGCCGCGCCGCGTCAACCACGAGCGCAAACTTTCACGGCCGCGCTGTAATGCACCCAACACCGGACTACCCAGAAGAACCCGGTTATGCGTGCTGTTCGGCGAGCAGGTTGCGGGGCAGTGCGTCCGCGCACGCGCGACAGAACGTCATCCCGCGCACGTCGATCGATTCCACGTTGGGAGAAAAATGCATGATGCAGTTGAAGTCGTCGCAGTGCCCGAGCCCGGCCACGTGACCGAGTTCGTGCATGATCTCGGCGACCGCGCGGCGCGCGGCGAGATCGGGGTCGGGCGGAAATCCGTAGCGCTCGGGCGAGAGGCGCGCGAGTGAAACCACCGCGGCGTGGCCGCCACGATGCGCGCGCCCGAATACATAGGTGAAGATCGGAAGCCCCAGGTCGAGGCCCGTCAGCCCGACGCGGATACTGCCCGGCTCCACGGGCCCGTCGAGCGATGCGAGCAGCAGGTCCGCGTCCACCTGGTCGCGCCCGGAGAGATGCACCGGGGTGCACGCCCACGGTGCCGGATCCAGATGACACGGCACCGCGAGGCGGCGGCTGACGCGCGCGACGATGTCCTCGACGTGCGCCCGCTTCAACTCCACGCCCGCGAGGAAGCGCACCGGCCCGATGCGGGACGGCGCGGCGCTGCCGGTGCCGTCGGCCACCGTGGCTACCCGTTGGCCCGCGCCCGGTCGAGTCCGTAGCGCTCGATCTTGTGGTAGAGGGTGCCGCGGTCGATTTCCAGCACCCGCGCCGAATGGCTGATGTTCCAGTCCTGCGACTCCAGCACCGCCAGTATGTGCGCGCGCTCCATCTCCGCCAGCGACATCGGCCCGGCATTGCCGTTGGACTCCTCGGTGACGCGCATCGGGAAGTCCGCGGCCTCGATCTGCGGCGGGTGCCCCACCACCACCGCGCGCTCGATGGCGTTCTGGAGTTCGCGCACGTTGCCCGGCCATGCATACGTCGAGAGCGCGTGCAGCGCCTCCGCCGAGAAATGCATGGGCTTGCGGTTCATCGATCTCGTGAAACGGGCGAGGAAGAACTCCGCCAGCGGCACGATGTCGTCGGGCCGCGCGCGCAGCGGCGGCATCTCGATGGCGAACACGTTGAGCCGCCAGAACAGGTCCTCGCGGAACTCGCCGCTCCGCACGCGCGCGTCGAGGTCCTCGTTGGTCGCGGCGACCACCCGGAAGTCGACCGGGATCGGATTGCGACCGCCCACGCGCGTCACCATCTTCTCTTCGATCACGCGCAGCAGTTCCACCTGCACCTTGGGTGTGATGGTGCCGATTTCGTCGAGAAACAGCGTGCCGCCGTTGGCCATCTCGAACTTTCCGCTGTGGCGGTACATCGCGCCCGTGAACGCGCCCTTCTCGTGGCCGAACAACTCGCTCTCGAGCAGCCCCTCCGCGAGCGCACCGCAGTTGACCACCACCAGCGGCCCGTAACGGCGCGGCGACGCGGCGTGAATGGCGCGCGCGGCCATCTCCTTGCCGGTGCCCGACTCGCCCTTGATCAGCACCGTGGCGTCGGTGCCCGCGACGGCCGCGATGAGTTCGTGCACGCGCCGAATGGCCGGCGACACCCCGACGATCGGAGACTGTTCCGACGCCGCATCGAGGCGCTCCTTCAGGCGCTGGTTCTCCGAGCGGATCGAGCGGTGCTCGCCCGCACGCCGCACCAGCAGCGACAGCTCCTCGGGATCGAACGGCTTGGAGATGTAGTCATAGGCCCCCGCCTTCAGCGCCTTGACCGCGGTGTCCACCGACGCGTACGCCGTCATTATAATGATGGTCATGTCCGGCTTGACCTCGACCAGGCGCGCCTGCAGATCCAGCCCGTCGACCCCCGGCATCTTGATGTCGAGAAACGCGAGGTCGTAGTCCTTCTCGCCCACCAGGCGCAGCGCTTCGCGCGCGCTCTGCGCGGTGTCGACGCGGTGCCCGTCCTGGCGGAACCAGTCGCCCAGCGACTGCACGACGATCGGCTCGTCGTCCACCACCAGAATCGACAACGGCGTCGCCGCTGTTTGCGTACTCATGAAACGTGAACCTCCCTGGCGGGCGCTCCCGCGTCCGCCGGCTGCGGCTGGCGAATGGGCAGCCGGACGATGAAGACCGTGCCCCGCTCGCTGGACGACTCCACCGCCACCGAGCCCTGGTGCCGCGCCGCGATGCCGTAGACCACCGGCAACCCCAGACCGACGCCGCTCTCGCCTTCTTTGGTGGTGAAAAACGGTTCAAAAATTTCCGACAGGTATTCCGGCGGAATCCCCCGCCCGTTGTCCTGAACGCGGATCGTGATCCATCCCGGCTCCTCGGCGCGCGCAATCAGCGCAACCTGTCCGCCCTGCGTGGTGGCCTCGAGCCCGTTGATCGCGAGCGCCAGCACCATCTGCTGAATCTGCGACGCGTCGCACTCGATCTTCGGAAAGCCGTCGGGGACATCCACCGTGAGCGAAACTTCCGACAACTCCGCGCGGTGGTGCAAGAGCATCACGCAGCGATCCAGCAGCGGCCGCAACTCCTCCTCGGTGAAGCGCACCGTCGGTGAACGGCTGAACAGCAGCAGGTTCCTGACGATGTTCCCGCAGCGGCGCGATTCGTCTTCGATCAGCGCGAGAATCCGCCGGGACTCCGCTTCCGCCGGCTCCACCGGCCCCGGCCGCGCCTCTTCGCTGCGCCGGCGCATCAGCCGCGCGTAGGTGGCGATGCCGGCCAGCGGGTTGTTGAGTTCGTGCGCGACCGTCGCCGCCAGTTTTCCCAGCGACGCCATCTTGTCGACCAGCAGCATGCGCCGGTGCGCCTGCTCCAGTTGTGCGGTCTTTTCCTCCACGCGGTTCTCGAGCGTGGCGTTGAGTTCTTCCAGCGCGCGATGCGCGTTTCCCAGTCGTTCCGTCATCGAATTCCACGCATCCGCCAGCGCGCTGATCTCGTCGTGGTGACCGGCCGGAAGCCGCGCCGAAAAGTCCCCGGCGGCCATGCGCTCGGTCGCGCGCGTCAGGCGCGCCACCGGCCGCAGCACCATCCGCCAGGTCAGGAGCCACGCCAGCGCGAGCAACGCCAGCACCGCAATCGCCACGCCCAGCAGGATCTGCCGCTGCGACGCGGCGACGTCGGCGTCCACCAGCGAGAGCGGCAGTTGCACATCCAGCACACCCAGCACCGCGACCGACGCCGGGTGCGCGTGGCACGACGAGTTGGAACAGCTGGGTTCGTTGTGCAGCGGTGCGATCACACCCAGCACCCGCTCGCCGTTGCTCTGGAACACGCGCGTGCGATCCTGCCCGTCCAGCCGGACCAGCGGCCGGTCGGCGCCGTGACATAGCACGCACTGCTCGGCGTCCATGTCCACCAGCGCGCCGACCTCGCCCGGGTCGGTGGACACCGTAATTCGTCCGCGCGCGTCGAACACCCGGATGCGTTCGAACGATTCGTGTTCGGCAATCGCGTCGATGATGCGCCGCACCTCACCGGGGTCGTCGCGCATCATCGCGTCGCGCGTGGAGCGGCGGATCACGTCGGCCACTTCGATGGCCCGCGTCTCCACCAGTTCCGTGAGGTGCGACCGTTGCATCCGGAGGCTGGCGTAGCCGCCCGCGACGAGAATCACCGCGGTGCCGGCGCACAGCGCCAGCCCGAAGCGGACCGCCAGCCCCCGTCCATTGTGGCGATTTCCGTTCATCGGAGAATCACCCTTCCGCGCTCACTTCGAGCGCAACTGCGTTACCGTTCCCGGCGGCGCCACGTTCGGCAGCGGCGGGTAGACCGGCAGGTACTTGGCCGCCAGCTTGAACGCCCCGAACCCCAGCGCGACCAGCATCGCCGTCACCAGCACCTCGCCCACGGCGGGGATGTAGTGCCGCTGCGATGCTTCGAGCCCGGTGATGCTGACGTTCAGCCGGTTGGCGATGAACCCGAGTACGGTAAACAGGCTCGCCACGTACAGGCCCTTCGGACTCCTGCGCATGCGCGGCACGAGCAGAATGACGAACGGCAGCACGATGCCGAGCAGGAACTCCACCTGGAACAGCGCCGCCTCGTACGAGGGATGAAAGGCCAGCCCCATGACGCCGCGCGCGGCCAGGTCGCGCAGGCGGAACACGGCCAGCACGCCCAGCACGCCCATCAGTGCGCGGCCCAGTGTGCGGATAATGGGAACCTCGAGGTGACGGCCGAGCGCCCGCGCCGACAGGCGCGACTCGACGATCACCATCGCGAGCCCTGCGCACACCGCGGACAGCCAGAAGATCACCGGCAGGCGTTCCGTGTACCACAGCGGGTGCAGCTTGCCCGGCACGATGAGATACAGCGCGCCCAGCGAAGACTGGTGCAGCGTCGAGAGAATCACACCCAGGATGACCAGCGGAATGGTGACCGCGTGCTGAATATTGACGGCGCGCGTCCATCCCAGTTTCTCGAACACCATCCCCGAGAATTCGAGCGCGAGGACGGTGGTGTAGAGCGTCACGCACCACGCGATCTCGAACATCACCGAGTGAGGGTTCCACATGATGAGCGGGTGCCAGATGTTCCACGGGCGCCCGAGGTCGAACAGCAGACCCACCACGACCAGCAGGTAGCCGAGGAACGCGGTGAGAATGGCCGGCCGCACGATGGGCCGGAAGCGTTCCAGGTGGAACAGGTAGACGACGGCCGTAATCGTGAATCCGCCCGCGGCGAGTCCCACACCGCACAGGATGTCGAACCCGATCCACAGGCCCCACGGGAACGTGTCGGACAGGTTGGTCACCGATCCGAGTCCACGCGTGAAGCGCATGATCCCCGTCGCGACGCCAAAGCCCACCAGTATCCAGAACACGGCGCTCCAGAAACCGAACCGCGGCTTCTTGATTCCGTTCATGCGTGACCACCTCCAGTGTGATCGCCGTTGGATGCGCCCGGACCCTCCACCCGCGCCACCTCGGCGCGGCGCCGCGTGATCCACCAGATGGCGAGCAGCATGGCGCCGCCAATCGTGACGACGTCGGGCACGTGGCTGAGCGACGCCCAGGTGCGCTTGCCCAGTGCCTCCGACGGCAGTGGAAGCGGGAATGCGAGCTGGTCGAACGAAACCGGCGAGAGAAACAACATCGATGTGCCGCCCACTTCGTGCTCGCCGAAGACGTGCGGATAGTAGGAATCGGGGTCGGCCTCGAGACGGCGGTGCGCTTCGGCCAGCAGTTCCTCGCGCGTGCCGAACACCGTGGCCGCTTCGGGACAGGCCTCCGCGCACGCGGGCATCAGGCCCTGCGCCTGACGCGTCGCGCAGAAATCACACTTGGCCACACCCGGCACGACCTTGTCCCACTCGTAGCGCGGGACGTCGAACGGGCACGCCTGCATGCAGTAGCGGCAGCCGATGCAGCGCGACGCCTCGTAGACCACAGGGCCTTCCGGCGTCTTCTTGAGCGCCGCCACCGGGCAGACACTGGTGCAGGTCGGCTCGAGACAGTGCATGCACAGTTTGCGCACGTACAGATCTCCGTGTTCGGAGACGTACGTCAGCGCACCCGCCGACAGTTCCTTGATGTCGTCGACATTGGTGGAAAGGTTGTGCGCCTGCAGGCAGGCCTCCGTGCAGGCGCCACAACCAACGCAGCGGGTGATATCGATCAACATGGATTTAGGTTGCGTACTCATCTTCCCCTCCCTTTAGGAAAGCAGGAACTCCTGAACCAACCGCCGCCAGTCCTCGTCATTGAGGTGCTGGGCAAAGTCGGCCACCGGTTCGCCGCCGTCCTGAAGCACCGAGCCCGACAGGGCCACGAGCTGCATGTCCAGCCGCGCGCGCGCATCTTCCGTCCAGCGCCGGGCCAGCGATCCGCCCATCAGGTTGCGCAGACCGCTCGCGAGGTCATGCGATTTCAGTTTGACCAGCCAGCCGCGTCCGTACGGTTCGTCGGTCGCAAGGCCGGGCTGTTCGCCAAGACGCGGGTTCACTTCCAGAACTTCGCCGGAGAGCGGCGATACCAGGTCGGCGCCACCGCCGGCAGTGCCAATGCGGAACGCCGGACGGCCGGCAGCGAGACGCGACCCGGCTTCGGGCAGGCCGATGGACGTCGCGGGCCCCGTGAGGCGGCGCGCGAAGTCATCGATGCCGACGACCACCGTGTCGGCGCTCAATGGACGCACCCACGTGTGTCCGGGGTGGAATCGAAGCTCTTCGGGCAGTTGATAGCCGGCGACCCACACCGGTTCCGCCGCGAGCGGCAGGAATCCATCCGGGTTGTCGGCGGTGACGGTCTCGGCCGATTTGCGGCCGAACGCGTAGTCGAGCGTCACGAAGACGGAAACCATGAGAAGAATCAGAATGACGGTCATGACGAGCCTCCTTGAGTTATTGGCGTTCTGTAGATCGCTATAACCAAGGAACGTGCCGTGGTGTCGCGGGGCTCGACGTGCGCCCGCAAGTGCGTTATTCAGCTTTGAGTTAACAATGCGGGTGAATGCAGCAGGCAGCGCAGGGTGCGCGCGGCGGGTGTGGGGTTCCTCAACAGGCCACCCGCGCGTTCCCGGCGGGAACGTCCTCAAGTCGCTGTGACGGGTGTACTTCTCTGGCTGTTGAACCATCCCACACCACCGTGGCGTCCTTCGACACCGGTCGAACCGGGCGGTAACGACGCCGGAGGATCTCGAACTTCGCAGGGTGGCTCCGTTGCGGCCGGAGACCGCCGGGATTCGAGGATCCGTCGGCTTCTATTCTCGCGCCCGGGTCGGGGAAAGTCAATTCGGATAATTTACTCTTTTTTTGGATTTCCGGCGTGCGCCCCTCGGACTTTGGTGCATCAGAACGCTATGAAACAGATTGAACCAAGCCGAGCCTTGTGTTAGACTACTCAAGCAAGGGCCCATACATTTTTAATGAGAAATTCAGCGTCGAGGGGCCGGTGTGTGAGACGGGGTGGCCAGTGGTTTGTGGCATCTCACATTTCAATTGGTGCTTTTCAACTGTTATGGAGAGATGAACTATGATTCACCGTTACGGGAAGATTACAACCTTGCTGGCGCTGGCGCTCCTGATCGTGGCGCCGACGGTGCAGGCCGCGTTGGACGCGCCCTCCATCAGCGCCGGTAACAGTGGTCACGGCAAGCAGACGATCATGGTGACCGCGGGTGCCAGCGGTCTGCCGAACGGATTTACGGTGTGGTGGATGGACGAGGCGTCATTCTCATCCACCGGCCGCGTGTGGCCGTCGAACGAGACGTCCGAGACGCGCAGCGCGGACTTCAGCGGCTCGCCGACGCTCAACACGTTTGGCGGGCAGTACAACACGTTTGAGCTGGCACCGTATGCGACCATCACCATCGAGATCGGCGATCTTTTCCAGGAGACGGGCGTCTCGGGAGATGTCGACGAGCTCGACTACGGCACCAAGTACAACTTCACGGCGTTTGCGACCGACGAGTTCGGTGGCGCCGCGAGTCCGCTGAGCAACACGGTCAGCGCGTACACGACCGAGAGCACCAACTGCACGTACACGATCGGCTACTGGAAGACCCACAAGGAAGCCTGGCCGGTCATGTCGCTGACGCTGGGAACGGTCAACTACACCAAGCAGCAGCTGTGTGACATCCTCGACGAGTCGGTGCAGGGCAACGGTCTCGTGAGCCTCGCGCACCAGCTGATCGGTGCCAAGCTGAACATCGCGGCGGGCGCGGATCCGACGGATGCGTCGGCAGCGATCGCGGCCGCGGATGCGCAGATTGGTGGCCTCGTGGTTCCGCCGGTCGGCGCCGGGTACATTCACCCGAGCCAGACCAGCGCCAACACGCAGACGCTCGACGACTACAACAACGGCATCATCGGACCGGGCCACTGCGGCACGGTGCCGACGAAGGAGAGCACCTGGGGTGGCGTGAAAGCGCTCTACCGCTAGACCTCCCGTCGTTGCTGAGTGTTTACCGAAAACCCGCCGCGTTCGCGCGGCGGGTTTTCTTTTTGCCCCCGGTATGACCCCGCGTCAGCGCAACACCTGCATCTTGCGCGCGAGCCGGTGCTTCCCCGCCACCAGTGAGTAAAGGTACGTCCCCGATACAACCGGGCGGCCGCGCGCGTCGCGCCCATCCCAGGCGATCACGTGCGCGCCGGCCGGCAACGCCCCGTCGAACAGCGTCGCCACCCGCGCACCGCGCACGTCGTAGACCCGGAGCAGCACCCGCGACGCCGTGTCCAGCACGATTGGGATCGACGTCCCCGGATTGAATGGATTGGGCGCGTTCTGTCCGAGCGCGAGCGCAAGCGCCGGCGTCTCCAGGGTCACCGGCACCGAGCGCGTCTCCCCGCCGTCCTCGCCGATTGCGCCCAGCACGTACGTGTAGGTGGTGCCCGGAACCACGTCGCGGTCGAAGAGCGACGATTCCGTCGCCGCCAGGGCGTCCGGCGACAGCGCGCGCTCCGTTCCATCCGGGCCGGTCCGGTACACGCGATAGCCGCGCACGAGTTCGTCGGCAATGATCGACCACGTGAGCTGCACCCCGCCCCGCGTAACGCGCGCGTCGAACCGCGAAATCAGCACCGCTACGACAACGATCTCCACCGATCGCTCCGCCGAATAGCCGCTGAGCATGCCGGCGTAGTTGCGCGCCTGCACCGCGAAGTAGTGCATTCCCTTCTCGAGCGAACAGACCCGCACCGACGATCCGGCGGCAACTTCGACGGTCTGTTCGTATCCCGCGCCATCGGCGGCCGGGACGCGCCCGAGCGATACCACATAACCGGTGACGGTCGGATCGCCACTCGGCGACCAGCTCGCCACCGCGCAGCCCGCTCCGTCGCTGGCCAGCCCCGTGAACGACGGCGGCGCCGGCGGCTGGAGGTCCGGATTGTCCACGGGCTGGATTCCGACCAGGTCGCCCGGCGCGGCGTCGAACGCGGTGACGAGACTCGCAGCGACTCCGGTGAAAACCGCGATGGGCGCCAGACCGGGGACCGCAACTTGATAGGCCGTGGAAGGAGCGAGATTGAACAGGTGCAGTCGAACCGGCTTGGCGGCGGCGGGCCGGCTCGCGACGGCAACCGCGAGGACGGCGAACACGAGGGCGGCTCCGAGGGGAACGGCTCGGTGCATGGGCATTCTCCTTTGGCGTCCGCCGCCACGGCGAATTCCGCGGTGCGCGAACGTCCGGTGCGGGCGCGCGGGAATGAGGGCTGGTTTATGGCGTCCTCACGGTGCAAACGCCATGCACGGACGATTGCGTGGAACGCGAATGCTTCCCCCGGAGTATCAGAAGCGCGCATGCCTGCGGATGGAGGGGAGGCGCGTGCAGCAAGGGCGAAGAACACCGGGCGGTGGCAGTGCGCGGTCAACAGCATGCGCGGGCGCCGTATCCATCCCCCACCGATGGCGCCGCAAGCGGGGTCACAGGAAGCCGCGTCCATCCCGGATCCGGGCCGGAGTTGCCCGGCGGTCCCGCTGTGGTTATCATGCACCTGTCGATGACTCGAACAATCAGCACACGTTTGCAAAGGGCGCAGCACACCGTGACACGGCGCATATGGCCGCGATGGTTCGCGGCCGCGGCGTTCGCGTCGGCACTGGCGATTCCGTGCGAAACGCGCGCGCAGGATGCAGGAATCGGCACGCCGTCGTTCGAGAAGGAAGCGCTGGTGCAGGCGTCACTCGTGTGCGACGCGAGTGCAATTGCACCGGGCGGGACGTTCCGGCTCGCGGTCCGGCTGGCACCGGCTTCCGGCTGGCACGTCAACTGGCTGAACCCGGGCGACGCGGGGCTCGCGCCGGGCGTGAAGTGGCAACTCCCGGACGGATTCAAAGCCGGGCTGGTGTGCTGGCCGCTGCCTGATCGCTTCCGCGATGGGCCGCTGGTGATCTTCGGCTATGGCGACGAACTGCTGCTCGTCACCGAAGTAACCGCACCCGCGAACCTGGAGCCGGGAACGGCCATTGCGCTGGAAGCGGGCGTTTCCTGGCTCGCGTGCAACGAGGCCTGTGTCCCCGGCGCGGCGGATCTGTCGCTCTCATTGCCGGTTGCGACAGCGCCTCAACCCGACGCCGCGTGGACGGCGCGCATCAGCGCCGCGGTCGCGCGCTGCCCGCAGCCGGCGGGAGTCTGGAGCGTCTCCGCGCGGCTCACCGATTCGCAGACGATCGCGATGGAGATTCAGTCGGCGAGCATGGTCGCGGGACCGCCCGCCGATGTATTCTTCTTCCCCTACGACCCCGGCATCATCGAAAACGCGGCGCCGCAGCGGCTCTCGGTGCTCGCGAGCCCCTCGGGAAGAGCCGCGTATCAACTCAGCGTTGAACTTGCTCACATGGCCGCCGGTATACCGCCCCGATTGTCGGGGATTCTGGTGTCCAGCAGTGGCTGGTCCGGCAATGGCGCCGCGGGTGCGATCGAAATCGACGTACCGCTCGACCGCCGATAGACATCATCACCAACCGGGAGGACACTCGAATGCTCACACGCAGATTCCCCGTTGCCGCGGCGCTGGCCACGGCACTCATGCTCACCGTACCCGCCGCGTTGAAGGCCGCCGATCGCGCGGACGCCACCGCTGCGATCGACAAGACTGCCCCCGATTTCTCACTGACGGGCATCGATGGCAAGACCTACAAGCTGTCGGACTTTCAGGGCAAGTATGTCGTCCTTGAATGGAACAATTTCGACTGCCCGTTCGTGAAGAAACACTACGGCTCCGGGAACATGCAGGCGCTGCAGAAGAAATACGTCGACGCCGGTGTGGTGTGGCTGACCATCTGCTCGTCGGCACCCGGCAAGCAGGGCTACTACGAACCCGCGGACCTGCAGACGATGACGGCGGAACGAAAGCTCGCGTCCACCGCTTACCTGCGCGATCCGGACGGCACCGTCGGCCGCGAGTACGGCGCCAGGACAACGCCGCACATGTTCGTGATCGACCCGAAGGGCGTGCTCGTGTACGCCGGTGCGATCGACGACAAGCCGTCGACCAGCCTGGACGATATCCAGGGGGCCCACAACTACGTGCGGGCGTCGCTGGACGCCGCGATGGCCGGCAAGCCGGTGGCGGACAAGTCGACCACGGCCTACGGCTGCGGCGTAAAGTATTCCAACTGACCCGGTTCGCGCCGGCCCCCATTCAGCCTCCCGACCACGGGGCCGGCCAGCGCCGGCCCCGTCCTCGTCCCCGCGGATAAGATTGACACAAACTCCAGTATTTCATATAGTTATGCGGCACTGGCAACCCGACGCCGGTGAACATCCATGCGATCAATCCGGATCACAATCGCGCTCATCATCGCGGTCGCGGGACCTCTCGTTCTCCTGGACGGGAGGGCCGGTCCTCCCTCGCTTCATTTCACCATTACGACACCCGCGTCCGGCATCTCGGTGGAAACGACCGTGCAGGGCGCCGTGGTCAGCGCGCATACCGACGACGGACAGGCGCTGCAGCTCCTCAATGATGCCGGACTCCCGGCGCTGCCAATGCGCGTCGTCAACGTGCTCGTCCCGGCGGGGAGCGAAGTTGCCGCCGTGCATGCGAATGCACGGCACGAAGGCACGGTGGCCCGGGACATCACGCCCGTGCTGGCGTCGGCGCCGGCGCCCGACCCCGACGCACCCCGGCCGGTGGTGCTGCCCTCTCCGGCCGCGCCACTCGCACCCACCGCGGGCGGTGAGAGCTATCCGTCGCAGCTGGTCCGTTACGGTGGTTCGGGCACGTGGCACGGTTACACCATTGCGAGCATCGCGGTATTTCCGCTGCGCATGGAGGGCGGCAGTCTCGTCGCCGCAACCGACATCGATCTCACGGTTGAGTTGCGCGCGGCGGAATCTTCCTCGCAGGGTGCGCGCGCGCGCCGTCTGAGCGCCGCGGCCGCTTCCCACATCGACGCGGCGTTGCGCGGCGTGGTTCTCAACCCCGACGCCGCCGGAACCTACCCGCCGATCGCCGTGAAACCGGTGACCGGCCCGTTCAGCCCGTCCGCGGTCCCGTCGCTCGAGGGAAGCCCGGTTGAGTACCTCATCATCACAACCGAGGCGATGAAGCCGGCGTTCGATTCGCTCGCCACATGGAAGACCGCCAAGGGCGTCCCCACGGTGACGCGCACCGTCGAATGGATCGAGGCCAATTACCGCCGCGGCACCGACACCGCCGAGACGATCCGCTTCTTCCTCAAGGACGCCTACACGAACTGGGGAACGCGCTACGTGCTCCTCGCCGGCGACACACCGCAGATCCCGCCCCGCTACCTGTACAGCGTCTATTACTATGGCGGGACGTACATTCCGGCGGACATCTACTTCGCGGGTCTCGACGGCTCGTTCAACGCGCTGGGCGACGCCCGCTTCGGTGAACAGGCCGTGGACGCGACGGACCTGTGGGTCGAACTGCACGTCGCCCGCCTGCCGGTGTCCACGCTCGCCGCGGCGAACATCGTGGTCAACAAGATCGAGCGCTACGAGACGCCCGCGGACCCGGAGTACGCCGACAAGGTGCTGTTCCTGTCCGAGGTGCTGTTTCCGTCGCCGTGGTCACCCGGACAGACCATCGTGAACAACGGCGCCGCCATCTCCGAGAACGTATACAACAGTGAGGTCAACTCACCGTCGCGGCGCACCACGCGGATGTACGAGACCGAGGATCTCTTCCCCGGATCGGTACACGAATCCCGCGCGACCGCCATCGACTCGCTCAACGCGGGCTTCAACATGGTCTTCCACGTGGGACACGGCTACCGCTTCAACATGCACTGCGGCGATGACAACGTGGCCATTCCGGACGCGGACAATCTGTATCACCCCGACCGTGAGTTCAACCTGTTCATGCTCAACTGCACCGCGGCGGCGTTTGACTACGACTGCCTGGGCGAGCACATGCTGCGCAATCCCAACGGCGGCGCGGTCTCGATCATCGGCGCCACCAACAGCGCGTTTGCCGATCCGTCGTCGTACTACATGACCGCCTTCGCGCACGCGGTATTCCAGACCGGCAATGTCAACATCGGCGAGGCCTTCACGCTCTCGCGCGTGGGACGCACGCCGCTGGCCGTGTTCGGCGACGGTGCCGACCTGTGGACGCACTACATCTACACCATCCTCGCCGACCCCGAGATGCCACTGTGGACGGGCCCGGTCCGGACCGCGACGGTGAGCGCGCCCGCCTCGGTGCCCGCGGGCACCAACCAGATTTCCGTGCAGGTGGATGTCTCGGGAATGCCGGAGCCCGGCGCGACCGTGTGCCTGTGGAAAGGCACCGAGGACTACGCGGTGGGCATCACCGACGGATCCGGCTCGGTGACACTCCCCTTCACCACGACGCAGGCGGGCTCGATCCGCGCCGTGGTCACCGGGCGCAACCTCGCCCGCCACGAACGCTGGATTTCGGTGCTGCCACCCGCGGGCGCGATGCTCGCGATCGACGCCGTACTTGCGGACGACGACAACACCGGCGCGTCTTCCGGCAACGGCGATGGCATCATCGACGCGGGGGAAATCATCGAACTGCGCCCGCTGTTCCACAACGTCGGCGGCGTCGCATCGGTGTCGGCCAGCGCCGCGCTCGCATGCACCTCGTCCACCGTCACTCTTTCCAATACCGCCCTCTCGATTCCGGTCATCCCCGCGGGCCAGACCTGGGCCCCCGGCGGAACGACGTGGACGGTCGACGCCTCGGTGCTGATCGGCGACGGTTCGATCCTGCGCTTCGACGTGACGACCACCCACGGCGCCAGCACCTGGCTGGGCGGCTTCGCGCGGGTCGTGTCGGCGCCCAAACTGGAGATCACCGGGCTGCGGACCAGCGACGCGTTGCCGGTTGGCAACGGCGACGGCATCATTTCGCCCGGTGAACCGCACCTGCTGTACGTGCGCGTGAAGAACTACGGGCATGGCCCGGCGCAGTCGCTCACCGGCGCGCTGGTGGCGCTGGATGGCGGGAGCACCGTGACGACGGGAGCGGCGTCGTTCGTGGATCTCGGTTTCATGACGGAGGCGGAGAACGCGGCCGGCTTCGTGCTGACGGAAGTCGACCCGGGTCTCGACAACCCATTGTCGTTGACGATCACCGACGGTGAGGGGCGCGAGACCACCCGCATCGTCGAACTGCGGGTGCCCGCCGCACCGACCATCCAGTCATTCGACGCGAGCATCGCGCTCGACAAGATCAAGATCACGTGGAACCCGGGTCCGTCGCCGGATGTGGCCGGGTATCGCGTGTACCGCTCCACATCCGGGGCTGGACCGTTTGCGCTCGCGTCACCCGACATCATTCCCTACAGCGTGTTCACCGACGCCGGGCTCGCACCCAGCACGCGCTTCTACTACGCGATCACGACCATCGACAGCTCCGGCAACGAGAGTCCGCTGTCCGCGATTGCGTCCGCGTCCACCAACCCGCCCCAGTACACCGGCTGGCCCAACGAAATGCCCGACCCGTCGGCCAACTCACCGGCGGTGGGTGACATCGACGGCGATGGCTATCCCGATGTCGTGGTCGGCAACGATTTTCTGTACGCGTGGAAGCACGACGGCACCGAGATACGCGACGGCGACGGCTACCCCGCCACCTGGGGCGTGTTCTCGTCGCTGGGTTCCGACTTCATCGGGCCGGCCGCACTGGCCAGGATCGACGACATTCCCGGACTCGACATCGTCGCGGCCGCATACACCTCGAAGGAGGTTTACTGCTTTTCCGGAACCGGCGCGGTGCTGCCGGGCTGGCCGAAACCGACCATCGACTTCGTGCGCGGCAACGTGGCGGTGGGCGACATCGACGGCAACGGCGACCTCGAGATCCTGGCCGTGGACCAGGATGCCTATCTGTACGTGTGGAACACCGATGGAACGGAGTTCATCGACGGCGATTTGAACCCCGCGACCGACGGTGTCTTCAAGCGCCTGCCGGACACCAACCAGTGGCAGTACCAGCCGCCCGCGCTGGCGGACATCGACGGCGACCTCAAGGACGAGATCGTCATCGCCACCCAGGACAAGAAGCTCTACGTGCTGAACGAGGATGGGAGCGACGTACCCGGCTGGCCGCGCACGCTTCCCAGCTACGCCGGCGGCGGCGTCGCGATCGGTGACATCGACAACAACGGCGATCTGGAAATCGTGGTGACGGTGCGCGGCTCCGGCGAGACGTACGCGATCAACCACGACAACACACTGATGTGGACGCGCTGGCTGAACCACAACAACTTCTTCAATCCCTCGCCCGCGCTGGCCGACATCACCGGCGACGGCAAGCTGGAGGTGCTGATCCCGACCAGCAACGGCAAGCTGTACGCAATCCAGTACAACGGTTCCGACGCGCCCGGCTGGCCGGTCACCTACTCGACCAAGACCTACACCGAGTCGTCGCCCGTCGTGGGCGACATCGACGGCGACGGTCAGGTGGACGTTCTGCTGGGCAACGAGGAGAAGTTCATCTACGCATGGAGCGCCGCCGGCGTCGTGCTGGACGGCTTTCCGCTGGTGACGAAGGACGCCGTGCGCGGCACACCGGTGATCGCGGATCTCGACAACAACGGCGACGTCGAGATCGTGGTGGCGGGGTATGACAAGTCGGTCTATGTGTGGGATCTGACGACGCCGTACGACCCGGCCAGGATGCCGTGGCCAATGCTGCGGGCCAACGTGCACCGCAACGCCCGATACGGATTCGTCGTGCCAACGGCGGTGCGGGATGGCGGACCACGTCCGCTCGCGCTCTCGCTGGCACAAAACTACCCCAACCCGTTCAATCCGACGACGACGATCGACTTCACGTTGCCGGCCGGGAAGGCCATCCCGACGACGCTGATCGTCTACGACGTGCGCGGCGCGCGTGTGCGCACGCTGGTCGATGGATCGCTCCCCGGTGGCCAACACCACGCCCGCTGGGACGGACGCAACAGCGCCGGTTCGCCGGTCGGCTCCGGCGTCTACTTCTATCGCCTCGCCGCGGGCAACCGCACCGAAACCCGCAAGATGGTCCTGCTCAAATAGCCACCGGACCCTCTGCCGCGCGACCTGCGGCTTAGCGCGAGACTTCGTCGACCACCGCCACGAGCAGTTTCCAGTACGTCGCCACCGACGGGATGTTGATGCGTTCAGCCGGCGAATGCGGCGCTTCGATCCACGGCCCGATGGACACCATGTCGATACCGGGCAGCTTCTCACCAATCACGCCGCACTCGAGCCCCGCGTGGACCGCCTTGAGCTCGGGCGCGATACCGAGCGCCCGCTCGTGCACCTTGCGCGTCACCGCGAGCAGCTTCGAATCGAGGTCCGGGTTCCAGCCCGGGTAGGGCTCACCCTCTTCGATCGACCCGCCCGTCAGCGCCGCCAATGCGTGCAGGCGCCCGCGCAGGCCGTCCATCGCCGAGCGAATCGGGCTGCGCACGCTGACCAGCGCGTCGACGGCCTTCTCGCGCGTGACGACCGAGGCGAGATTGCTCGAGGTCTCCACGAGCCCGGGCACGGCGACGCTCATTTCTTCGACGCCGTGCGGAATCAGCACGAGCGTGCTGACCACGCGGCGCGTCGACGCGGCATCCATCACCGGCACGCTCTCGCTCGACTTCGTCACCGCCACCGTCATCTCCGGGTCGGCGGCACCCAGTTCGTCGGCAATGCGCTTGCCCTCCGCGGTGACCGCATCCCGGAAGGCCGAAAACTTGTCGGCGGGTACCGCGCATAGCGCGCGCGCCTCGCGCGGGATCGCGTTGTGGGCGTTACCGCCGGCGATCCGCGCGACGTGCACGGGAGCCGCACGGCCCGCGGCCTGGAGGATGCGCGCCAGCGCGCTCACCGCGTTGCCGCGGTGCAGATGAATCTCCATCCCCGAATGGCCACCCTTGAGGCCGGAGATGACCACTTCTGCGAACTGTGCGCCGGCGGGCGCCTTTTCCTGCGTCACCGGAACCGACAGCGTCGAGTTGCCGCCGCCGGAACACCCGATGTAGATCGCACCCAGTTCCTCGGTGTCCAGGTTGATGAGTTGGCGGCCGGTGACGATGGACGCGTCCAGTTGCGCCGCGCCGGTGAGGCCGGTCTCCTCGTCCATGGTCACCAGAATCTCCAGCGGACCGTGTACCACGGCCGGATCGTCGGCCACCGCGAGCGCGGATGCCAGACCGACGCCGTTGTCGGCGCCGAGTGTCGTGCCCTGCGCGGTCAGCCACTCGCCATCGATCCTGAGCTGGATGGGATCCTGCATGAAGTCAAACGACACGTCGGCGTTCTTCTCGCACACCATGTCCATGTGCGCCTGCAGGACCAGCACTGGCGCTTTCTCGCGTCCCTTGCTTCCCGGCACGCAGATCACCACGTTCCCGACCTTGTCGACGCGCGTCTCGAAATTGCGCTCGCGAGCCCACGCCAGCAGATGCTCGCGGATGCGTTCCTCGTGGCGGGACGGGCGCGGCACCTTGCGGATGGCGTCGAAATGGGTCCAGACGTGGCGCGGCTCCAGTGTGTCGATGGTGGTTGTCATTGGGATCTCCTTCTATCTTTCAACCTGTCTTTCAACGTCTATCGTAGCGAGATTGTCAAAACGGATCAGGCACTTCCACCGTCTCGGTGACGATCACCTGGATCGCCAGCCAGGCGCGCCAGTCGAACACCATCCGGTCCGCCCCCGACGGCGCCGGAGCCACGGAACTATTGACCACCGTGAATGTCAGCACCGGATTGGCGCCGTCCAGGAAGTCCTGCAATGCCTGGTTCATCAGGTCCACCGCGTCCGGCTGGAGCGCCGCGGGGATCTTCTGACCCAGCGCTCCCTGGACCGACTGCGCGGCATAGGTGATTGCGGTGACGGGCGCGCCGGCATCCCGCGCCACCATGATGGAACCGCCGATCTCCCAGTCGTGGGCCTGTGAAAACGACGTCACGCCGTAGCTGACGGAGGTGACGAACGCGGATTCGATATCATCCACGCTGTATCCGTTGTCTTCCAGAATATCACGCAGTTCCTGCGCGACGTCGATGACCGCCGCGTTGGTCCAGTTGGCGTTGTCTTCGTCCTGTGAAAAGTCCGCGTAGGTCTCCCCCGTCAGCACGATCTCGATGGTCTTTTCATCGAGACAGCCGGAGAAGGCCAGTGCGCCGAGAATCAGGGCCGCAGCCGGCATGATGAATCTGTGTCGCATTTCTCCACGCCCCTTTCCTAGTGGGCGACATTGCCGAGGGCAAGTCCGAATGAGAAACTGCTCATGTTGGCAAAACTGTAGTCCGCCCACAGGTGGCCAGCCGCGAAATTCAGCCCCGCACCGACGGTGAAGCGCACGTCGTTCTCACCCTCGAGTTCGACGGTAACGGGGTTGCCGTTGTCATCATCATAGGCGACATCGACATTGAGCTTCTCGTAGGCCACCGACGCGTAGGGCTCCAGGGTCAGGAAGCCCAGCGGTGCGCGCTTGCTCGCCTGGACCTCGGCCAGGAACGCGCTCGTGGAAACGAAATCACCACCGCTGTTGCTCTCACCCACATCGAATGACTGCCACATCAGTCCGAGCGCGAGGTCGAGGGGGGGCTCGTCTCCCAGGTACTGCGACACGCTGTGCCGCCCACCGATACCAAACAGGTTGATCTTGCCGACGTCGGAGTCACCGGTTTCGTACGCCACCCAGCGCACGACCGCCTCGGTTCCGGCCAGCGACGACACGCGCAGCTGCGGCACCGCCAGCCCGAAGGAATTCAGGTCGAGCCCGCCCGGGAACGCAAACTGAGCGCCACCGTTGCCATCGACGATGACGGCCTTGCCGCTGCCTACCACGGTGGGCACATCCCGGGTCGTCTGCGGCAGGAAGCCGGACTCGGTGGTTGCCATGAAGGTCCTGTCGGCGTCTTCAAAGAAGACGCCCATCACGGGCACTTCGAGCGACAGGTGAAAACTGGTCGGGGGAATGTAGGCGGAATAACTGAAAGAACTGTTCAACGTGGCGCCAAACGCACTGGCAAGCGGCTGCAGGTAACCCTGCGCGTTGGGTCCCGAGTAGACCGAGATCTGATTCTGTACGGCACCATCCTGCGCGCGGGCAGTCCCCGCGAGCATCAGACAGCCGGTGCACACAGCCACCAGAATCCCGCCGGTTCGGCGGAGCGGGGGCATGGCTTCCCTCCTGGAATCCCGGGGCCGTCAGTGGCCCCGGCGGGAGGGTATCACCCGGACACGGTGTGTTTCAAGGTGCTCAGACCGGTTTACGCGCGCGCATCAGCATGGGCTGCCCGGTGGCGGCCACGACACTGCGCCAGAGATAACTCTCGGGGTGGATGTGCTTGCGCCCGCGTACCGTCAATGGAATGGGCACATGCGTGTAGATGCCGTGCCAGAGGCCGATCACCACGTCGCTCTTGCCGCTCATGCCGGCGTGCACGGCGTTGCGCGCGAGATTGTCGCAGAAAATGGCGTCGCCGGCGTTCGCCTTGACGCTCCGGATCATGTAGCTGGGATCGATGTACTTCATCGCGAATGCGGTCCCGCGCGCGCGCAGGTGGCGCGCGATTTCCTCGCGCAGAAACACGCCGATGTCGCGCGGCAGCACGTTTCCAGACTCATCCTGTTCGCGCGCGGCGTCACGGAAGAACTGCTGCCCGGCGCCTTCCGCCACCACGATCACCGCGTGCCCGTGCCGCGCCAGGCGCTTCTCCAGACAATCCAGGAATCCCCCCTCGCCCACGAGATCGAACGGGACCTCCGGGACCAGGCAGAAATTGACCTGCATGCTGGCCAGGCTCCCATACGCGGCGATGAACCCGGAGTCGCGCCCCATCACCTTGACCAGACCGATCCCGTTGATGGAACAGATCGCTTCCACATGGGCCCCGTCGACGGCCTGGCGCACCACCTCCACGGCGGTATCGAAGCCGAACGTCTTGTATACGAACGTGATGTCGTTGTCGATGGTCTTGGG
>DASUGO010000009.1:0-4930 GCA_036273975.1 Candidatus Krumholzibacteriia bacterium
CAGCGACATCGGGCACCATCGGGAGCGGGAGGAAATCGCCTAAGGTTTTGTGTTTATAGCAGATGTGTCAGCATGCTAGAATAGAAAACTTGAGACGCCCTGGCCAGAACGTTGTTCCTTCCACGCCGAGAGACCCAACGACCCCATGACCCGGGAGCCGCATCGGATTCTGATCCTGAACAACGAGTTCCACATGGGGGGGCTCGAGAAGAAGTTGTTTGAGTTCCTGGCCGGATCGGACCGGACCCGGTTTCAGTACGCGGTGTGCTGCCTCAAGGAGGGCGGGTACTTCAAGCCCGGTATCGAGGCGCTCGGCATTCCGTTCTACGAGGACCTGATGGGGCACCGGTTCGACGCGCTGGCATTTCGCAGTGTCGAGCGCGTCATCCGGCGGGAGCGGTCGGAACTGATCTACACGTTCACGCACCCCAACACGGTGCTGTTTTCGTATCTGGCCCGCCTGCGGGGACTCGTGAGCCGGGTGGTCGTGTCCTATCATGCCACCGGCAATCCGACGGATGGCCGGCAGGTTCCGAGGTATCTGCTCCCGCTGGTGCGGCGCTTCGATGCGCTGCTGGCGCTGGCCGAGGAGCACAAACGCTACCTGGCCGAGGTCGAGGGGTTGCCGCGCGATAAGATTCGCGTGATCTACAATGGTGTCGATGCCACCCGGTTCCATCCGGCGCACGGCGATGAACGCGCCCGGATGCGCCGGGACCTGGGGCTCGCCGCGGATGCGCTCGTGATCATGGCGGTTGCGTCGCTCAAGGAACTCAAGCGGCTGGATCTCCTGCTGCGCGCCGCCGCGCCGCTGGTCCGGCGCGATGACGCCCACGCGCGCGTGGTGCTGGTGGGCAAGGGGGATGCGCGGCCGGCGCTGGAGGCGCTGGCGGCCGAGCTGGGGATCGCGGAGCGGACGTGCTTCACCGGCGTGCGCGACGACGTCGAGGACGTGCTGCGCGCGGCGGACCTGGTGGTACTCTCGTCGCGCACCGAGGCGTTCCCCAACGTCGTGCTGGAGGCGATGGCCACGGGGTTGCCGGTGGTCACCACCGACGTCGGCAGCGTGCGCGAGATGGTTGAACCCGGCGCCAGCGCCATCGTGGTCGCGCCGGGCGACGAGGCGGCGCTGGGCGCGGCGATCCAGCGCCTCGCGGCGGACGGGGCGCTGCGCGAACGCATGGGGAGGCGCGGGCGCGACATCGTCGAGGCGCGCTTCCGCTTTGAGACCATGCGCGACGCGCGCGAGGCGTTGTTCGAGGAACTGCTTTCCCCCGGTTTCCGGGGCGGGTTGACGGGGACGGACACGGAACGATGAACGTACTCAAGTTTGTATTCGGACACCGCGGGGCATCGAACCTGGTGCGGCGCAGCGCGCAGATCGCGACGCGCTTCGGCCCCACGCCCGAACGCATGGGCGGGCGCTTCGAGCGCTTCATGGATATTCTGGACGAATACGCCATCCGGCCCACCTTCCCGATCACCGCGCTGCCGATGAGCCGCAATCCGGCATTCGCGCACCGTCTGGTGGACCGTGGCGCGGAACTCGCCGTGCACGCGTGGTCGCACATCGACCTGTCCGCGCTCGACCTCGACGGCCAGCGCGAGCACATGAGCCGCGCCGTCGACCTGTTCCGCTCGTGCTCGGTTCCGTTCACCGGGTTCCGCGCGCCGTATCTGCACTGGAACGAAGACACGATGCGCGTGGTGGGCGAGTTCCAGTTCCGCTACAGCTCCAACCAGACGGTGTGGTGGGACGTGATCGACGAATCGACGCTGGACGAGAAGGCCAGGGCGGGCCTCGCGCGCGGCGTGTCCTTCTACGGCCCGATTCCGGCCGCGCGCTTCCGCGCGCTGCCGTTCCGGCGCGACAACTTCATCGAGATCCCGGTGTGTCTGCCCGACGACGAGATCCCGCTGGACCGCATGTACATCCACGACGCCGGCTACCTGGGCACCATGTGGCGGATGATCTTCGCGCGCACGTACGACCGCGGCGAATTGTTCACGCTGCAGCTCCACCCCGAGCGCATCGACTTCTTTGCCGGCGCGCTGCGCGGCCTGCTGGAGGATGCGCGCGCGCGGCGCCCGGCGGTGTGGATCGCGACGCTCGACGAAATCGCCCGCTGGTGGGAGGACCGCGCGCACAACCGCGCGCAGTTCGTGCGCGACGGCGACGGCTACCGCGTGGAGACAACCGTGTGCCCGGGCACCACACTGGTGCTGCGCCAGAACGGCGGCGAGCAGCATGTGGAGGCGCAGGTGTTGCGCGTCGACTCGGCGTACCGCCCGTGCATCGGCGTAGCCCCCGGTTCCAACCGTGAGGCGGTCGGGATACTCACCGACATCGGCTACATCGTGGAGGTGGGCGAGCGCTCCGACGGCTATGCGGTGCACCTGGGTACGCTGGAAAAGGCCGACTACACCTCCATCGAGGCGTGCCGGCGCGTGATCGACGAGTCGCAGCGCCCGCTGGTGCGCTTTGGAACCTGGCCGCGCGGGTGCAAGAGCGCGCTCTCCGTCACCGGCGACATCGACGCGCTCACCATCTGGGACTTCGTCGCGCGCTTCCGGGGGCAGTAGGCGGCGCGCCATCGAATGCAACGCAGCATCTTCATCGTATCCGAGGACCTCGTCGCACCGTGGGACGAGGGAATCAAGAAGTTCACCGTGTCGATCGGGCGCGCGCTGGCGCCCGACCACGCGGTGCGCATCGTGAATGTCGACCGCAGCGGACTGGCGGCGGCGCGCAACGGCGGGGGTCGCGGGGACGATGAGATCCGCAATCTGCCCGGTTCGCGCACGTTCGCGAGCGGCGCGCTCCGGCGCGAATTGCGCGCGGCGAATCCGGACGTGGTGATCTACGTGCCCTCGCCGTCGGACACGGTGAGCAGCATTCTGCGCGCGCGTGTGCTGCGCGTGCACGCCCCGCGCGCGCGGATCGGCATGGTGGCGCTGATTCCGCGCCGGCACGGGCGCTCGCTGCGGCCGCTCCTGCGCCGCGCGGCACCCGACCGGATCTTCGTGCCGTCGTACGCGTCGCTCCTGCACCTGTGCGACCTCGGGCTGCCGGGCGGAATTCTTCCGATTGGCGTGGATCTGGCTACGTTCAGCCCGGTCGCGGGGGATGACAAGCGGCGGCTGCGGCGCGAGCACGGAATCCCGGAGGACGCGTTCGTCTATCTGCACGTCGGGCACCTGACGCCCAAACGCAATCTGGCGGTGCTCGCGCGTCTCGCCGCGCTGCCGGGCGCGTACGTGATTGCGATTGGCAGCACGAGCACGCCGGAGGACACGCGGCTGCGCAACGATCTCGAAGCCGCGGGGGTGCGCGTCATCCGCGAGTTCGTTCCGGTGCACGAGTACTACCGCATGGTGGATGCGTATGTCTTTCCCACCATCGACAGCGAGGGGTGCGTGGAGATTCCGCTTTCGGTTTTCGAGGCACTCGCCAGCGGCGTGCCGGTGCTGGCGCGCGCGTTCGGCGGGTTGCGCGATTTCATTCCGGCGGGCGATGATGTGCGCTACTTCGACGACGACGATGCGCTCATGGCGCACGCCACGGCCCTGCAGGCCGGGCCCGCGCCGGCGGTGCGCGCGATGGACCCGTTCGGCTGGCGGCGCGTGGCCGGGCAACTGTTGACGGAGCTCATGGGCGAAACCGGAGATCAATCGTAGTGGCACTCGACGCAAGAACCATCGGGACCAGCGGAGACGCCGCCACGGGCGCCGTCGACATTCTGCGCGCCGCGGCGCGTATCGCGAGCCCGTACCACCAGGACGACCTGTCGCGCCACGATTCGGTCACACTCCACGCCATCGCCACACTGCTCGAAAAGCAGAAGGTCTCGTTCCTGCCCATCGCCGACCGGTACCGGGATGCCATCGACGGCACGGCCATGGCGGAATTCGTCCGGCGCGACGAGGAACGCCACCGCATACAGCGCAACGAATTCGAGCGTGTGCGGCTGCGGTTCGCGGACGCACGCGTCGAGACGATGCTGTTCAAGTCCACCGGCGCCCCGCCCGCCTTCCACTATCTGTCGAGCAATCTGGACGTGCTGGTCCCGGCCGGGCAGGCCGCGACCGCGCGCGAGTGTCTGCAGCAACTCGGTTACGTGGAACTGCTGAATGTGGAAGAACCGCACAAGTTTCTCTTCCGCCGTTTCCCGGGCGACGGCACCAGCTTTGCGTTCCACCTGCACGAGGTGGTCGGCTGGGGCGTGCCGTTTCTCGACAACGCGGTGGTGTGGGCGCACGCGCGCTGTGTCACCGATGATCCCGGCATCGTCATTCCGGGCCCGTCGGAGGCGCTGCTGGTGACGCTGGCGCACTGGTTCTACGAAGACAAGGCGCTCTCGCTGGGAAATCTCTTCCTCACCGCGCACGCGCTGCGCCACATGGACTGCGCGCTGGCCGAGCCGGCCAACCACGCGCGCCGGCGTGGGTGGGAGGAAGGGTTCTGGGGCGCGCTGTTCATCTTTGACGAGGCGTGGAAGCGGCTGTTCGGCGAGGGATTCCTCACCGGAGACCAGCACGCCGAGCTGGACCGCGCGCCGGTGCGCTACGCGGAGGTGCGGTCGCGCCTGCTGCCCGGCGTCGAGTATCTCGCCAACGCGGTTCCCGCGGTGATTCCGTTTGGCCCCGCCAAGGTCGTCTACTACCGGAAAGTCATGCGCGACACCCGCCGCGGGCGCGGTCGCAAGCTGCTCGATGTCTACGACACGCTGCTGTGGGCGGTGCGCTGGAAGCTGCACATCCGCAGCCAGCCGCCGTTGCTGGTTTCGGTGAGTGGCGTCGACGGCTCGGGAAAGTCATTGCAGGTAGATCGGCTGCGCGAGGTGTTCGACACCTGTGACGTGCGCGTTCGCTGTGTGTGGGCGCGCGGGGGTTCGTCGCGCGGTATCGGTGTCGCGATGAAGGCGGGGAA
>DASUGO010000010.1:0-44005 GCA_036273975.1 Candidatus Krumholzibacteriia bacterium
TGCTGTTGGACGAGCCCGCGTCGTGTCTGGACGCCGCCGGCCGGCAGGTGCTGCGGGAACTGGTGATCCGGCGGCTGGCCGCGGGGGGAGCGGTGGCGGTCGCCTCACACGATCTGACACATTTACAGGGGGATACGCACCGTATCGTGCGGTTGACGCCGCACCTGCGGGAGGCTAGTATCCCCAGCATTACTCCAAGGAGGAGGAACTAGTGGATCAACAATCGTTTGGCGCCGTCGTGCGCCTGCTGGCCATCGCCAGCATGATCGTCACCGTGGTCAGTAACTACTGGCGCCACGGGGACATCGATCTGACCGGACGCTTCGCCAACATGCGGACCCTGTACGCGCGGTCCGTGATCATTGGTGTGATCGTCGCTGCACTTGCGCGGATCAACGTACTTGCGATGCTCCGGGGAGCCCCCGCGTTTGATTCTTATCTGAGCTTCTATGGAATGGATATCGTTGACGACGTGGTTGGGATTCTTTTGACGGGCATGGTGCTCGCTCTATTTGCCAAGTTGTGGAACGACCTGTTCGACATTCTTTACGAGTTCAAGCGCTTCATGCGGGGCAAGGCCAACGCGCTGCGCCCGGACGATGTGAGCCCGCGCCCGGTGCGGGAGTCGCGCGAGTCCCGCGAGCCGCGGGGTGACTCGCGGGACCGGGGCCGCGGCCGTCGCGGCGGACGGGGTCGCGGTGGCGAGCGCGATTCGAACGATCGCTTCCGCGATCGTGAACCGAGCCGGCGTCCCGAGACGCCGAGAGAGCCGAACGGTGTCCCCAACCCTTGACGGCTTTCGCCGGCTGGGAACGAGCGGACTACGGGTTTCTCCGCTCTCACTCGGGACGATGACGTTCGGCACCGAGTGGGGCTGGGGAACCGCGAAGGATGATTGCCGCCGGATCTTCGACGCGTACGTCGAAGCCGGCGGCAATTTCATTGATACCGCGAACTTCTACACCGGTGGGACCAGCGAGACCTTCGTCGGCGAGTTCCTTGCCGGCCGGCGCGATACGCTGGTGGTCGCCACCAAGTACGCGCTTGCGATGCGTCCGGGGGATCCCAACTCGGGTGGAACGCATCGCAAGAACCTGATGCAATCCATCGACGCGAGCCTCGCGCGCCTCAGGACGGACTACGTCGACATCCTGTGGCTGCACGCGTGGGACGACACGGTTCCGGTCGAGGAGGTCATGCGTGGACTCGACGACGTCGTCCACGCGGGCAAGGCGCTTTACGCCGGCGTCTCCAACGCGCCGGCCTGGATCGTCGCGCGCGCGAATACGCTGGCCGAGGCGCGCGGCTGGGCGCCGTTTGCGGGGGCCCAGATGCAGTATTCGCTGGCCGAACGCTCGGTGGAGCGCGAAATCATGCCGATGTGCGGCGGGCTCGGGATCGGCGTCGTCGCGTGGTCGCCGCTGGCGGGTGGCGTGTTGACCGGAAAATACGCGCGCGCCGAAGCGGGCAGCAAGTCCGCGCTGGATGAAAGTCTGCGCATGGAATCCAACCGCCGCCGCGCCAACGAACGCAACCTCGCGATCATCGTGGTCATCGAGGCGATCGCGAAAGAGACCGGAAGATCTCCCGCGCAGGTCGCGATCCGTTGGGCGATGCAGAAGCCGGGGGTCGCGAGCGTGATCATCGGCGCGCGCACGCCCGCGCAGCTGGACGACAATCTGCAGGCGGCGACGTTCGATCTGTCCGCCGACCAGGTGCAGCGGCTTGATGCCGCGAGCGCGATCGAGATGGGATATCCTCACGATTACTTGCGCAGCGGGAGTGTCACGCGCTTCCTCTACGGCGGCGCGAAGATCGACTAGCCGCCAGGCACAGGAGCCCGGCGAGTCGGTGACTGTATGGAAAGCCCGGCATCCCAATTTTCTCCGTGATAAAGCATGATGGCTGCGTCCAATTACCGGGGGACGGGTGTCCCCGACGAGGACCTGCTCCGGATCGCGCGTTCGGACCCCGACCCGGTCCGGCGCCGCGCCGCGGCGGTCGAGCTGGTAACCCGTTATCGTGATGCGGTGTACCTGTGGTGTTATCGCTACACCCGCGACCGCGAGCGGGCACTGGATCTCTCGCAGGATGTGCTCGCGACGGTCTGGCAGAAGATCGGATCGTTTGAAGGCCGGGCAAAATTTTCGTCCTGGCTGTTCTCGGTGACGCGGAACCGCTGCATCGACGCCAGCCGCCGGGTCGACTGGTTCGCCGACGATCCGCTCCCGGAGGACGTGCCGGATCGCGCGCGTCCGGTGGACACGGAGATCGCCGACGGGGAGGACGAGGCATGGCTCCTCGCGGCGATACGCCGGGAACTCGCGCCCGAGGAACAGAACGCCATCTGGCTCCGGTGTATCGAACGCTTGCCGGTGGATGAAGTGACGCGAATTCTCGGTCTCGACAGCGCGTCGGGGGCGCGCGCGGTTCTGCAGCGCGCGCGGCGCAAGCTGCGCACGGCCCTCGAGAAGCGCAATCAGGAGTAACGGCGAAATGGAAGATCGTCCGATGCACGAACATTGCATTGCTGCGGAGCAGATTGGCGAGCTCGCCGCGCTCGCGCCGGATCACCCCTTGCGGGTCCACGCTGGCGCGTGTCCGCGCTGCCGCAGCCTGCTGCTGGAATACCACGCCTTCGTCGCGGCCGATCCCTCGCCCGAGGCCGCGCTCGATGACGCGCGCGATCCGCTCGACGCGGCGATATATGAGGGCGCACGGCGGTTGGCGCCCGCAGGCATCCGCAGGTTGCGCCGCGCGCGGATGCCGTGGTGGCGGGGGCTTCCGCGTCCCGCCCAGCTGGTGGCGGCCGCGATGCTGGTCGTCGTGGCGGCGGTGGTATGGATGAACCGGAACCCGGATGCGCCCGTGCTGCGGAGCGGCGGCGGGCCCGGCGCGAACGCGTTCTCCATTCAGCCGGCCATCGTGACCGCCGACGGAGCCATTCATTTTTCCTGGGACGCCGTCGACGGCGCCGATGGCTACGAACTCCTTCTGTATGGTCCGGATCTGAGCGAGGTCTATCGCCACCCGGCGGTGACCGCGTGCAGCGTGGTGGTCGATCGTGCCGAGTTGGGGGACCGTGTCGCCACCGATGCGGAACTCACCTGGCGGGTACGCGCGCTCACCGGCGGCGACCTTCTGCAGATTTCAACGCCGGGATCGGTGCGGTTGCGGTAATCTGAGCCCGCATGCGTGCGGGTGCGGCATTACTCGTGATGGTGCTCGTGGCGTCGTCGGCCGGGCCGGCCGTGCGGCCGGCAGCTCCGGGCCATACCGACCGCCGCCCCGTCGAAGCCCGCCTCGATTCTCTCTTCTTCGATGCCCACTACGACTCCTTGCTGCGGATATTGCCCGACCTGACCCGCCGGGCCGAGACCGAGGCGGACTCCGTGCTGCTGGGGCGCCTGGTGTTCCAACGCGGGCGCGTGGAGATCACGCTCGGCCACCAGCAGAATGCGCAGGGGTTGTTCGACGTCGCGATCGACATTGCGATGGCGTGCCGTGACACGCTGGGACTCCTGCCGGCGTTGCATTTTCGCGCGTTCGTATTCCGTGATCAGGGCCACTTTGACGCGGCGCAACGATTGTTCGAGCACGAACTGGATCTCGCGCGGCGCTCCGGGAATCTGGTCAGCGAGGCCGCCGCGACGCAGGATATGGCGTACCGGTTATTGCGCCGCGGAGAACTGGAAGCCGCCCGCCCGCTCTACGAGCGCGCGCTCGAACTCGCCACCCGCTCCGGTAACGCCGGGACCCGGATAAACGTCTATCAGGGGATGGGATTGCTGCTGCGCGCGCTGGGCGAGACCGGCGAGGCTCGCCGCATGCACCGGCGTGCCTACCTGCTCGCGCGGCAGATCGTTTCGCCGATGCAGGAACTGTGGGCGATCAACAGCCTGGGCCTGCTGGAAGCCGACGACGATAACATGGAGCTGGCGGCGCGCTACTACACGCGCGCGCTCGAGATCGGACGCCGCATCGGTTTCGCGCGCGGACAGGCGCTCCCGCTCCTGAACCAGTCGGAGGCGTGGTTGTTCCTGGGCGACACGCGGCGCGCCAGCGAGTCCCTTGCCGAGTGTCTCGACGTGTGCGAACGCGCGGGGTTCGTCGACCTCGGCGAGGTGACCGTGATCGCGCTGGCCCAGTTGCGGCTGCGCGAGGGGCGCCCGCGCGCGGCGGCGGAACTGCTGCGACCGTTCCTCGCGGGCACCATCTACGCGGAAGAGCGGCGCGACGCGGGGAACCTGATGCTCGCGATGGCGCTCGCCGATGTGGACAGCGTCGAGGCGGCGGTCGCCGTGCTCGAACCGTTTGTCAGCCGCCCGGGAGAGGCGCCGAGCTTGATCCTGCAACCGTATCTCGAACTCACCTATGCACAACTCCTGTTGCGGCTGGGGAAATACGAGGCGGGGCTCGACGTCGCGGTCGGTGCCCGCGGCACCGCGGCCCGCGAGAACCGCACGGAACTCGCAGCCTCGGCGCAACTGGTGGAGAGTGCGTGTCTGCACGGACTCGACCGCACCGCCGAGGCGGTGACGGCGCTGTACGCCGCCCTGGACTCGCTCGAGGTCGCGCGTCGTGACCTCGAGGACGCGGAGTGGCGCGAGGCGTTCGGCCGCGAGTTCTCCGAGGACATCGTCGCCACGTGCCGGGTGGTGCTCGATCACCCGTCATCCACGACCGGCGCGGACGGAGAAACGGACTTCTACGATACGCTGCAGCGCTTCAAGACGCGGACGCTGCTGGAGCGCATCCATGACCCGCGCAGCATTGGCTCCGATTCCGCGGCTCCGCGGACGGTTACGCACCGGGACTTGCAGGAGCGGATTCTTGCCGACGGCGACCTCGTGCTGGATTTCTTTGCCGGACGTAACGAAACGTTTCTGTTTGCGATCGGCCGCCGGCAATGGCGCATGACAAGGCTGCCCGGCACGCACAGCGCACTCGCGGAGCAGATGTCGCTCTTCCGTGACGTTGTTGCAAGCCCTTCGGCTGACACGCGCGGCGCGTATCCGGCCCCGCGCATCGCGGCGATGCAGGCCGCGCTGGGCAATGCGTTGTTTGCCGGCGTGGCGGACCTGATTGCCTCATCGCAGCGCTTGTACATTGCCGCGGACGGGCGGATCGCGGCGATTCCGGTGGGGACGTTGATCGTGGGTGGCGATGGCCGGATGTTGCTGGAGGACCACGACGTGATTCAGATTCCATCGGTGGGCGTACTGGAGTGGGTGCGCTCGGCCCACCCGCCGGCCGGCGAGGGGGCCGGGGTCGTCGCGCTGGCGCCCGCCGGTACGGGCCTGCGCGGCGCGAGCGACGAGGTCGGATCGCTCGACCGCCACTACCGCGACGTTGCCGTTGTGCGTGGTCTCGCGGGTGGCATCGACTCGTTGCTCCAGGTGGCCGCGCACCACGGCATTCTCCACGTTGCCGCCCACGCGATCGTCAACGACGACTCACCGTGGCAGTCACGCTTCGACTTCGAAACGCCGACGGGAACGGATGGCCATCACGAGCGGGGCGGCCCGGCGGCGGGCGGGACGGCCGCGCGCGCGCGCGCCGATTCCCTTGCCATGGCGGCGGAGTTTCGCGTGCCGAGCGAGTTACGGGCGTGGGAGATCGCACGGGTTTCGCTGCCTGTGCAAATTGCGGTATTGTCCGGGTGCGAGACCGCGGGTGGGAGCCTGACCACCGGCGAGGGTGTGCTCGGCCTGACGTCGGCATTCCTGAGTGCGGGTGTCCCCGCGGTGGTCGCAAGCCAGTGGCCGGTGGATGATCGCGTGACCGCCGACCTGATGCGGCGCTTCTACGAACGCCTCGCGCGCGGGGAAGCGGTGGCTGCCGCGCTGCGCGGGGCCCAGCTCGAGATTCGCGCGCGGCGCGCGACCTCGCATCCGTTCTACTGGGCGGGATTCACGGTGGTGGGTGACGGCGGGCGGGTGGCGCATCTCGAGCGGGCCGCCCACCCGGCGCGGCCCACGGCGGTGCTGTCGATCATCGCGCTGGTCGGCCTTGGCGTTCTGGCACTCCGCCGCCGCCGTACCGGCACGGCGGCGCGGCAATCGGGAGCATCATGATCGAGCGCGTACACGACGGCGTCCATTACCTTACCTTCGAATCCTTCGACGGGGTCGATGGCGTGAGCGCGGTCGTGACCACGCGCCGCGGTGGCGCGAGCACGGGCCCGTACGCCACGATGAATCTCGGGCGGCGCACCGCGGACGCGGCCGAGGCGGTCGCGCTGAACCGCGCGCGGGCGGCGGCGCTGGTGAATGCGCCGGTCCGGCACCTGACGTTCGGGAAACAGGTGCACCGCGCGAACGTCGCCGTGGTGACGGCGGTCGACGCCGGCATCGCGTTCGACGACACCGATGCGCTCGTGACCCGCGTCACCGACACACCCCTCGTCATTCTCACCGCCGATTGCGCGGCGGTGCTGCTGGTCGATCCGAAACAGCGCGCGGTGGGGATCGCGCACGCCGGCTGGCGCGGAACGGTGGCGCGCATCGGCGCGGCCACGGTGACGGCGATGCGCGACGCGTTCGGTTCCCTGCCGACGGATCTTCTGGCGGCCGTCGGGCCATCCATCGGCCCGTGCTGCTACGAGGTGGGCGGGGAGGTCATCGATGCGGTGGGCGCGGCGTTCCCGGATCACGCCGAGGAACTGCTCATCGAGCCCGACATGGCGTCGGCCGGAAGTTTCCGCGCGGCCGTCAATGAGGACCGCAAGCACTTCGACCTGTGGCGCGCCAACGAGCGCGTGCTCCTGGATGCGGGCGTCGCCGAGAACCATATCGAAATCGGCGGAATGTGCACCGCGTGCCGCACCGACCTCTTCTATTCGCACCGTGCCGAGCAGGGGCTGACCGGGCGCTTCGGCGCACTCGTCATGCTGCACGGGAGCACGTCTCGAATCTATTGATCGAGAAGCGGTTACCATCCCACCGCGCTTGCCTCGGGACCGTCCGGCGGGTATCATTGGGACGCACCCTTCCTGACGAATTGAGAGGAGATCGCATGCCCGAGCCCCAGATCGACGTCGCGCCTTTTTACAACCATGGAATGTCGTGGGCGCAGTTTCTGGAGACGGCGACCGCCAACCGGGGGCGCCTGCAGTCGTTCTACGACGCGTTCGACTTCGACGAGGAAACGCTGACCTTCTTCAACGGCCGCACGCCGTTGCAGGTGCTCGCAATCGCGGAGGACTGGTGTCCGGACGTGGCCCAGAACGTCGCGGTGATCGCGCGCATCGCCGACGAAGTGCCGGGGATGGAATTGAGCATCGTGCGCCGCGAGGGCAACGCCGGGCTGATGGCGGAGTACGCCACCGGCGGCAAAGAACGCATCCCGGTGATTGCGTTCTACGATATGACGTTTCGCGAACTCGCGCGCTGGGCCGGACGCTGCCGGGCGGCGGACGCGTGGATCTTCGACGAGGTTCTCGCGGGCACGCGCGATATCATGTCGCTCGCGGGTGACGCCGGACGCGCGTTCAACGACGAATACGACCGGCGCTATCGCGACACCTACGCATGGGAATCGATAAAAGAGTGGCAGCACCTGCTGGAGGACCAGGACTACTAGCGCGCCGGCGCATCGCACCGTCACCGCAGCTGCGGGAGTATCATGCCGTCAGACTGGGTAACCGTCGCATCGTACAGCCAGCCCATCGAAGCGCACCTCGCGCGCACGAAGCTGGAGTCCGAGGGCATTCCCTGCGTCATGGGGGACGAGAACCTGGTGCGCGTGGACTGGCTGCTTTCCAATGCCGTCGGCGGCGTCAAGATCATGGTGCCGGCCTGGGATGTGGAACAGGCGCGGGAAATCCTGCGGCCGCAGCCACGACTGGTCGTCGTGGCCGAGGAAGGCGAACCGGCGGACGGGGAGTTGATCTGCCCCCGCTGCCGGTCGTACGATGTCTACTACCAGCGCTTCTCTCAGCGAGTGGCCGGACTTTTCATCCTGCTGTTCGGCTTTCTGATTCCGTGGCGGGACCGGCGCTGGACGTGCAAGCAGTGTGGTTACGAATGGAAGGAACGGACCCGATGACGACCCCGACGCCGCTGCACGCAACGGAAATCCCGGCGCAGAGAATCGACGCCGCGCATCGCCAGGCCACCATCATCACCGGCGTGATCGGCGGGTCGCTGGTTGTCTACGCCGCGCTGATCGAGGCGCTGCGGCGCGTTCTGCCGCCGGCCGGGGACTTCGACGGGTTCGACATGCTGCGCATTGCGCTGTTCGCGATCTCCGGCGTACTGGTGTTCACCTCCACGGTTCTCAAGGGCGTCCTGCTGCGCAACCCGCCGCCCGACGGGGAAATGCGCATCGCCCGGCTGCGGACGGCCGCCATCATCACCGCGGCGTTCGCAGAGGTCCCCGCGATCCTCGGCGTGGTGCTGTTCGTGCTGGGGCGAACGTCGAGCGACTTCTATATCCTGCTGGTGGTATCGGTCTACATGCTGGTGCGCCACTTTCCGCGCCGCGAGCAGTGGGACCACTATATCCGCGGAACGCGCGCGGTGAGATAGCTGCCGATGCTCGATCTGACCCGGTTCGACGTCATTACCTTCGATTGCTACGGCACCCTGATCGACTGGGAAGCGGGGATTCTCGCCGCACTGGCGCCGTTGCGCGCGGCCAGTGCCGTCAACGCGAGCGATGCATCACTGCTCAACAGCTACGCGATGCTCGAGTCGGCACTGCAGCAGGACGAATATCGCCGTTATCGCGACGTGTTGCGCGGCGTGATGCGGGGGCTGGCCACGCGCTACTCGGTGCCGGAAGAACGGCTGAATCTGGATGCGCTGGCGGATTCGCTGGCGTCGTGGCGGCCGTTTCCGGACACCGTGGAAGCGCTGCAGCGTCTCGGCGCCTACTACCGGCTGGGTATCATCAGCAATACCGACGTCGATCTGTTCGCGGGCACCGCGAAGCAGCTCAACGCCGAGTTCAACTTCCTGGTCACCGCCGAGCAGGTGGGTGCGTACAAACCGTCCCACAGGAATTTTCACCATGCGCTCGACGTCATCGGTGTGCCGCGCGAACGCTGGTTGCATGCCGCCCAGAGCCGGTTTCACGACATAGCACCCGCGCGCGAACTGGGGATCGCGTGTGTCTGGGTGAACCGGGACAGCGGCCGCCCGGGGCCGGGGGCGACGGCCAACTCGAACGCGGTGCCGGATCTGGAAGTGCCCGATCTCAAGACGCTCGCCGACCTGGCGGACGAGGCGTTCGCATGACCGTTTCGCGGAGGCAATATCCGTGCTCCTGAAATCCGTCGCCCGTGGCCTGTTGACCTACGTTCCGCCGGTTGAAAAACTGATTGCGAAGTCGACGCGCGGCACCGACTCCGCGCGCTACTGCTATTCGGTGTGGCTGCGCCATCTCGTGCTGACGCACGAGGGCGGTCTCGACGACAACCCTCGGGTCGTTGCCGAACTCGGACCCGGCGACTCGCTGGGCATCGGCCTGGCGGCACTGCTGGCGGGGGCCGACCACTACGTTGGGCTGGACATCTTCGCGTACGCCGATGCCTCGCGCAATCTGGCGATATTCGACCAGATCGTCGAACTGTTCACCGCGCGCGCCGCGATTCCCGACTCAACTGAGTTTCCGGAGGTGAAGCCGTATCTCCCGTCCTACGGATTTCCGGCGCAGATCCTCACCGAGGAGCGCCTGGCGCGTTGCCTGGCGCCGGAACGCCTGCGTGCGATCCGGCGCGCGCTCGAGAATCTGAACGACGAAAGCGGACCCATTTCCATCGTGTACCGGGTGCCGTGGTTCGACGCGGCCGTGGTGCGCCGCGACTCGATCGACATGGTGTTTTCGCAGGCGGTGCTGGAACACGTCGACGACCTCGAAACGACCTACACCGCACTCGCGGCGTGGCTGAAGCCCGGCGGCGTGGCGTCCCACCAGATGGGCTTCGTCTCGCACAAGCTGACGCCGGAGTGGAACGGACACTGGACCATCAGCGAGCCGGTCTGGAAGCTGATCCGCGGACGCCGCCCGTATCTGCTCAATCGCGAGCCGGCCTCCACCCACATCCGCCTCATCAAGCGTTCCGGCCTCAATATCAGCAACGCGGTTCCGGTGCGGATCAAGAGCGACGTTGGCCGGGAGAGCCTGGCGCGCCGCTTCCGGACGATGACGGACGAGGACCTGACCACCAAGGCGCTGTTCGTCCAGGCGGTAAAGCCGGCCGGTTAACCCCCCCGTTACCGGAAAGAAGCCAGTTTACGCGGCGCGCCGGATTGCTTATACTTGGTGAGCGGTTTTTCCCCGTCCGGACGCGTATTTCTGGGCGGCGCGCAACGGGCAACCGACCACCGTTAAAGAAGACTGACCTCCTCTGGTGGGGCGCCGTTCGAAATACCGCGGGCGGGGGTGAGGCCCGCTTTCAGAACCTGACAAAAGCCCGTCCGAGGCCGGATTCCCACGTCCCGCCTCGGGCGGGTTTTTTTGTGGCCCGTTGTGGGAGGGCCGCCCCACCCGGCATGGCGGTAAAATCCTTGATCGCAGGCGCCGGAGCGGGGTAGCGTGGCACAAAGGCCGCTCCCTACGCTCACATTTCAACCGCAGGAGATCCACTCCATGAATGCCATCGACCGGACGTGTATCGACACGATCCGATTCCTCGCGGTGGACGCCGTCGAGAAAGCCCGCTCCGGACACCCCGGCATGCCGATGGGCGCCGCCCCCATGGCCTATTCGTTGTGGGACCGCGTGCTGCGCCACAACCCCGGCGACCCGCTCTGGTTCGACCGCGACCGCTTCGTCCTTTCGGCCGGTCACGGCTCGATGCTGCTCTACGCGCTCCTGCATCTGTACGGCTACGACCTGCCACTCGAGGAAATCGTCAACTTCCGGCAGTGGGGCAGCCGGACCCCGGGCCACCCCGAATTCGGCCACACGCCCGGCGTCGAGGCCACCACCGGCCCGCTGGGTCAGGGCTTTGCGATGGGCGTCGGGATGGCGATGGCCGAGGCGCATCTGGCCGCGAAGTTCAACCCGTCCGACGGGCCCCCGGTGGTCGACCACTACGTCTTTGGCATCGTTTCCGACGGCGATCTCATGGAAGGCATTGCGAGCGAAGCGGCGTCGCTGGCCGGCACGCTCCGCCTCGGCAAGATCGTCTATCTGTATGACAACAACCACATCAGTATCGATGGCTCGACGTCGCTCGCCTTCACCGAAGACGTGGAGAAGCGTTTCGAGGCGTACGGGTGGCACGTGGAGTCCGTGGAAGACGGCAACGACGTGGATGCCATCGAAGAGGAAATTCGTTCCGCCCAGGACGACCCGCGCCCATCGCTCATCTGTGTCCACACCCACATCGGTTACGGCAGTCCGCGCGAAGACTCCGAGAAGGCGCACGGCGAGCCGCTCGGCCCCGACAACGTCCGTGCCGCCAAGGAGAAGCTGGGCTGGCCGGCGCAGCCGCTGTTCCACATTCCCGACGAGGTGCGCGCGCACTGCCGCGGCCGCGCCGAGCACGGCGCCAAGCTCCAGCGCGACTGGAGTGCCCGCGTGTACGAATACGGGCGCGCCAACAAGGCACGCGCCGAACGCTTCAAGGCCGCACGCGATGGCGTCCTGAAGCGCGGCTGGGACAGGGATGTCGTGACGTTCGACAAACCCATCGCCACGCGCGCCGCGTCCGGCAAGACCATCAATGCGCTCGCGGACCGCGTGACCACGATGATGGGTGGATCGGCGGACCTGACCGGTTCCAACAACACCCGCATCGAGTCTTCTGGCACGTTTGCCCACGGTGCGTACGGGGAACGCAACATCCACTTTGGCGTACGCGAGCACGCGATGGGGGCGATTCTCAACGGCATGGCGTTGCACGGCGGCGTGCTGCCGTTCGCGGGTACGTTCCTGATCTTCTCCGACTACATGCGCCCGGCGATCCGGCTCTCCGCGCTGATGGGAGTGCCGAGCACGTTTGTGTTTACGCATGATTCCATCGGGCTCGGTGAGGACGGCCCGACGCACCAGCCGGTGGAACAGCTCGCGAGCCTGCGCGCGATCCCCGGACTGACGGTCTTCCGTCCGGCCGACGCCAACGAGACCGCCGCGGCGTGGACGACTGCGCTGACGCTGGCGGGACCCCGGGCGTTCGCGCTGACCCGCCAGGCGCTGCCGATCCTGGAATGCGGCGCCGACGTGATCCGCAAGGGGGTCGCGAAGGGCGCGTACGTCGTCGCCGAGGCCGAGGGCAAGAAGAAGCCGGACGTGGTGCTGATCGCGACCGGTTCGGAGGTCCATCTGGCGCTCGAGGCGCGCGGCGCGCTGGCGTACCGCGGCATCGCGGCGCGGGTGGTGTCGATGCCGTCGTGGGAGCTGTTCCGGGCGCAGTCGCCGCGCTATCGCAACTCGGTGCTCCCGAAGTCGGCGCGCAAGGTGGCCGTCGAAGCCGGCTGCAGCATGGGCTGGCGGGAGTGGGTCGGCGACAAAGGCGCGATCGTCGCGCTGGATCGTTTCGGCGCGTCGGCGCCGGCGGCCATCCTGATGGAAAAGCTGGGGTTCAGTGTCGAGAACGTGGTGAATACCGTCCTGGGAATCATCGGAAAGCCCGCGAAGCCGTCCACGCCGGCACCCGCATCAAAACCGAATAGCATCCCGGGGCGGGTGTAGAGGCGGAACCATGCAGTGCCCGGCTTGCGAAAGACCCATCGTTGCCCTCGAACTGAACCAGATCGAGGTGGACCACTGTCTCAACTGTGGCGGCGTGTGGCTGGATCCCGACGAGATGGATCTGCTGCTGGAAGGTTCGGCCGGTCGCGAGGAGATTCGCGCCAATATGCGGCCGGACGACGGCGGCGGTGAGCGCGTGCTCGATTGCCCGCTGTGCCGGAAGAAGATGGAGAAGGTGCGGGTGGACCGCAACAGCGGTGCGGGCCTGCGCGTGGACCGGTGCGTGAACGGCCACGGCACCTGGCTGGATGGGGGAGAGTTGCACGCGCTGGTTGCGCTCTCGGACTTTCCCGCCGCCGACCGGATCCACGAGTTTCTGAGTGCTATTTTCCGCGGGCCGCGCGTCGGCCCGCACTCATCGTCCGATAAATAAGGAGGCGTCATGACCATGGCAGGCCTGATTTTTCTGGGAATCGTCGCGCTGGCGATTTTTTTCTTCGTCGGCATCTATAACTCACTGGTTCAGCTGCGCAACCGCGTCAAGAACGCGTGGTCGCAGATCGACGTGCAATTGAAGCGCCGCTACGACCTCATTCCGAATCTGGTCGAGACGGCCAAGGGCTACATGCAGCACGAGCGCGAAACGCTCACCGCCATCACCGACGCGCGCAGCCGCGCGATGGGTGCGGGCACGGTGGCGGACAAGGGTGCGGCCGAAACGCAGCTCTCGGGCGCGATCTCGAAGTTCATGCTCGTGGTGGAGAACTATCCCGATCTGAAGGCCAACCAGAACTTCCTGTCCTTGCAGGAGGAACTGACCGGCACTGAGAACAAGATCGCCTTCTCGCGCCAGGCCTATAACGACGCGGTTCTGTTCTTCAACAACAAGATCGAGATGTTCCCGTCCAACGTGGTCGCGGGGATGTTCAACTTCCGTCCCGAAGAGATGTTCGAAATCGAGGAGCCGTCGCAGCGCGAGGCGCCCAAGGTTCAGTTTACGCGCTAAGAGGGCGCGCGGGTCCTGTCGGTCAGCAGCCCATCACGCCCGGGTCGACCGCGCCTTCGCACTAGTCTCCCCGCGCGTGTGGGCGCCCGCTGACCGCCACCCGCGCGAAGTGCATGAGCGGAGGATACCCGACGGACGCCGGACGGTAGTCCGCGCGAAACTCGATAAATAGGAGAAAACTGCTCGCATGATGTGGGAACTCATAGCCGCCAACAAGCGCAAGTCGATGATGCTCTTCATCGGCATGGCGACGTTGCTGGTGCTGCTCGGGTTCTTCATCGGCGAGGCGACGATGGGACAGGGCGGCGGGCAGATCGGCATCATCATTGCGATCGCGGTCTGGGTGATCATGTCGGCGGCGAGCGTGTTCGGCGGGCCGGACCTGGTGCTGCGCATGAGCCACGCCAAGCCGGTCACGCGCGACGTGCATCCACAGCTTTTCAACGTGGTGGAGGAGATGAAGATCGCCGGACAGTTGCCGGCGATGCCGAAGATCTACATCATCGACGAGAAGGCGCCCAACGCGTTCGCCACCGGCCTCCGTCCCGAGGATTCGTCCATCGCCGTCACCGCCGGGCTGCTCACGCGTCTCAATCGCGACGAGTTGCAGGGTGTCATCGCGCACGAGACCTCGCACATCATGAATCGCGACGTGCAGTTTCTGACGCTGGCGTCCATCATGCTCGGGAGCATCGTGCTGGTGTCGGAAATCTTCCTGCGTGGCATGTGGTACAGCGGCGGATCCGGCGGCAAGCGCTACCGGTCGGGCAAGAAGAGCGGCGGCGGTGGCAGCAATGTGCCCTTCATCGTCATCGCCATCGTGCTGGCCATTCTCGGCCCGCTGTTCGCGCGGCTGTTGTACCTGTCGATATCGCGCAAGCGTGAGTACCTGGCCGACGCGTGCGCGGCGCGTTTGACGCGCTACCCCGAAGGGCTCGCCGGCGCGCTGGAGAAGATCTCCCAGAGCCAGCTCCCGCTGGAAGTCGCCAACAAGGTCAACGCCCCGATGTTCATCGCCGCGCCACTCCAGGAGGGCCAGAAGGTGGCCGCGTCCGGCTGGGGCGCCACCCACCCGCCCATCGAGAAGCGCATCGCGGTGCTGCGGGCGATGAGCGAAGGCGCCGGCTACCTGAGTTATCAGCACGCGTTTGCCAGAATCGAAGGCAAACCCGCCATGCTGTTGCCGAAGTCGGCCATCCAGCAGGACGAGCGCGTCGCGGTGCGCGATCCCGACCCCGATGTCGTGCGCGAGGAAAGCCAGCGCCAGAAGACGCGCACGGTGATGGACCTGATGCGCGCCGTCAACGGGTTCGCGTTTCTGATGTGCGCGTGTGGACTCAAGATCAAGGTGCCGCCCGACTACGCCGACCCGGCCATCAAGTGTCCGCGTTGCGGCCGCGAGAATGAAATACCCAAAGCCACCGTCAGTGACTTCGCCGAGGTCGCCGCGGCGGTGGGCGCCGTGGTCGGCGCCGGCGCCGTCGCGGGAGCCTCCGCGGGTGAAGTCCCGTTTGCAAAACCGGTGGCCGAAGTCACCGGCCCCGACGCCCCGCTCGAGTACTCCCGCCGCACGCGCGGCGACTGGGAGAGCTTCTCGTGCTCGTGCGGCCACCTGCTGCAACTCTCCCCGATTTTCTCTGCCAGCCAGATGAAATGCCCCAACTGCGGCCGCATCACGCGGATCGTGTGAGGAATAAGAACGTGACACTGACAGACCTGGTCCCCACGCTACAGCTCGCCATCGGACCCACCATTCTGGTATCGGGGATCGGGCTGGTGATGTTGTCGATGACCAATCGCTTCAGCCGGCTGGTTGACCGTTCGCGTCAGCTGGCGCGCGAGCTGCGCAACGCGCCCGAGTCCAGCCATGACGTGGTCCTCGCGGAACTCCGGATACTCGCGCGCCGCGCCAGGATCGTCCGGACCGCGATCACACTGGCGTCGTCTAGCGTCCTGCTGGCGGCGCTTCTCATCATCAGCCTGTTTCTGGGGGCGCTGCTCGAGCTGACCATTGCCCCCATGATCGTGGCGATCTTCTCGTTGTGCCTGCTCTGCCTCGTCACCGGCCTGGTGCTCTTCATCTACGACATCAACCTGTCCCTGCGCGCGCTGTGGCTGGAGATGCCGGCCCGGGAACTCGACAAGTAGTAGCCCGGCCGGGGATCGCGCGCTCCATTCACGACCCCATTGACCCGGCCGCGCCGACGTGGTATACAGATGGGGCAGTACCCGCTTGGCGATCCACAGTTGAGGGCAAAGACTTCAAGTTCCGGCACGACCGGGATGGACTCGAACGCCCGAGCATACTGATGCCAAATGATCGCCCCTGCACCCCACGTCCGTTGCGTCATCACTGCGCCTGCATCCTCCGCGCGATGGACTTTCGTCACGACATCCGTCTGGTTCCTTCATTCATGCCGTTCGTTGCGATTCCCCCGTTTCTGATTCCGCTTCCTCGTTGTTTGTGACGCGGGGCTCCGAAGCCCTCGCGCGCCGCGCAACCGGGAGAATGCGCGGGCATCGTGTCCGCGTGATGCAGTGAACATCCAACCCCGTGGAGGACCACCATGATGGGGAACAGATGGGGCTATTGCCCGCTCGTCTGTCTCCTCCTGCTTGCGACACCACTCGCGAGCTCCCACGCAGAAACCCACCTGTATCTGTACGACGCAAGCGTGGCGGAGGATGTAGACCTGGACGCGTATCTGGCGAGCGGCACCGTTCGCCAGACCAGTGGCAAAGTATTCGTCAAGTATGTCGACAAGGGACCGGCGCCCGCCGACTATCCCGCCATCAACGTTTCCGAGCAGAGCTTCGAGCAGCTGGGAATGTCGAACGCGGAGATCGACGGTGTCTGGTTCCTCAACCATGGAAATTTCTACGTCCCCAACCGGAAGGCTTTGGTGCTGTGGACCGTCCGCATCCCCAACGCCTCGGCGCGAACGCAGGCTGAATTCGAGTCTGACCTCACGCTGTCGATGTGGGTGGACTGGAACCAGGACACGATGTGGCGCGAGGGAGAACGCATGATTCACTTCTCGTTCAACCTCGCGGACCGCTTTCCCAGCAGCGACGACGACATCGTCGTGTCGTATCTGACGTCGTTCCGGGTTCCCGACGTGACCGCGACCATGACGTCCAACGCCAAGTACGGCAACTCCGGCAAGGACATCCGCTACATGTGGGTGCGGGCCGTCGTTGCCTGCGATGATCCGGATATGAGCGCGGATGGCGATCAGCTGTTCGGCGAGTACGAGGACTATCGCGTGGCCTATTACATTGAAAACAAGGTCGCCACTGACGGCGGCTCGCGCTAGGAGGGAAGAACATGCATCGATTCAAGAACGTGTTCTCGCTCGGCGCGATTCTCGTGTGCACGCTGCTGATCCTTCCGTCGCTGCATCCGGTGGATGCGAAAGACGGGGCTAAGCAGGAGCGCGTGGCGCCGGGTTTGCAGAAGCAACTGGATGCGGCGGGTTCAGATGAGCTGATTACCGCCATCGTGAAGGTGCGTTCGGTGGGACCGCCGCCGCAGGCGAACCTCGGGCGCGCCCAGGTGTTCGACCAGTTGCGCCAGAACGCAAAGGCGTCGCAGGCGCAACTGCGTGCATTCCTCAATCAACCGGCCGTGAAGGCGGACGTCGGAATCGTCCGCGAGTTCTGGCTCGACAACCTGGTGCTCGTGCAGGCCAGAAAGTCCGTGATCGACCAGATCGCGCGGCGGTCGGATGTCGAACGCGTATTCGACAACTACACCGTCAATCTGCCGCCGCGCACACCGGGTGACCCGGAGCCGCTGGCGCACCAGAGCCAGCCGTGGGACAACATCGCGTTCATCGGCGCCAAGCAGGTCTGGAACAGTTACGGGCTGCGCGGCGCGGGCGTGCGCGTGGGCGGTCTCGACACGGGTGTCGACATCGCGCACCCCGACATCGCGGGCAAAATGATCACGACCAACCCGGCCGACCCCACCTATCCCGGTGGCTGGGCCGAGTTCGACGGGAACGGCAACGTCCTGCCCGGGTCGGTCCCGCACGACAGCGATCAACACGGGACCCACACCACCGGCACGATGATCGGTGGTAGCGCCAGCGGCTTTGACGTCGGCGTGGCGCCGGAGGCCAGTCTGCTCCACGGCCTCGTGATCCCGGGCGGAAGCGGAAGCTTCGCGCAGGTGGTCGGCGGCATGGAATGGATCATCGACCCCGACGGCAACCCCGCCACCGACGACGGTGCGCAGGTCGTCAACATGTCGCTGGGTGCCACGGGTACGTTCCCGGAAATGGTCGCGCCCACCGACAACATGGTTCTCGCGGGCGTGTTCCCGAGTTTTTCCATCGGCAACAGCGGCCCCGGCGCATCGACGACGGGCAGCCCCGGCAACGTGCCGAGCGCGTTTGGCGTGGGTGCCACGGACAACCAGGACGTCATCGCGTCGTTCTCGAGCCGCGGTCCGGTGACGTGGAACGTCGCGCCATACATCGGCACCTATACCAAACCCGACATCTCGGCACCCGGTGTGCAGATTTTCTCCACCGTGCCCGGTGGCGAATGGGAGTGGAGCGGTGCCGGTTTCACCTGGAGCGGCACGTCGATGGCGTCTCCGCACGTGGCGGGAACGGTGGCGCTGATGCGTCAGGCCAACCCGAGCATGTCGGTGGCGGAGATCAAGCAGATCCTCGCGCAGACGTCCATTGATCTCGGCAGCGCCGGCATGGACAACAACTATGGCTGGGGGCGCGTGAACGCGTTTGCGGCCGTGAGCGCGGCGCTGGTGGGCGTGGGAACGCTCGACGGAACCGTCACCAGCATGGGCGCACCGGTTGCCGGTGCGTTGATCCTCGTGACCGATACCGGTCAACGCGTCAGCACCGACGCCAGCGGTCACTACAGCCTGCGTATCGTCGCCGGCGACCACGATATCGACGCGAGCCGCTTTGGCTATCAGACCGCGTCGGCATCGGTGTCGATCGTGGCCGACGTGACCACGACGCAGGACTTCGACCTCACGCAGCTGCCGTCGGGAGCGATCGCCGGCACCGTGACCGATTCGCAGTCCGGCATGGGCGTCGCGGCCGATATCAGCGTCAAGCTTGGCGGCCAGGTGGTGGTGACATCTTCCACCGATCCGGTTTCCGGCGTGTACAGCATCACGCTTCCAGTGGGTACGTACGACCTCGTGTTCAACGCGTCGTTCCCGTATCCGTCGACCTCGCGTCTGGGGATCGGCGTGCTGGAGGCGATGACCACCACGGTCGACGTCGTGTTGATGCCGGCCGAGATCCTCATCGTCGATGACGACGCCGGCAGCGGATTCGAGACCTACTATCAGCAGGCGATCACGGCCGCGGGCCGGTCGTACCTGACCGTGGGCACGCCGCCGACGGCGGCGCAGATGAACCAGTTCGATGCGGTGGTGTGGCTCACCGGCAACGATTACACCACCACGCTCACGGCCACCGACCAGGCCGAAGTGGCGGCGTTCCTCGACGGCGGCGGGCGTCTGTTCATGTCGGGCCAGGACATCGGCTACGACATCAAGACCGACGCCTTCTACGCGGACTATTTGCACGCCGCGTTCGTCCAGGACGATGTCGGACTGGGCGGGGTGTACGGCAATCTCGCGAGCCCGGTGGGCACCGGACTCGCGTTCGAGATTCAGGGGGGGAGTGGCGCCAACAACCAGGCCTATCCGTCGGAGATCGATCCCGTCGGGGGAGCGCAGTCCGCGTTCTTCTACGATGGCGGCGTGCCCGGTGCACCCGTCGCGGCGGGTACCGTCACCAAGGCGGGCGGGAGCGTGGGCGCGAACGCGATCACCAGTTCCGGCACCGCCGGCCTGAGCTATGAGGGCGTCTACCGCCTCGTGTATTTTGCGTTCGGGTTCGAGGCCATCGCCGACGTGGGTGACCGCGCCGCGGTGATGGACCGGGTGCTCGACTGGTTGCAGGGATTCCCCGAGATTGCGCACACGCCGCTCGGTGATACCGAAGACACCACGCACCCCTACACGGTCACGGCGGTGATCACGTCCGACTACTTCGCGCTGGATACCGGCAGTTTCGCCGTGGTGTACAGCACGGGCGGCGCCGATCACACCGTGGCGATGGCGCCGACGGGTGGCGCGGACGAGTATTCGGCCGACATTCCGCCGCAACCGCTCGACACGGAGGTGGAGTACTACGTCCAGGCGTCCGACGTCGAGGGACACACATCCACGCACCCCCTGGGTGCGCCGGTGCTCCGTCATCATTTCGCGGTCGGCAAGGACATGGTACCCCCGGAGATCGCGCACACGCGCCTCTTCGATACCAATGATCTGACCGGGCCGTACGTGATCCGGGCCGAAGTCACCGACAACATCGGTGTGGAGTCCGTGTACCTGTTGTATTCGAAGAACGGTGGACTCTACCACCGCGTGAAGATGCACCCGCCGGACCCGATCATGCCCGCCGCGTTCGTGGGCGAGATCCCGGGTCCGTCCGAGGTCGGCGACGAGTACGACTACTACCTGCTCGCGATGGATGAGTCGTACTCCGGCAACGCCACGCGCCTCCCGGAGACGGGCACCTTCCAGTTCACGATCGTCGAAGAGTTCGTCTGGGACTTCGAGATGGACGACGGCGGGTTTACGCCCGGCGGCGGCGTCTGGGAGTGGGGGACGCCCACCAGCGGCCCCGGTGGCGCACATTCGGGCGCCAACCTGTGGGGAACGGTCCTCGGCGGAACCTATCCGAGCAGCTCCAATGCAACGCTGGACCTCCCGGCGATCACGCTGGCGGCCGACCGGCCGTACTCGGTGCTGTCTTTCTGGCACTGGTACAACATGGAGAACCGCTACGACGGCGGCAACGTGAAGGTGTCGACCGATGGCGGTGCCACCTTCTCGATCATCACGCCGGCCGGCGGTTACGACGATGTCGCCAACAGCGGCAACGCCGGCATTGCCGGTGAGCCGTGCTTTACCAACATCCACGAGGCGTGGCAGCAGGAGACGTTCGACCTGTCGGCCTTCGCTGGCCAGCAGGTGATCATCCGCCTGCACTTCGGCAGCGACAGCAGCGTGAATCGTTCCGGCTGGTATGTGGACGATGTGCGGCTGCGCAGCAGCGACACCGACGACGTGCCTCCGACGATTTCCAACGTCGTCGTGCCCGCCAGTTCGTTTAACACGGCCGGTCCGTACGCGGTGTCGGCCAGCGTCGACGATCTCTTCTCCGGGGTCGCCGGCGTGTCGCTCTACTACAGCCTCGACGGCGGTGGGTTCACGCAGGTGGGGATGACCCACGGCGCCGGCAACTCGTGGAGTGCCAGCATCCCGGGTCAGCCCAACGGGACGCGCGTGAATCTCTATCTGCAGGCCACCGACAACGCGGGCAACGCCACGGCGAGCCCGGCCACCGCGCCGGGTGATACCTACGCGTTTGCCATCCTGCCCAGCGCGGACATCCTGGCCATCGTGTACTCAACGGGCGGCGCAACGGTCGACGACTACCGCGCGGCGCTGGAAGCCAACGGCCACGCGGCCGACTACTGGAACCAGCCCACGCAGGGGGCGCTGACCGCCGCCCAGCTGCAACTGTACAAGATGGTCATCATCGATTCGCGCAGCGGGATCAGTGCGTCGGATCAGACCAACCTCTCGACCTTCCTGAACTCGGGGAGTGCGGCGAACAAGAAGCGCATCTTCCTGCTCGGCCGCGACCTGGGCTTCTCGTCCACCACCCGCGGCTGGATTTCCCAGTTCATGCGGGCGGACTACGTCCAGGACAACCCGTCGTTCTTCGAGATCACCGGCGAACCCGGCGATCCCATCGGAATGGGCGAGACGTTCGTAATCGCGGGTTCCTACCCGGATGAAGTTCAGCGTTCGACCGCGTACCCGGGTGGTGTGGTGGTTTACCGCTATACCGGTCCGGGGAGCGCGTCGGCCAGTTACGGCGAAATCCGGGATGAATACGAGAAGGAGTCCAAGGAGTGGGACGGCGTGATGCCGGACGCTCCCAAGAGTCTCGACGCGGCGGCGGGTATCCGGTACAACGGTGCCACGTACCGCTCGATGTATCTCACCTTCAACCTCGATTACATCCAGGAAGCGTCGCGCCGCGCGGCCATTCTGGATCGCGTGGTCAAGTGGACCGCGGCGCCGGATATCGTCCACGCGCCGCTGTCCGACACGGAGGACACGTCCTCGCCGTACGTCGTGACCGCGCAGGTGTACTCGAGCAACCTCGATCCGTCGCGCGTGCGGCTGACGTACGACCTCGGAGCGGGGGCGACCACCGTGACCATGCTGCCCACTGCGAATCCGAACGAATACGCTGCGTCGATTCCGGCCCAGCCGTTCGGCACCACGGTGCAGTACTACCTGTCGGCCGCGAACCTGGACGGATCGACCAGCTATCATCCGGACGGGGCCCCGGCCGAGCAACACGTGTTCCACGTGATCTCCGACAACATTCCGCCGGAGATCGCCCACACGCCGCCGCAGTATTCGGCGGACACGGCGGGACCGTACGCGATCGGCGCGACGATCACCGACAACGTGGGCGTGGATCCGGCGGGTGTCTCCCTCGTTTATAACAAGAACGGCGGGAGCAACCAGACCATCGCGATGGCACCGCAGGGCGGCGACGAATACGCCGCGAGCATTCCGGGACCGTCGGTCGTCGGGGATACGTACAACTACTACATCCTCGCGCGCGACCTGGCGACTGTGCCCAACACGGGGCGCAGTCCGGCGACGGGATCCCACACGTTGCAAATCGTCGATTTCTTCGTGTGGGATTTCGAGGCGGACAACGGTGGTTTCGCATCCACCGGTCCCGACTGGGAGTGGGGATCGCCATCCAGCGGTCCCGGCGGCGCCAACTCTGGCGTCAATCTGTGGGCCACGAAACTCGGCGCGAACTATTCGTCCAGCAGCAACTCGCGGCTGGAATCGCCGGCGGTCATCGTGCCCTCCAGCAAGACGTTTGCGCAGCTCACTTTCTGGCACTGGTACGACACCGAGCAGAACTATGACGGTGGCAACGTCAAGCTCTCCAGCGATGGCGGCGCCACATGGACCATCCTGACCCCGGACGTCGGCTACAGCGGCACCGCGACCAGCGGCAACGCCGCGATTCCCGGCGAGCCGTGCTTCAGTGGTCACGGTCAGAAGTTCTGGCAGAAGGTGACGTTCGATATCACCGCCTACAAGGGCCAGAGCGTCGTCATTCGCTGGCACTTCGGGAGCGATTCGAGCGTGCAGTATCCGGGCTGGTACGTCGACGACGTCCGTCTCGAGGGCGTCGACGATACCGCGGGACCCAGCTTCGTCTCGCGCTCCATCCCGCTCAGCACGTTCGACGAGGTGGGACCGTACACGGTGAAGGCGACCGTGGTGGATGCCCTGTCCGGCCTGGCCGGCGTCGACATGCACTACAGCACCAACGCCGGGGCAACCTACACGACGGTTGCCATGTCACCGACCGCGAACCCCAACGAGTACAGCGGTGACATTCCGGGGCAGCCCAGCCACACCCGCATCAAGGTGTACATGGAAGCCGCGGATAATTCCGGCAACCACTCGACGGACCCGGCGGACGCGCCGACGACGACCCACGAGTTTGGTATTCTGCCCTCGGGCGACTACCTCGTGATCGTTGGCGGGACGGCGGAAACCAGTCCGGCGCTGTTCCAGGACGCGTTTGCGACCCTGGGGCGCACGTACGACATCTGGGACTGGGACGCGAGCGGGGTGCCGCCGCAGGCGCTGTTGAACGCGTACCAGGCGATCGTGGTAGACGAGAGCTTCTACTTCGATGCCGCGCAGATTGCCGCCCTCACGACGTTCCTCGACACCGACGATGGGTCCCGCCAGCGGATATTCATGCTGGGGCGCGATTTGTCGTACGGATCTTCGGCGCGACCGTTCATGGAGCAGTACACCGGAGCGGCGTACGTTCAGGACAACCCGGCGTGGTATCAGTTGACGAGCGCGCTGGGCGATCCGATCGGGGCGGACGAGACCTTCACGATCTCGGGGAGTTATCCCGACGAGTTGAAGTTCTCGGCCACCTACCCGGGCGCGCAGACGGTCTACCGCTATACGGGCGTTGGCTCGGCGGCGGATCGTTTTGAGACCGCGCAGGAGTTCCGCGAGTTCTACGAGAAGGAAGGGAAGGCGTGGGATCCGAAGCTGTGGCCGTTTGCGCCCACGGGTCCGGATTCACTGGCCGGCGTGCGGTACGTGGGTACGCACCACGCGGCGGTCTACTTCGCGTTCAACCTGTACTACATCCAGGAACCCGCGCGCCGGGCGGCCGTACTGGGCCGCGCGCTCGACTGGCTGGACACCGCGACGACGATTGCCGTGAACAGCAGCGGACCGTCGGCGGCACCGACAACGTCCGCACTGTTGCCGGAGGCGCTGTCGCTCGCGCAGAATTACCCCAACCCGTTCAACCCGGTCACGCACATCAAGATCGGTATACCGGTGAAGTTCAACCAACCGGTCAGCCTGAGGATCTACAATGTGCGCGGACAGCTGGTGAAGACGGTGTTCACGGGCGTCAAGCCCGCTGGATTCCACTCGTTTGCGTGGGATGGCACCAACGACCTCGGGTCGCCGGTTGCAACCGGCGTGTACTTTGCGAATCTCGTTGCGGGAGACGCAAAGTTCTCGCGGAAGATGGTACTGCTCAAGTAAGCGGAGTCCACTCGCAGAGAAGAGCCCGGTCACCGAGTCGACGCTCGGTGGCCGGGCTTTCTCATGCCCCGTGCTATTGAGACAGCTGCTGGTGTCGGCCTTTCGACACCAAAATCTGGCAGGTGAATGAGTTTAATGTTGCCGGAGTGGACGAATGTAAATATGTTTGTTTACAGCGAAGCCAGCCATTTGCAGAGGGGGAGATGATGCGACTACATAATTGCATAATCTTGGCCTTGGCGATCAGCGGCCTTGCCGGCTGCGGTGAGGGCGATGGACGGCCCGCGATTCCTGAAAATCAACTCAGAGTACTCAATACTACCGTGTCGATTCTCAGCGTTGAACGCGACGTGGGCAACAAAACGATTACCACGGACATCGCGATTGGCGCAAAACGTCGGCGGGTTACGTTGTCGTCCGGGGACAATGCAACTGCGGCCGGATTTCCTGTGGCCTTGGAAGCATCTTTCGCCGAGGAGGATGGCTCGAGTCTGGTAATCATTGAATTCGGGTGGGACCCCGACGAGCCCACGAGGATGTGGTTACGGGAAGCCACGCTGATCGACGAACTGGTCGTGCGTCGTGACGAACGTGACGGTCGCGTGTACGAACAGTACGATATGAATGGAGATGTGTTCGCATTTGACTATCCGCGACTCAGTGAGGTGTCCATGGCAAAGGCAGCCAGGCGCTTTCTGCAAGGGGAGTCGCCAGTTGCGCCGAGTCCATTGGTAAGCGAGTTTTACGACAAGCTTACAGCATTTGACACCTACTATGCACCCTATGCCGAAAATTCATTGCAGAACAATGCCGACGGGGAAATACTGATGGCATTGCTATCTGATGCTGAATTCGGTGTGATTGTTGCCGGGGTCGACCCCTCCTTGAGGATGAGCAAGGCCGGAACGTGGTTATGCCGGGTTGTGAATGCATGCGTGATTGTGAAGTGTCTGATATTCCCCAACCTGGCGTGTGTGCCGTGCACGAGTATGTCGATTGGCTGTTATGTATTTGAGTTGGCCTGCGCGTTTCTCTGTGGTGGCGACTAGACAGGAGGTATCGTGGTATGGGCAGCATGTTTCTGCTGGTCGGCATTGCGTCGGTTCTGCTGATGTCGGCGGGTTTGTGGTTGCGGCGCCGCGCCCTTCAACGGTATGCGGGCGCGGGATGGAAGGACGCACGTTCCTTTGATCCGCGTAAGTGGAAGCCGATCTGGAGAATGCGGGACGCGTTCACGGACGAAGATGGCTACCGACTGTTTCGCATCAGCGTCCTCCTCATCTCGATGGGTGCTGCGGGAATGCTGGTGATCTGGATGATTGGCGCGCGATAGGCGGAAAACCCCGAAGAAAAGGCCCCGGAGTCTTGTCAACTTCGGGGCCTTCTGATGTCCCGTGCACGATGGGGCAGTTCTAGCTTTCGTCGTCTTCGTCGTCGTCGTTCCAGTGCCACTCGGTGTGTTTGGATTTCTTCTCCTGCTCCCGCCAGCGCTTCCTTGCCTCACTGTAGCGCGGGTCGCCGTGCAGGGGGTCCAGATCTTCGTCGTGGCGTGCGCGTGACCACATCTCGAAGCCCTCGTTTTCCGCCGACTCCAGCCACTTGAAGGCCGCGTCGAGGTCGCCGGTCTGAGCAGACGTGCAGGCCAGGTTGTACATCGTCGTGGGTTTCTGGTAACCCATGTCCAGCGCCTTCGTGAACGACGCCGTGCTCGACTTGGCGTCCCCGGACTTCAGTTGCGCGAATCCCAGGTTGAACCACGCTCGGCCCACCTGCGGGTACTGCTGGGTTGCCTTCTCGAGGCGGGGAAGCGACTTGCTCCAGTAGCGCTCGTCGCTGTTGCGGCCCCACGTCCAGTTGTTGCCGTGGTTCAGCGTAAGCATGTCTGCCATCGTCACCAGTTCGTCGAAGCGTTTTTCCTTGTGGAGCGGAACCAGGTCCGGATCCTCCTCCATGTGGTCGACGTCGACGGAGCCGCCGGTGATGGCCTGCTCGAGGTACTGGAGCGCGACGGCCTTGTCGCCAGCCAGCGAGCTGGCGCACGCCCGGTTGTAGATCGCATCCGTGTCGCCGCTGACTTTGAACTCGCGTTCGAACGCGGTATCGGCGCGCTTGTAGTCGCCCGACCGCATCAGGTCGATGCCCACCGAGTTCCACTCGCCGTCGTCGACCGCATCCTTGCGGCTTTCGAGGCGCTCGTAGTCCTTCGACGCCCGTTTGCGCTGCACCATCGCTGCATCTGAATTCATGACCTCGCCCAGGAGCTTCTGGAACTCGGGCTTGTCGCGCAGCGAGTTGAGATCATCGTCGCTCGCGAACAGGTCCGGCCGGTCGAAGCCCTCCTCCATGGATTCGCGCAGTGCCGCAATCGCCTCGTCCGGCTTGTCAGCCAGCGCGTACGAGCAACCGGCGTTGTAGAGCGCGGTGTCGCTGTTGTAGCCCAGCTCGGCCGCCTGCCGGTAGGCCTCGGCGGCCTGGCGGTAGCGGTGGTTCTGGTAGAGCGCGTGGGCCTCGTGGTAGCTGTCGCGCCCGGAGTCATCGTGGTTGCGACTCTTCGCCACCTCGTAGCGCATCTGCATGCGCTGGCTCCGTCTGAGCTCTTGCGCAATCTGGTAGTCGACGCGCATCGCGCGCTGGGCATCCCGCGCAGCGATGGCAGCGACGTCAGTGGCGCGGACCGCGGCCGTCACCGGTGCGACAACCGCGGCCGTCACCAGCGGAATCTCCTCGCCCGGGGGCAGCTGCGCGGACACCACGCGCGTCGGGTGCACCGCCGCGATGGCTCCCAGCACGATCAGCGACGTGCCCGCGAGCGAGACGAGCGCCCGCCGCGACATCGGCCCGCGCCGCGGGCACGCCGTCAGAATGGAGGCGATGCGGGTTTCCAGTGTCGACCGCGCCGCAAAGGCCAGGGCAGACGCCGGGAGCGGCGCGGGGCCCATCGCCGTCCGCGCGATCGACACCAGATGTCCCGCGTAATCGGAGCCACGCACCCCGCTGTCGAGCACCATCTCGTCGCAGGCGCGTTCGGATTCCTGCCGCACGTGTCGCGACAGCGTCCACATCAGCGGGTGGAACCACAACAGCGACGTGACGACGCGCGAAAGGAACAGCCACAGTCCATCGCGGCGACGGACGTGGGCGAGCTCGTGCAGAAATACAACCGAGAGGCGTTCGCGCGACCAGCCGGTCGCCGCCGCGGGCAGAACCACGCGCGGACGCAGCACACCCACCGCCAATGGAATCGCGACAGCGGACGACGTGGCCACCGCCACGGGCCGCGTGATCCCCAGCACGTGCTGCGCCCGCGCATGTTCCTGCAACAACCGTTCGTCCACCGCCGCCACCGCACCCAGCGCAAAGCGGCGCGCGCGCAGCGTCGCGATCACGATCCGCAGCATCAGTCCGGCCGCCACGGTGAGCCATGCGGTGACGAGGATGCGCGGCCAGTTCAGCCGCAGGACGGCGGCGCCCGGCGTTACCGCGGACGCGGTGCCGCCGGCCGGCTTCGTGCGACGCACCGACGCGGGCGCGACCGGCTCGGCCGGCAGCGGGGCGCTGGCTGGCTCAACCGCCGGCGCGGGCTGGACGCTCGCCGCGTGCATGACGGGAGTTGTTGCGGGCGGCGCAGGCGTGAGCGCCGGTGTGGCCGGAATCACCGGCACGGACAACGCCGGGAGCAGCGCGGACGCCATCGGCAACAGCGCCACGCCGGCCAGACAGCTCACCGCGACGATGTGACGGATCGCGGGCCGCGCGCCGCGCGCGGTGGCGAGGTACACGCACGCGAGTGCGGAGAGCAGGGTCGCGCGCGACAGCCACCATATCAGTGATTCGGGCGCGGCCCAGTTCAACAGCGACGAAAAAATGAGGTTCGGGTTCATGGTCATCGTCCTTCCTTGCGCGCGCGATCGATCAATGCCGCCATACGATCCAGGTCCTCCTGGGTCAGGTCGGCGTCGGGGGAATCGAGCAGGGCCATCATGGCGCCCGCCGCGGAGCCGTCGAAAAACGTGTTGAGCAGATGATCCACCGCTCCGCGCTGGGCCTTGCTGCGGTCCAGCGTGGGGCGGTAGATGTAGCGCTTGCCGTCGTGCTCATGCTTGAGAAGACCCTTGGTTTCCAGAACGCGCAACGTGGCGCGGACGGCGGAGTAGCTGGGTGGGGATGGGATCCGCTCGTGGATCTCGCCCGCGCTCGCGCTGCCCATCTGATAGAGAACGTCCATGATTTCGCGTTCTCGCCGGCTCAAGGTACGGAGTTGCTTCATAACGGGTTTCCCTGGAAATGGGGGCCGGTTGGCCGCCCGCCCCTGTGGTGCTAGATTTTTAGCACATGCTGGAAAAATAGCAGCGATCCGCGGGGTCGTCAACCGGCTTTTTGGGGCACGGGCATCTTTTCTTGCTGCTAGTATGGGTCGGCAGGCGCCAGCCATGCCCGGCATCGCGTCTCAAGGAAATGACTTCCGCCACCCGCCGAATAATTCTCCCAGGTGCCCTGATTCTCTGCGCCGCGGCGGTGCTCCGGCTTCACCACCTGGGATGGTCGTTACCCCATACCTACGAGGAAGCGACCCCGCTCCGGGTCGCCTTCCAGATGTGGGGTTGGGACCGCGATCTGGACGTTTCACTCAATCCGCATTTCTTCAACTACCCGAGTCTGGTGCTGTATGTGCACTTCATCGCACAGGGGCTGGTATTTCTCCTCCTCAGGCTCGCCGGCAGCATCCAAACGATGCAGGATTGGCAGGTCCTGTATTTGACCGATCCATCCGTGATCTATCTGGCTGAGCGTGGTGTGAACGTGATGTTTGCACTTGGGTCACTGGGAGGGACGTTTCTCCTGGGCCGTGCGATGGCCGGGCCAGTGGCCGGACTGATCGCGGCTCTTCTCGTCGCCGTGAACCCGTTTCACATTGCCCGCTCCCAGATGATCGAAGTCGACATGGCACTCACATGTCTTGTGTCTCTGGCCCTGTGGGGATGTGTCCGTGTCGCGCATACCGGCCGGCGACACGACTATGTAGCGGCGGGGTTGATGATCGGATTGGCTGCGTCGAGCAAATACACCGGGTTCTTTCTCTTGATCCCACTATTGGTTGCCCACCTCTTGTGGAATCGAAGTAGAAGTGTGGCGTGGCGTGATCTGGGGCTGGCGTTGGCTGGTTCGGCCGCGGTGTTCGCATTGACTTCGCCGTTCGTACTGATCGACTTTGCGCATTTCTGGCAGGGGTTTTCGACGGAGCGGGCCCATATGATGGGGGGGCACTTCGGGCTTTCGGATGCTCCAGCCTGGCGCTTCTATCTGCAAACACTTGCGGGGCGGATCCTGGGCCTGCCCACCGCCACCTTCGCCGCTGCTGGAATTGTGGTGTGGGCTTTGGTACGCAGAGACCGCGCGGCAATTGTGCTGCTGGCGTTCTTATCGGGTTACGCGATCATCGTCTCGTCGTGGACGATGCGGGCGGATCGCTACCTCTTGCCAGTTCTTCCGGCGGTGTGTGTCTTCGCCGCCGGCGCTCTCGCCGCGCTGGCCGCGAGCCCGTATCGGCGGAGCGCGGCGCGCATGCTCGCATGCGTCGTGCTTGTCTGGCTTTGCGGCACTGACCTGGTTCGCTATCGACAGCAGGCACGAATGATCCAGGCGGATCCACGAACGGATGCGGCGGAGTGGATCGAGCAGAATCTGCCAACGGGGTCATTCATCCTGGTCGAAAATCAGGGCCCGGAGTTCCTGTCGCCGGTGACGATCATGCAACTGGACCCGGGACTCCGTGAGGCGGTGCTGGAGAAAACGGCGGCCCGGCCGTTGTACGCGGTACAACTGCTTCCAATGTCACAAACCAGCTCTGAACAGTCTGGGCCGTTCTATTCGATGGGGCTCTATCCGGATGCGGACTATGTGGTGACCACCGGCGCGGTCCGGGACCGCTACGAACACGAGCCGGCGCGTTATGCAAGACAGGTGGAGTTCTATCGGCAGTTGGATCTGGGAATGCAGAAACTCAAGTCGTTCGAGGCGCGCGGTGGCGATGCCGTGGGAATCACGGTATATCGGTGCGGCCAACATGACGCGCCGTTCGGCGCACGCAAGCGCGCAACCGCACCACCGAGGCTACCCGATTCCGCGCTGGCGAGCGGGCGGGCGGGGGCATCCTACTATTTCCAGCTGGGCGCAAATCACGAGTACTTTGGTCACGACCACGAGGCCTACGTATGCTACATACGCGCTCTCGAATCTGGTACGCATGACGAGCACGTCTTCATGCATTGCGTACTGGGAGCCGTGAGGACGCTCCTCAAGACGCGTCAGAGCGACACGGCGGTGCGGGTGCTGGACCGCGCGGTCGAGATCGCGCCGGACGACGAGATCCGGTCGATGATCCTCGATTTGAGGCAGCGGATTATCACCCATGGCGCGCTATGACTGCCCTGCCGGGGGCTGGAGGGCTGGTGCTGGGGCGACAGGGCGGGAATTAATTGTCCTTTACATCCCGGACCCGGGAGCGTATTGTTCCGTTTGACCTACCAAACCGCCCGCCGGACCGAGACCGTTCAGCTTCCCTCTCGCAGAGTCGCTCAACTTCAAGATTCCATCGGACGCGCAAGTGGGTTGCGGTGCGACGTCCTTGTCGTGCCTCGCTTGTGGAGCGCAACGGATGCCCGGAACTTGCCGGAGATTCTGAGCGCTTCTTTTGAGCCGGGAAGCCGGCATTTGGAGACCAAGAAGATGAAAAAGCTTTATGTGGGCAATCTGCCCTTCAGTGCCACCGAAGACCAGATTCGCGACCTGTTTGGCAAGCACGGCAACGTGCAGTCCGTCGCGTTGATCAATGACCGTGAGACCGGCCGCCCGCGTGGCTTCGGTTTCGTGGAGATCGACGACAACGGAATGGCTGCCGCTCTCAAGGCCCTCGACGGCTACGAGATGGACGGTCGCGCGCTGAAGGTGAACGAAGCGCAGGACAAGCCCCGCAATAGCGGTGGTGGCGGTGGCGGCCGCTGGTAGGCTGACGCCTTCCCAAACGCCCGAAACGAAGGCCCCGTCACCGCAAGGTGACGGGGCCTTTTCCTTGTCCACTTGCCCGCCGGGAGCGGTTACTTCAGCAGCACCGCGCGGGCAATATGCTCACCCTCCGGCGTCCGCACCCGCACGAAGTAGATCCCCGATGCGACACTCGCGCCGCGGTCGTCGAGACCGTTCCAGCGCAGTTCGGCCGGGCCAGCGTTGAATGCCCGCTCCTTCGCCAGCGTGCGCACCAGCTTGCCATCCACCGAGTAGACGCTCGCGGTGACGGTTGTGCGCGCCGGCAGCGCAAAGCGAATGGCCGTCTCCGGGTTGAACGGATTGGGCACCACCGTCACCCGATCGAAGGCCAGCGGCACCGGGCCACCCACCGGGGTTGGGTCGCCGCAATCGCACTCATAGTCGACCGCAGTGACGACCACGTTGTCGATGAACTGTCCGGTCGCGGTGCCGACCACCGGGTCGGTTGACACGGCGAACAGCAGGTTGATCGACTGGCCGTCGAGGTCCGGCATTTCCACCTTATAGTGGGCGAAGTTGGGTGTCGTGTCGTCGGACCAGCACGCGAGGTCCTGCAGCGCCTGATCGGCCGACGCCTGACGCAGCATCTGCCACGGGTAGAACGGATCCATCACGCCCAGCGCGCCGCTCATGTATTTCTTGCCGCCGAGCAGGATGCGCATCAGGCCGCCGTCCCACGCCTGACGCTCGGTATTGACCTCCATGTTGTGCGTCTCGTCGAGATCGACGATTACGAGATCCGTCCCAGCGGGAATCACCAGGGTCGGGCTCTTCAACTCGTTCTGGCTGGTCGACCCGAGGTCCGCGCAGAACGCCGCATTGGCGCCCGAGGCCGCGAAGGTGGTGGACGTCTGCCACGGGTTCGCCGCGCCGCTGACGGTCGACGTGGTCCAGCCGGCCGGCAGCGCGGGAGCGGTCGGGGCGTCGAAGTTTTCCGACAGCAACACCGTGGCCACGGGATGCCCGACGCGGATCCCGTCGAACGGAAGCGTTCCCGCGCCGAACAGGTCGGCGACATACTCGATCACGAAGTCGATGGTCGAGCCACACACAAAGCCCGGGTCCACCGTGAACTGGAACGCCGGCGAGTTGGTCGACGTGGAGCCCAGCGCGGGCAGGTTCGGGAACGTCGCGTTGGCGGTGTTGATGGTGATGCCGGGCGTCGTGGTGCTCAGCGTTGCGACCACGTTGCCAACGCCCCCACACCCGCCGATGTTGCGCAGCGTGAAGGTGATGTCGATGGTCTCGCCCGGCTCGATGTAGCCGTTGTTGCTCGTGCAGCCGGTGTCGTTGATCGAGAAGCCGTCGAGCGCCAGCGGCGCCGGCCCCGGGTCCGTGCCCACGCTGACGTCCACGTACGCATCCGGCGAATAGGTCGTCCACGACGGGGCATCGGTCTTCCCGAAGCAGGTGTAGAGCGAGCCATTCACTGAGACGCCCTGGATGTAGTCGCCGATGTTGGGCTGGCTGGTGGTGTTGCCCGATTCGGCGTGGAACGGCTGGTCGCTGAGCGCGGCCGGGCAGGTCCAGTTGACGCCGCCGTCGGGCGAGTGCGTGTGCACCAGCTCGGTCAGATCCGAGGTGCCGGTCCCGACGCGCTGGTCATACCAGATCACGCCGACCGAACCGTCGGCTTCGTCGGCGCATACCGACGGGAAGAACTGGACGCGGTCGCTGCCCGGGCTCGAGTTGATCGCCACCTTGGGGCTGAATGACACGCCGCCGTCGGTCGAGCGCATGAAGTACACGTCGCCAAAATCCGGCGACAGGTTGCGCGACGCGAACACCAGATAGACGTTGCCCGATACGGGGTCCACGTCCAGCGAGGGATGGTTGCCGATGCGATCGGAACCGTACGGGTTCATCGGCGATGACAGCCCGGTCGCAACCGACGCCGGCGAACTCCAGCTCACGCCGTTGTTAAGCGAACGGACGAACACCATGCTCGAGCCCGTCGTCCACACGATATACACGTTGTCCGAATTGCCCGCCGCGCGGGGAACCGAGCCCTGCCCTGACGACGCGAAGATCGTCGCCGCGCTCCACGTCACCCCGAAATCGTCCGAATAGGCGGTGCGCATCGTCGTCGAGCCGGCGTTCGGGAAGTTGGTCCAGCTGACGAACACGCGGCCCGTTTCCGGGTCGATGTCGATGAATTCCTTGTCGGCGAAGTTGGTCGACGACGTGGCCGGCGTCACGATGCGCGGCCCCGTCCACGAGACGCCGCCGTCGGTGGAGACGTGGACGCACAACGATGCGTTGCCGTTGGTGAGCTGATAAATCGACGAGAATACGAAATAGCGCGTGCCGTTTCCGTCCGACCAGGTCTTGACGTCGGGGTCGCCGAACACGGCGTCGCCGCCCAGCGTCGGCAACTGGCCGCCGTCGGTCCACGTCGCGCCGTCGTCGTGCGAGTAGGCGTAGCCGGACACGCTGGTGGTGGGCAGCAGGAATCCGCGATAGTCATTATAGCCGACGACAATCCAGTCGCCGTTCTTCGCGATGGTGGTCTCGGACTGAAAGTCGGGTGCCACCGGGCTGTGCGTCAGTTTGTCGCCCGTCCCGGCGCTCAGGATCGACTGGATGGGCGCGTTGGGCAGCGGCAGGCCGGAGGCCGGGTCGGCCGTCGGCATGGGCTCGTCGCCGCGCGCGATCCGGCCCATCGGGGACAGACCGAGGTTGGTATCGACCACGGACTTGTGGTCGCTCGAATCGACATTGCGAACGCTCAACGCGATTCCGGCGATGAGCACCAGGCCGAGAACGGATGTGGAAACTGTTTTGCGGACCATCGGGGCTCCTTTGCTGCACGGCGTGTGCGGCGGAGAGTGGGCTGAGCGCGGTGCGGAAGACCCGCGCGGCTGGTAACGTTGGTCGGGATTTTACCACCCCGAGTTGGTTGTGGCAAACGGATGTGTGGGGTGGGAAGGTGTATAATCGGGCGGTCGGCCGCGAAAGGGAATCACGTGCCTGCGTCATCGAACGGCTCCCACACACGATTTTTACGCGACACCCACATCGTCATCGTCGGCGCGGGCATCGTCGGGCTTGCCACCGCGTGGCAGTTGCAGCGCCGACGCCCCGGCGTGCGCGTGACGATTCTCGAGAAGGAAGCCGAGGTCGCCTCGCACCAGAGCGGACACAACTCCGGCGTGCTGCATGCGGGCCTCTATTACCGCCCCGGATCCCTCAAGGCGCAGCTATGTGTCGACGGCAAACGCGAAATGGAAGCGTTTGCGCGTTCGCACGGCGTACCGTTTCGCACCTGCGGAAAACTGGTCGTCGCGGTGGCCCAGCGCGAATTGCCCGCGCTGGACGCACTCGCGCGGCGTGCAGCCGCGAACGGGATTCAACTCGAGGAGATTGCGCCGGAACGCATGCGCGAAATCGAACCCGCGGTGTGCGGCGTGCGCGCGTTGTACTCGCCCGCAACCGGCGTGATCGATTTCCGCGACGTGGCGCGTGCGCTCGTGCGCGACATCGAGGACGCCGGGGGCACGGTGACGACGGGCCGGCGCGTGACCGGCATCCACGAACTGCCGGACGCCATCGTCGTCGACACCGATGCCGGAGACGTGACGGGCGATTGCGTAATCACGTGCGCCGGCCTCCACTCCGACCGCCTCGCGGCGATGACCGGCCATCGCGACGGCGTGCACGTCGTCCCGGTGCGCGGCGACTATTACACGCTGTCGGCGCGGGCGGCCGGGTGGGTGCGCGCGTTGATCTACCCGGTGCCCGATCCCACGAATCCATTTCTCGGCGTCCATTTCACCCGCACGATTCACGACGCGGTGCTCGCGGGTCCCAATGCGGTGCTTGCGCTGGCGCGCGAAGGGTACCGCCGGCGGGATGTGTCGGCGCGCGACCTGCTGGAGCTCGCCGCGTTCCCGGGCGCGTGGCGGATGGCGTTGTCGAACGTCGCCACGAGCGTGGGGGAGGCCTGGCGCGATGTGTCGAGGCGCGCGTTCGCCGCGGCGCTCCGGCGCTACGTGCCGGAACTGTCCGACGGCGACCTGACCTTCGGACCGTCGGGCGTGCGCGCGCAGGCGGTCGACCGTCACGGCAGTTTCCTCGACGACTTCAGTTTTGGCGGTTCCGGGCGGGTGTTGCACGTCCGCAACGCGCCGTCGCCGGCGGCGACCGCATCGCTGACGATCGGACGCCACCTCGCCGACGAGGCCGGGCGCCGCTTCGCAACCTTCCTGACCTGACAGCGCCATTTTCATATCGGCATGTGCAGATAGGGTTCGTCCACCGGGCGAACCCGATTGCGTGGTGTTCATTGCCCCGCATATCGCGCTTTGTTATCTTTGCAGCGACAACCATCACCATTGGCCGCACCCCAACCTCATGACAACAACCACTATGAAAACCAGTTTTGAGATCTCACGCGACGTGCCCCTCGTCCACATGCGCCAGTACATGGCGCTGCTCGGCCTGGCCGAGGATGATTTCGATTTCTACGGCAAGTTCCAGGGGAAGATCCGCCTCGAGGCGCTCGAGCGCTGGAAGGACCGCCCCGACGGCAAGCTGATCTTGGTGACCGCGATGACGCCCACCAGCCGCGGCGAGGGCAAGACGCTCACGTCGGTGGGGCTCGGGCAGGCCATCGGCAAGCTCGGCAAGAAGGGGATGATCGCGCTGCGGGAGCCGTCGCTCGGCCCCGTGTTCGGGATGAAGGGCGGCGCCACCGGTGGCGGATACGCGCAGGTGATTCCGATGGAGGACATCAACCTGCACTTCAATGGCGACATCCACGCACTCACCGCCGCGCACAATCTGCTCGCCGCGATGCTCGACAACCACATCTATCAGGGCAACGAGTTGCGCATCGACGTGACCCGCGTGCTGTGGCCGCGCGCGCTCGACATGAACGACCGCGCGCTGCGGCACATCGTGGTGGGACTGGGCGGCCGCACGCACGGCGTGCCGCGCGAAACGGGTTTCGTGATCACGGCGGCGTCGGAAGTGATGGCCATCCTCGCGCTGGCGACCAGCCGCGACGACCTCAAGCAGCGCCTCGGCGACATTGTGGTCGCCTACAATCTCGACGGCGGCGTCGTGACCGCTCGCGACATCGGCGCCGACCGCGCGATGGCCGTGGTGTTGAAGGATGCCATCCAGCCGAATCTGGTGCAGACCATCGAACATACGCCGGCGCTGATTCACGCCGGGCCGTTCGCGAACATCGCGCACGGCACCAGCAGCGTGATCGCCGCGCGCACCGCGCTCAAGCTCGCCGACTACGTGGTGACGGAGTGCGGATTCGGCGCCGATCTCGGCGGCGAGAAGTACTTCGACATCGTGTGCCGGCAGTCGGGGCTGTATCCCAATGCGGTGGTCATCGTCGCGACGACGCGCGCGATCAAGCGGCACGGTGGCGTGGCGGAAAAGCCGCCCGAGTTGCTGGAGCAGGAGAATCCGGCCGCGTTCGAATCCGGACTGGCCAACCTGGGCGCGCACATCCGCAGCATGCAGAAGTTCGGCGTGCCCATCGTGGTAACCCTGAACCGGTATCCGTTCGACAGCGCCGCGGAAATCGCCACGCTGGAGAAGTTCTGTCACGCGCACGAGGTGGCCTTCGCGCCCCACGACGCGTTCATGCAGGGCGGCGAGGGCGCCACCGAACTGGCCCGCATCGCGACCGAACTGGCGGACTCGAATCCGTCGCCGCGACGCAAGTTCCTCTATGAACTCGACGCCTCGCCGCAGGACAAGGTGCGCACCATCGCCACCGAAATCTACGGCGCGGCCAACGTGTATTTCGAGAAGGACGCGACGACGCAGCTGGACCGGTTTGTGAAGCTGGGTTATGGCAAGCTGCCGGTGTGCATCGCGAAGACGCAATCGTCTCTGTCCGACAACCCGAAGCTCATCGGCGCGCCGAAGGATTTCACGATCACGGTGACCGACGCCACACTCTCGGCGGGGGCGGGATTCATCGTCGTGGTATGTGGAGACATGATGCGGATGCCGGGGCTGCCGAAAGTTCCGGCTGCGGCGCGCATGGACATCGACACCGACGGCAACATTACGGGCCTGTTCTAGACGGAACGGTACCCGGTTACAGCTTTTCTTCGACGCTGCGGACCTTGTCGTCCATCGTCTGCGCACGGTCGGTGCGGGTTCCCGCCTTGATCACGCACGACACCCGCGGCACTCCCATGTCGTGCAGAACCGTGTGGCAGCGCTTGATGGCGGCGAACACGTCGTCCCAGTCGCCCTCGATGTTGGTTCCATATGCGTGCAGCCGGTGCTCGAGTCCCGCTTCCTGGATAACCTTTTCGCACTCGACAATGTATTTCGACAATGACACACCCACGCCCATCGGCAGGACGGTCAGATCGGCGATGACTTTCATGGATTACCTCGTTGCGGATAAGAGACCGGGCGGCCGAGCGCGGGCGCCGGCCGTAAAGCGGGCGCCAACGGCACCAGTATAGCGCGCGACGGCCTGCGCCCGCCACCCTCCTGTCGGGTATACGCCGGCCCAGCGCAGGTCTATAATGATTCGCATGCGATCGTTGCTGTTCGCAATCCTGCTTTTGTCCTCCGTCGTTCCATCCGCGAGCGCCCGGCTTCGCCACCTGGAGAGCCGTTCCCTGGCCGGGAATGGCAACATGCTGGTGCAATGTCTCGACGCAACTCCCACCGGAGACACCTTTGTGGCGGTGATCTCCGACAGCGTGCTGGAACTCGGGGGTGAGTCCGTGGGACCGGGGATCGTCGTCCTGCGGCTCGATCCCACCGGCGAACCCATATGGGCGCGCGGTTTCACCTCGACATCCTTTGCGTACTACCCGCTCGCGATTGCCGCAACGCCCGACGACGGCGTCGTGCTCGCCGGCGGATTTGGCGGCACGCTCAGCACCGGTGGCCCGCCGCTCACCGCGTCGGGGGTCGATGTGTTCGTGTTGAAACTCACCGCGGACGGGACGCTGGTGTGGGCCCGCCGCTTCGGCAACGCCTCGCTCCAGTTTGCCTACGGCGTTGCAATCGACCGCAACGGGGACATTGTGCTGGCCGGAATTCTCACCGCGACCATCGATTTTGGCGGCGGACTGATTCGGAGCAACGGGGCGACCGACGCCTTTATCGCGCGGCTGACCTCGAGCGGCGACCACGTCTGGAGCCACGGCTACGGCGCGGCGGGGGCGCAGGAGGCAAACGCGCTCGCGATTGCGCCCGACGGGCGAGTCGCAATTGGCGGCCGTCTGGAGGGGAGCACGGATTTTGGCGGCGGAGTACTGACGTCCCGCGGTCGTGACGACGCGTTCGTTGCGGTGTACGACGCGGCGGGCGCACACCTCTGGAGCCGTCAGGTCGGCGGCGTTGGATCCGAGCTGATGATCGATGTTGTGCTGGACCCCTCCGGTGGCGCCATCCTGTGTGGGTGGATGGACGGTCCGGTGGATTTCGGTGGCGGCACCGTCACCGTGCCCGCGGGCACCCACAACGGGTTTGCCGCGTCGTATGACTCGCTCGGCAGCCACCGCTGGAGTTACGCGCTGGACGATTCGAGTTCCGTTCTGACGGGCGTAATTGCCAACGGCGCGGGCGACGCCTACCTCGTGGGCAATTACCGCGGGCCCATTACGGTTTCCGCGCTGCCGGTACCGCGCGGCTCCACGCTGTTGCTCGGGTACGGGCCGGCTGGCGAGGCATTATGCGCGACCGGGTTCGGCCAGCCGGGTGCGTCGTTTCCTGGCGGCATCGGGATCGACGCCGCGGGTGTGGTCGTGATCATGGGCACCTTCGGGCGGACGATCGACTTCGGTGGTGGCACGCTGGCGACCACGGGTGAGGACGTCTACTTCGCGCGCCTCGAACCCTGGCGCCCGCCCGATGTCACGATTCACGATTTCGCGGCGACGCTTGAGGACGGCGGCGTCGCAGTGCGGTGGTCGATAACGGGCACCGAAGAACAGGCGGTGTACCGGCTGCGGCGCCGAATCGGGACGTCACAGACCGCGCAGATCGTCACGTTTGGTGCGGTGACGGAGGGTGACTTCATGTTTGTCGATCGGGAGCCGCTCGCCGGAAAAACCAATGTGTACGACCTCGCGGTGACGAGTCAGTTTGGCGATGAAGTCGAGTCTCCGGCGATTGCGGTCGCGGTGCCACGACCGGTGACCGCGCTCGAGCAGAATGTTCCCAATCCGTTCAATCCCGCGACGACAATTGCCTACACCCTCGCCGAACGCGGCGCGGTGGTGGTTGCGATCTACGATGTGTCCGGGGCTGTGGTGGCGCGCCTCGACGACGGGGAACGCCCGCCCGGGAGGCACACGCTCGCCTGGGACGGTCTCGACGCGAGCGGTCAGCGCGTTGCCAGCGGCGTGTACTTCTACCGTCTGGAAGGCGCCGCCCAGACCGAAGCGCGCAAGATGCTGCTCGTGCGATAACCACGGCGAATTGCCGTGGGGACGGCCGATCCGCTCGTGTATGATGGCGAACGATTCCAGCATGCACGCACCCTCCCCATTATTTCGTGTTGCCGCGCGCGCGGCGCGGCGGGCTTCATTCCGCGTGGTTCGCGTTCTCGCGCTGCTCCTGCTGCTGTCACTCGCCTGCACCGCACCGGGCGAGCCCACGCCGCTCGCGCCGGGTTGTTTTGCGTTTGGCGTGTTTGGGGACGGCCCCTACCGGTCGTGGGAGGTCGCGCGGTTCCGCCGCGTGCTCGCTGACGTCAACCGGTCCGACATCGCCTGGCTCGTGCACGTCGGCGACATCTTCTCGTACCCGTGTTCGGACAGGCACTATCAGGAGCTGCGTGCGACGATGAACGCGGTTCAACACCCCGTCGTCTACACGCCCGGCGACAACGAGTGGGCCGATTGCCATGGCCGTCTGCACGGCGGATACGCGCCGCTGGAGCGCCTGGCCGAGCTGCGCCGGACGTTCTTCGCACAGCCCGGCACGACGCTGGGTGCGCTTCCGATGCGGGTCGTGGCGCAGGCCGCCGAGCCGGGTTTCTCGGAGTTCGTCGAGAACGTGCGCTGGACGCGGGGCGGTTTCGTATTTGCCACCGTCGACATGGTCGGATCCGACAACGCGACCGAGCCGTTTCGGGGGCGGACCGCGGCGGACGACTCGGCGGTTGTGAGGCGCACCGCGGCCGCGATCGCGTGGATGGACGAAGCCTTCGAGGTTGCCGCGGCGGACGGTGCCAGCGGCGTTGTGCTCGCGATGCACGGCGATCCCGGTTTTCGCACCGGCAGGGCACGGCCCGGCTTCGGCGGCTTCGTCAGCCGATTGCGCCGGCATGCGGCGGACTTCGACGGACCGGTCCTGCTGGTTCATGGCGACTCGCACATCTACCGGGTCGATCATCCCTTGCGCCGTTTCGATCGCGAGGCCCCGATGGAGAGCTTTACGCGCCTGTGCACGATGGGATCGCCCGACATCGGCTGGGTGCGCGTGGTGGTGGACTCGGTGGCGGGACAGGTGGTTTCGTTCGAACCGCGGCGGGTCCCGTGGTGGCGGCTATGGTGACGGCTGTGGTGACGGCGCGGGAGCATCGTCGTTGGTGTGAAGCCGGATCTGTTCGCGCGCTGCAAGTTCCGCTAGTATGATGCGGTCATTATCCGGGTGGAGGAGACGGCAATGAAACTCGTCGAATGTGTTCCCAATTTCAGCGAAGGCCGCGACCGCGGCGTCATCGACGCCATCGTCGCGGCGATCGCCGCCGGTGAAGGTGTCCACGTGCTGGACGTCGACCCCGGCCGCGACACCAACCGCACCGTGGTCACGTTTGTCGCGCCGCTCGAGCGTGCCGCGGACGCCGCCTTCCGCGGTATCGCGAAGGCCGCGGAGTTGATCGACATGGCCGCGCACCGCGGCGCGCACCCGCGCATGGGCGCCACCGACGTGTGTCCGTTCGTCCCGCTGGGGACGACGACGATGGCAGAGTGCGTGCAACTGGCGCGAACGCTGGGCGCGCGCGTGGGCAAGGAACTCGGCATCCCCGTCTATCTGTATGAATTCGCCGCGGCCAGCGAAGAGCGTCGCAACCTCGCCACCATCCGGACCGGCGAGTACGAGGGGCTCGCGGACAAACTCAAGGATCCCGACTGGAAGCCCGACTTCGGCATGGCAACCTTCAACGCGCGCTCGGGTGCAACCGTAATCGGTGCGCGCAAGTTTTTGATTGCGTACAACGTCAATCTGAACACGCGCGACAAGAGGAAGGCCAACGACATTGCGTTTTCCATCCGCGAGTCGGGGCGCAAGAAACGCGATGAGCACGGCCGCTTCGTACGCGACATGAGTGGCGATTTTGTCTTCGAGCCGGGGACGCTCAGGGAGTGCAAGGCGGTGGGCTGGTATATCGACGAGTACCAGCGTGCGCAGATCTCCATCAACCTGACCGACTTCGACGTCACGCCGCCGCACCTCGCGTTCGACGAGGTGGCGCGCCAGGCGGAGTCGCGCGGGCTGCGCGCGACCGGGAGCGAACTCGTGGGCCTCATTCCGCTGGAGGCATTGCGCCGCGCCGGGCTGCATTACCTCGCGAAGCAGGGTTCATCGTGCGGCGTGCCGGAGAGCGAACTCATCGAGACCGCCATCCAGTCGCTCGGATTGCGCGAGCTGGGCGGCTTTGACCCACAGCAAAAGATCATCGAGTACCGCGTCGCGGCGCCCTCGCCGCTGGTGTCGGCCACCGTCCGCGGCTTCGCCGACCTCACGTCCACCGAGGCGCCGGTTCCCGGCGGCGGCAGCGTGGCCGCGCTGTGCGGCGCACTCGCGTCCGCGCTGACGTCGATGGTCGCCAATCTCACCTTCGGGAAGAAGGACTACCAGGACGTCTGGGAGGAGATGAGCACACTGGCCGCGCAGGCGCAGGCGCTCAAGGATACATTCTTGCGCGCGGTGGACGACGACGCGCGCGCGTTCGACGCGGTGATGGGCGCCAACCGGCTGCCGAAATCGAGTCCCGACGAGGAGGCGCGTCGTGACGCGGCCATCCAGATCGCCACGCACCGCGCCATCGACGTGCCGCTGTCGGTGATGCGCGCGTGTGAGTGCGCGGTTCCGCTGGTGGAGCGCGTGGCCGAAACCGGCAACACCAACTCCATCAGCGACGCCGGCGTGGCGTCGTCCGCGCTCCGCACCGCGGTGGAGGGCGCGTGGCTCAACGTGCTCATCAACCTGCCCGGGATCACCGACACCGCCTACGCCAATGCGACGCGCGCGGAGGGAAAGAAGCTGCTCGAAACCGTCGTCAAGCGCTGCCAGCGCGTGGGTGCGCAGGTCGAGGCGGGGTTGCACTAACGCGCGGTCAGCGGCGCGAGAAGACGCCCAGCACCGATGCGGTGATGCCGCCGGGGGCAATCCGGACGGGTTCCGCCCGCCGCGCGAGTTCGGCTTCGAAGAACGAGAGATAGCGGTGCATCCCCTGCGAGCGCCGGACGACGGCTTCGCGGGCCACTTCGAACACGACGCGCGCCTGCGCGTCGGACAGGCGGCCGCGGTCGTCCAGCAGGGCAAGCGGCACTTTGATGTAGCTCGGGCGTTCGTCGTTGAGGGTCCAGTGGCGCGCCAGCGAGAACACGTCGCACGCCTTTTCCCCGGAAGGAATTCCCAGATCCCGGCACTGCAACAGGTGCACCAGCTCGTGCGCGATGGTGTGGTAGGAAAGTCGCGCCGGGTTGAGCCAGATGCGCGTCCCGCCCGGGATCGCCATCCCGCTCGCGGCGCGTGTCAGGCCCACCGAGATGGTCTCACCATCGAGTTCGGGGAAGTAACGCCGCACATATTCGACACGCCGCAGCACGTCGTTCTTCTGGCGGTGCTTCTGCATCACCCGGCTGGCCACCACGCGCGGTGGCGCCGCGTCGGGCAGCGCGTGCAAACCGAGTTCCAACTGGTCGGGGGGCGTCACGCGCCCAGAGTAGGCGAAGCTGGCAAAATCCGACAACGTATTTCCCGATCGTTGACTTTGCGCGGTCCGATAACTAGCTTGTGAAGGAGAACCCACCTGCTTCCGCGAAGCCCGTCGACTCGAGGTGACTTATGTGTCGTCGGCTTCTACTCTGGATCATTGTGGCCTCCTTCCCGGTTTCGGCTCGTGCGATGGAGGCCGTATTTCCCCTTCAGGACAAAGTTGCGGCCTCCGACGTGATCGTCGTGGGGACGATGACCAACATCCGCTCGGCCCGTGAATTCGGCTTCGACAAGTCATCGGCAACGATCGTCGTTGATTCCGTCCTCTGGGGAGCCGTTGCGCCCGGTGACTCCCTCCGAGTGACATGGCAGAACCTGACCACGATCGCTTGCCCGCGGGTCGAATTTCGCCACGGCGCCGGGCACCCGATGCTCTGGTTTCTGGAACGGGACGAAACCGGTTATCTCCCGGTCAGCACATCGCAGCGCTGCTCGCCGGTCGGGGACGCGGATGCGGCGCGCCGGTTCTTGCGGGATTGCCCGTGGCGCCTGCGGACCCCGGAGGTCGGCCCTGCCGAACCCATGCGGGTAACGGTGGTTTTCCGAAACTGTGGTTTGGCGCCCATCACGGTTCCCAGGATTGCCGCGAACAACGGAATCGTGAGGTGTGGACCCGGAGCCGAGCTTACGGTTCGGTTCGTGCCCAACGGAACACCGGTGTGGTTTGG
>DASUGO010000011.1:0-4472 GCA_036273975.1 Candidatus Krumholzibacteriia bacterium
CACTTCATCTGGCACTCAGCACGAGACAGCGGTGTTCAGCGGTTTCCAACAACGTCCAATTCTAAACAAGTTACGCGTAACTTGTTGTCACACATAGTGCTTACGAACCATTCGTAATGCGCAGGTCCGCGGTTCAAAGCCGCGCACCAACTCCATTGCTCACAATAGGTTACGAATGTTTGGCAAGTTCCGCGTCAACGCGCGGGGCGAGTGCGGGGCGACTTTCCCCGAATGCGGCGAGCCGTTCGCCCGCTTCGGACAGGTCAGCCGCGCGCAGGTAACGGGCCGTTGTCGTGATGTCCGCATGCCGGAACACCGGTCCGATGCGACCGACACCGTAAAGCGCCAGAGCGATGCGTTCTGGGGGAGCGGACAGCCGGCGATCTGTCCCGGCCCTCCAGATGCGTTCTGCACCACGCAGCAAACCGATCAGGAATTGAACGGCGGTTCCGTGAAGCGGATCACATCCGCTCGGAATACCGTCTTGCCGTTATCGTCCTTGTGATTCTGAAGGTTTAGCAGCGCCTGTCCGCCGTGCCAACGCGCCTGTTGTATCAAATGAGGCAATGCATCGTCAGCCTTCTTGGCCAAGCACTCCGCGTAGCCGATGGTCACGAACCCCCGCTCGGGCTCCACATCGAGGAGTCGTATCGGGGAGACGTTATCAGTCGCGGGGTAGACTTCGACGCCCGGCGCCCGGGTGAAGTTCTGGTAAGGGGTGCATGCGATCAGTGCCGCTAGTAGCAACAAGCTCATGGTTACTTTCACAACGGGGTTCCCTTTCTGGGTTGGCCTCGGACGAGAGGCTCCGCGGGGCGACTTGTGCAAAGCAATGACTGGACTCTACGAGTCTAACTGGACTCCCATGTGATTACAATACACGAGCCGTAACCCCAGGTTAACATTCGTGGTGCGCAGGTCCGCGGTTCAAAGGCGCGCACCGACGCCATTCCTTGACGGCAGGTCAGGTGCTTGCGAGGACCACCCACTTGGGGCCTGCGGTGCAGCGCGGGTAGCCGGGGATCTCGAGCACGACGCTGCCTATTGTCTGAGCGCCCAGTCGGGTGGATCAGTCGGATCGACGGGTAGTTCAGCATCGTTGGGCACATCCTCCAAGCGCGCGTGCATCGGTGGCTGTCCAGTGCCGGGAAACCAGATCTCCAGATCCAAGTACGCGCGCCCTGGAAGGCCCGCGTTCGCCCTGCTCCGTACCGTGGGCACATCGAGGAACCACCCTTTGGCCTGGGGGCCTGCCATTTACGTCGAAGCGGCACCACGGTACGCCCCGTTGCTGGCGAGCCTCCCCGCCAGCCGGTTTCATGGTTTCTGCTATACTCGTTGTCATGAAGACCGACGCGTTGTTAATCCGTCTGGCAGGTGTCGCGCTGGCCGTTTTGGTGGCTCTGCCTGCTTCCGCGGCGCACGCGGCAAAGACTGCATTCCGGCTGACCGATCTCGACTGGCGTGATCCGCACCTGTTCGCGGTCATTTCTACTCTGGGGTGCACGGACATCACCAACTTCAACGCGTTCGGCGTGCTGGGGATGAACCCGTCCCTCCAGAACTCCATTCAGACCGACACGGACAGCGATGGCAATCTGGACCTGAATCTGGTCATCGTGTTCGATCCGCTCGACCAGGCCGGAAGCGGCGGCACGCTCGCGTTCGGGGCGGTCACGTGCAGCGCGCCGCTCGGGACGACCGCATGCGCGCCGTATTCGCCATTGCCGCTGTACGCGTATGACAACACGCCCGCGGTATGTCTCACGGCCATTGCCGGCACCACGAACGCGGCCTACACGCCAGCGCTGGTCACGCCGGGCTCGCCATGTTTCGTTGCGGCACTGGGGAACATCACGCTGGATCTGCCGTTTCCGTTGTCGCTGAGCGACGCGTATATCGCCGCGACCTATTCCGGCGACCCGGCCGTGGACCTCGTGAATGGGCTGTTGTGCGGGTTTCTGAGCGAGACGGTTGCCGACAACACCATCCCGCCGCCGTCGATGGGTGTGGTCGGGGGCGCGGCGCTGTCCTCGTTGCTGCGCGGTGGCACCGGGTCCTGCTCGCAGCCGTCGCCCGCGACCGGTGATAAGGACACCGGACCTGGAGGCATCCCGGGCTGGTACGTGTACCTCAACTTCACGGCGACCGTCGTTCCCTATACGGATCCGGTGACGGGTGCATCTCCGGCCCCGATGCCGGCGCTCGAGTTGTACGCCCCGGCGCCGAACCCGTTTAATCCCGCGACGGCCATCCGCTACGCGTTGTCCCGGGAGTCCAACGTCGCGCTGAGTGTTTACGACGCCCGCGGCCGGCTCGTGGCCCAGCTGGAGCGCGGCGATCGCGACGCGGGCGAACATGTCGTGAGGTGGGATGGCCGGGACGCACACGGGGCTCCGGTGAGCTCCGGCGTGTACTTCGTGCGGCTGGAGTCACGCGGCGACGTGCGCGTGCGCAAGATCGTACTCCTCAAATAGTTGGACCTCGGAGGGCGGGAGCGCGGGCATTCGACAATCCCGGGTTTGACCAATACTGCAATTTCACTGAGTCGTGAACGTGGCATTGTACTTTCGATTGATCATGGTTCTGGCTGCGGCTGCGCTCCAAATGGTTGGCGATGCCGGCGCCGCAACCTACAAACGCGTAGGCGTCGCGGCGTATGAACCGGCACTTCGATGGTCTGTCTCGGACGACACGCTTGCCACTGTCTTCGGTGCCATCGAGGACGTGGCGGTTGGGTCGCAAGGGGGTGTTTACCTCCTGGACTCGCAGAACTGTGTCGTGCACCGAATCTCCGCGGAAGGGCGAGTCATGGTCCCGCTGGGACGTAGAGGTGAGGGACCCGGGGAAATGATGCATCCGGTTGTCCTTGCGATTTACCCGGATGGACGATGTCTGGTGCTGCAGGACTTTCACGAGCGACCGGTTTGTTTTTCGGCGGATGGTAACCCATGTGATGCTCCGGATGTCTCGGTGCTGTCGTCCGGCTTCTTGATGGCAAGATACCTGCGTGCCCGCATCGACGCCGACGACCAGCTGCTCGTCGCGGCGATCGCGACGCGGTATCCAACCGGTCCGGACGCAAGCGCCAGGGATATGGGCGTCGTCGCCCGGTTGTCGCGGTTTGACCACCCCTTGGGCGGTGAGGCCGCTGACCTGGTGTCCACGGGGGCGAATCATTCAACTGTCGCGCTACCGCCGAAGAACCAGCGGTTTGTGCTGACGTCATGGGACGTGAGCCCAGGTGGAATGCTCCTCTACGCGGATCCGGATGGCGCGTATCGCGTGTTTATCGGCCCCGCGACGGGCCGGGCACCGCTCAGGCCCATCGCCCTGCCAGTTCATGACGACGACGATGAGCACCTTGCGCAGCTAAAGGAGAAAGTCGGTCTGGCGGCAAGTGCCAGCATCGTTTCTCGCATCATTGCGACGAACTGGGTGGATGATGAACGCTTCATGGTTCAGCCGACTGCCGCAGCATCACTTCCCGAAGACGGGCTGGCTGGGACCTGGGAAGTGTTCCGGACGGACGGCACATCCCTGGGGCGCTTTGAGGTCCGCTGCGACATTGACGTGTCCGCCGATATCACCTTCGTTCAACGGGACGCATTGATCGTGGTCAAAGGCGGGCGATCCGCCGTGATGGCGCGGTTCCGCGATTCCGGCCTGCCCCTCCCGCCTCCCGACCTCGATCAGGAATTGCTCGAGCACATCGAAGTCCGCCGGTACGACCTGTTCGGCGGCCTGCGATGAGGGGATGTCCGGGCGATCGCGTTGCCTATTTGAGCAGGACCAGCGTGCGGGAGACGCTTCTGGTGCCCACGCGCAGCCGGCTCACGTAGACGCCGCTCGCGACGGAATTGCCGTTGTCGTCCTTCCCAGTCCACTCGGCTTCATTCATTCCCGCCGCGCGCACCGCGTCCACCAGCGTCGTTACGTAGCGGCCGGCCACGTCGTAGATGGTCAGCGAAACGTGATCACGCGCGGGAACCACGAAGCGCAGGGTTGTGGCCGGATTGAAGGGGTTGGGGACGTTGGGGAGCAGCGTGAGTGCCGCCGAGGGAACGTGAATAATAACGGGCGCGGATGCAAACTCATCGCCGGAGCGGTCCACGGTGAAGAGCTGGTATTCGTAGGGTGTTCCGGGGACCACGTCTTCGTCCCGGAACGTGCGATCATTGGCGCCAACATCGAACGTCCGCGAACGCCCGCCGCCCGTGAGTTCACGCCGGTTGATCCGGAAGCGATCCAGACCCGCCGCATCGGCGATATCCCAGGAGAAATCCACACCGAATGCGCCGGGTGCCGCATCGAAGCGCGAGATCAGCGTGGGCACCGGCGACTGGTCATACTTGAGAATGGTAAAGCCAGGGCCGGCCAAGTACGCGCCGTTCAGGCCGAATGGTTCCACATCGCAGAGAGAGTACGTGGTGGGGGGCGCGAGCAGTGCCCACGACGCGCCCGCGTCGCCG
>DASUGO010000012.1:0-10173 GCA_036273975.1 Candidatus Krumholzibacteriia bacterium
GCAGCGCCGGATGCGCTCTACGTTGCCGGGGAATTTTCCAGCGCATCGGGTATTCCCGCGGCCAACATCGCGCGCTGGGACGGGACCAGCTGGTCCCCGCTCGGTGCGGGGATCGATGGTCCGGTGTTCGCGCTCTTCATCGACGACGACGGCGATCTCTACGCCGGGGGCAGCTTCGCGCACGCCGGCGGTGTCGAGGTTTCGAACCTCGCGCTATGGGATGGCTCCGGCTGGAGCGACGTGGGCGGTGGCGTTTCCGGAGTGGGGTCGGTGGTGAAGGCGCTGGCCAGCCAGCCGACGGGCCTGCTCGTGGCAGGGCTGTTCGTGCAGACCGGCGCGGGCGCGGCGGCCAACGGCCTGGCCCGCTGGACGGGGACCGACTGGGTGATGCTCGGTGGCGCGCCGCCGGGAATTCAACACGACCTCCGCGCGATCACCATTCTGAACGGGACGATCTTCGTGGGTGGCGTATTGCGCTTCCCCGGAACCACGCGCCCCCCGGAGGCCACGCTGGCGCGCGCGACGCCGCTTGTGCTGTCCGACTACGCGGGCAGCGCAAACGCCGACGACGAGTGCGCCGGCTGCGCGTCGGTCGATGCGCTGGTCACGGACGCGACCGACCTGTGGGTGGCCGGCGCGTTCACGCGCCTCGGCCAGGTGACGCTGACCGGCAGCCCCTACGAAATCATCCGGCTGGCGGATGGCACCGTGCCGGTGGGGCCCGGCAGCGGCAGTACCACGCCGACCGTTTCGCAGGGCGGACGGATTCGCGCGCTGGCCATCGCGGGGGGTGCCGTCTACGCCGGCGGGAATTTCAATACGATGCGGAGTGTTGCGGTTGCAAACGTCGCCGTGTTCGACGGCACCGCCTGGCTCCCGCTCGGACCCGGGGTGTCGGCGCCGGCGCACGCGCTTGCGGGGTGGGAAGGGAGCATCTACGCGGGCGGTGAATTCCTGTCGGCCGGCGCGCTGGAGGTCAACCATGTGGCCCGCTGGGACGGCTCGGCGTGGCAACCCCTTACCGGGGCGCCGGTTCCGGCCCACGAACGGACGCTGGGCAATGTGAAGGCCCGGTTTCGATAAGCCCATGCCGGTACAACACTGTTCCCCGGGGAACGATCGGAAACGACGCGTAACTTCCAGCCACGGCAGGAGATCAGGGCATGAGGACGCCATTTTTCACAAGAAATTCATCGAGTTATCCACACCGGTTGTGCTAGAATAGACGCTGCTCAATCAACAATACGTTCCCGCCCACGGGGCCCCCCCGACGATACGTCGATACGCCCCCCAAGCAGCAATTATGTGTTTCAAGGAGTGATCCAAGACTATGCGTTGGCACTATCGTCTTCTCATGCTTTGTACCGCCGCCGTGTTGGCGGCTGGCTGTAGCAACAACAATCAGCCGGCCAACGACACGACGACGATCGCCGGACCGAACGCCAGCCTCACGGCTTGCGAGACGTACGTCGGCGACTTTGTGTTCCTCGATGCGAACTGCAACGGCGTTCAGGACGGCGGCGAAGCCGGCGTCGCGGGCGTCAATGTCAAGCTGTACACGTGCGAGGGTATCCTGCTCCGCACGACCACGACGGACGCGAATGGCCACTACGAGTTCACCGGTTTCCAGGATGACGTCGTGAAGGTGTTCTTCGAGCTTCCGACCGGCTACTCCTTCTCCCCGAAGGATCAGGGCGGCGTGGACGCGGCGGACAGCGACGCGGGCGCCGATGGCTACACCGACTGCTTCCTGGTCGAGTGCGACAAGCCCATCAACTTCATGGACGCGGGTCTGTGCGGCGAAGATGTCCCCTGCGAGTCGTCGGTTGGCGACCGCGTGTGGTTCGACGCGAACTGCAACGGCGTCCAGGATAAGGACGAGAGCGGTGTTCCGAACGTGACCGTCGAACTGCGCACCTGCGAAGGCGGCCTCGTCTCCTCGACGACCACCGATGGCAGTGGCGGCTACCTGTTCACCGGTCTCGAGTCCGGTTCGTACAAGATCTGCGTCGTCCTCCCGGACGGCTATGATTTCGCCCCGAAGGATCAGGGTGGCAACGACGGCCTCGACAGCGATGTCAACGCCGACGGCTGCACCGATTGCTTCGAGCTCGACTGCAACGACGACATCACCCGTGACGCGGGTCTCTGCGAGAGGAAGGGTGGCGGCAGCGAAGGTTGCACGCCGGGCTTCTGGCGGAACCACCTGTCGCACTGGGCGGCCACGCCGTACAGCCCGGACATGCTCGTCAATGACGTGTTTGGCTGCACGCTGGTTCCGGCCGGTGTGACGCTGGGCCAGGCCATCGACGCGCCGCAGACGTACGGCGTCCTGCCGTTCCATGCGATCGCGGCGTTGCTGAACGCCACGCACCCGGACGTCGACTATGCGTACGACGTGAGTGAGATCATCGACGCGGCTTGCTCCGGCGACAAGGACAAGCTGGCTGACGCCAACGAGGCGGGTTGCACGCTTTCCGGTGGCAACACCACCGGCGGCGGCAACGGCCCCAGCGGCGGCAAGCAGAACACTCGCTAGACGACACCGTCCACTCGAGTCGTTCCTTCCAAGGGAGCCCGGTTCGCCGGGCTCCCTTTTTCTTGTGGCGTCCGGGCCGGGACGCTAGACTGGGCGTCCACCCCTCGCGGAAAGGACGTTCTCGGATGCGCAGTCACTTTCCTCTTTATCTGATTGTTTCGGTCAGCGGCGCCGTCGTGCTGGCCATCGAAATCGCGGGCACGCGCGTGCTCGGCCCCTTTTATGGTGTAAGCCTGTTTCTATGGTCCTCGCTGATCACCGTCACGCTGGCGGCGCTCGCCGTCGGTTATGCGCTCGGCGGGCGCTGGGCGGACCGGGGCCCGCGTTACTCGCGGCTCGGAACCATCCTCGTTGCGGCCGGGCTGTGGCTGCTGGCGACCATCTGGCTCAAGCGGCCCGCGATCCTCGCGATGGAGGGCTTCGGTTTGCGCGGCGCGGTCCTCGCTGCGGCCACCCTGTTGTTCTTCCCGCCGCTCGCACTGCTCGGCATGGTCAGTCCCTATGCGATTCGTCTGCGCGCCGAACGCCTCGACGAGGTCGGACGCTCGGCGGGCGACATCTACGCGGTTTCGACGGTCGCCAGCGTGGTTGCGGCGCTGGGAACCGGCTTCTACCTGATTCCGGTGCTTGGCATCAACCGGCTCATCGCGGCCTGTGCGGCGGCGCTGTTCGCGGCTGCACTCGTGGCATTCCGGGGCGGCCGCGGCCGGCGCGGGATGATGGTGGGCACGATCCTGGTCCTCGGCCTGGGTTCGCTCGGAGCCGCGGCGCCGGTCGAGCGCGTCGGTCAACCGATGCAACTCACGTGGGTGGAGCAGAGCGCCTACGCCGACCTGCGCATTCTCGACTGGGAGGACAACCGTTACCTCCTGATCGACGGCGGCACGCACACCATCGTGGACCGCCAGACCGGGCACACCGTGTTTCCGTATGCGATGGTGCTCGATATTCCACGCCACATGTTCGACCACGCGGGCGACATGCTGCTGATCGGGCTGGGGGGCGGGTCGGTGGCGCAGAGCTATTACCGGGAAGGGTGGCGCGTCGAGTCGGCCGAGATCGATCCGAAGGTTGTCGAACTGGCCGAGCAGTTCTTTTCACTGTCGCTGGACAGTGCGCGTGTCAATGTCATGGATGGCCGGCGCTTCCTGATGTCCACCGACCACACCTACGACCTCATTGTGATGGACGCGTTTGGGAGCAGTTCGATTCCATTTCATCTGGTGACGCGGGAGATGTTTGGATTGGTGCGGCAGCACCTCAAGCCTGGCGGGGTGCTGGCGGTGAACACCGAGACGCGCGAATGGAACGACATCCTCGTCCGCTCGCTCGCGGCCACCATCGGCACGCAGTTCGAGCATGTCGTCGCGTTACCGACCGCGGAGCCTCCCAACACGCTTGGCAATGTCGTGCTGATGGCGTCGGATCGCGAACTGGAGATCGACGAAACGCTCCTCGGTCATCCCGCCGAATTTCTCCCGTACCCGTATCGCCACTGGACGGTCGTGGAGCGAAATCATGCGTGGGCCAACCGCTTCGAGCCGGACACAAGCGGGGTTCCGATCCTCACCGACGACCGCAACCCCGTTTCACTGTGGGCGGAGGATATCAATCGCGCCGCGCGGGATGGGATGCACACCGGCCTGGTGTGGCAGCGCCTGACCTACTGAGCGAACCGGAGCGGTCACAGCGGACCGATTGGGCCGGTTTCGACGATGACCACCGGGTGGCCCTCGACCTGCCGCGGAATCCGTGCCTCGAGTTCCGCGCTGCGCGCCACCACCGCGACGTGCATGCAATCGCGTCCGTCCGCGAGTTTCCCCTCGTAGACGCCCGCCACACCCTCGATCGCCAGCAACTCCGCGGCGTGTTCCTGGATCACCTCTGCGACTGATTTCAAGCGGCTCCCGTCTTTGCGCCCATAAAAGAAAGCACCCGCCCCGGCGAACCGGAGCGGGTGCTGCTTCGGGAAGAACGAGTTGTTCTCCTGTCCTACTGGCCGACCATCGTCGCGCCGATCTTGGTCAGCACGGCATTGATCGGGTTCGCGATCGCGATCGCCGAACGATTGCAGGTCACGCTGCCCGCGAAGCACAGACCAACCGCGCGCGGGTTCGTGCTGGCATCCTCGAGGAGGAGCGAGCCCGAGTCGCCGCCATCCTGGAACCCGCAACGCTGGTTCGTGATGACGATCTGGTTGGTGTACGCCTGCGTGAACGACGTTCCGCCCGCGCACTCGTTTTCATACGTGATCGAGAACGCGCCGTTGATCGCGGAAATCGAGCTGCGCGTGAGACCGGTCGTGCGGCCCATCTTCTTGACAGCCAGGCCGACGGTCGGGTTCAGCGTGCTCGCCGAGATCGTGCCGACGTTGAGAATCGCGCCCGACTCATCCACCTGTCCGGGGATGACCTGCGCGATACCCGCGTCAACCGCGGTGCCGCCCGAGTTCGGCAGCGTGCCGCCGTTGCTCACCAGCGTCGCCACGTTGATGGAACCGTTGGCGTTGCAACTCACGTCGATGAGGCCCGGCTGGATGACCGGGTCACCCGGCGACGCGACGCGGCTGTTGCCGCCGTTCACGATGTCCGCGTAGAGCACGTGGTAGTTGGACAGCACATACTTGGTGCCGCCCTTCTGAACCAGTGCGCCCAGCGTTCCACCGCAGCAGTAGCCGTTGGCGAGGTCATAGCGCCAGCCGCCGGAAGTTCCCATCTGGACCGGGGCCGACTGCGCGGCCTGTCCCGACGTGCCGCCGCCACCGCCGCCGCCCGGAGGGCCCTTGTACGGCTTGATGGCACCGCTGACCTGCTCGACGACGCGGACGCCGTCGTACTCCTGTTTCAACCGGCCGACCGGCATCTGATCCTTGGTATAGACAACGATGACCGGCTTGCCATGATCATCCGAACCAACGGCCGTCCCCGCGACGCCTTCGGTTTGAAGGATCTCGGGGATGTGACGGTTGTGGACCGCGATTGCGTTATCGAAGTCCGCACGGTGTGCATTGACCGCCGCGAGAAGATCATTCTCCGGCGCCGGTGACGTGACGTTGCTGGAATCGTTCTCGCTGCAGGCCCAGAACATCGCGGCAACCACGACGACCAGAGCGAGGAGGCTGAAACTACGCCAACGCAGATGTTTCATGCAGAAACCTCCGTGACGATGGTGGTGGAGGAAGATGCAGGGACAAGGAAATTCTCCCCACAAACGAATGCATCAAGGCTACTCCTCTGCGCGGGCATGGTCAACCACCATGCGCGATTTGCATTCCTGTTTTTTGTTGGGAAAATGCCGCGTGTTTGTGATCGAGTTCACAAGACCCGGGTCTCCGCTACTTGCGGGCCGTCGGCGCGGGTGTCAGCCGGTAACACACCACCGACATCGGCTCCGCGTCCTCGTCGTCCGGCGCCGACTCCTCGTCCTCGGCCGCATTCATGGCCCGCTCCGCCGAGTGGAGCTGACGAATTACGAACAGGTAATCGCCGTCCACCAGGATGCCATCGTCCTTGAACGATCCCTCCGCGCGCACGCTGGTCTGGCGCACGAAGCGCCCCGTCGGGTCGAACACATCCAGCGTCACCAGGGTCTTGCCGGACGCATCCAGCGCGCCATGGCTCGAGAGCACCCACAGGGAGCCGTCTTCGCGCGCGAACATCCGCAGAATGTCGCGATCGGTCGCGCTGGCGGTCGACTCGGGGCGATGCGTGCCGCTGCTGGTCCGGAACCGGACCTGGGGCTTGTTGTCCTCCACTTCCTGTTTGGATCGGGTGCGGTGCGTGTACTGGCGCTCGATCACGCGGTCAAGCGTGCCGGCCGCGTTGTAGCGCTTGATCGCATACGCGTCGAAGTCTTCGCTCAGGAATACGCGTCCATCGGCGGAAGCCGCCCACTCCGGGCCGCGCGCGTCCTTCTCGTCGAACGACATCTTCGCCATGTCGCGCTGCGTCGTCTTGCTCGAGAGCACCGCGCGCGATGCCCCCTGATTGTCGAGCAGGTGCAGCGAACGCGTGGTGGTAAACGATCCCTCGCCGCGCTTGAACTGGTTGATGCCGACGAGCACCGAGTTGCCCGCGCGGCCGGCTTCGAAGAACATCTGCATGCCGCCGTCGGGGGCGTCGGGCGTGTGGTAGTCGCCACCGGGCGTTCCGTCCGGATTCATGAGAATGATCTTGCCCGGCATCATCTGGACGATCGCAATCTTGCCGTCCGGCATCACGAACATCGCCGAGGGGCGGCGGAACTCGCCGGGTCCTTCGCCCTCGCGCCCGATATCGCGGAGAAACTCGCCGTCGCGGCTGAACACGTGCACCTGGTTGAGCTGCACGTCGAGCAGGTAGACATTACCGGCGTCGTCGACCGCGATGTCGCGGACGACGCCAAAGATCACGTCCTCGTCCTCGTCGCCGCCCGCTCGCCACAGCTCCTGCGGGTCGAGGTTCGCGGCGCCGTCGGACGGAACCGCGGGGTTCATCACGTGGACGACACCGTCTTTGGTGACTTCCTTGCCGGTCCAGCCGCCCGCGAGGGCCGGGGTCGTGAGAGAAACAAGGGCGAGTGTCATGATCGCAATCTTCATAGGGGCTCCTGCCGGGTGAATGAGAATTCCGCCGTGGCACCGCGCCACGCGTGATCGTATACGCGCCCGGGCGAACCGGGTTCCGCACGGGTGGGAAGCAATATACTGCCCGAAGCCGGTCAAAAACTGCTAGCCTGTGCGGGCATGAAGCCCGAGCCCGTTCGTATCCAGCTCAACCGCTGCCTCCTGCGCGAGTTCCGCAAGGGCGACGAGCCGTCACTGGTCCGCCACGCCAACAATCGCAACATCTGGCTCAACGTGCGCGACACCTTCCCGTACCCGTACCGTCAGGCGGACGCGCGGGCATGGGTGCGGCTCGCAAGTACCGACGGGTTGAACCAGGTGTTCGCGATCGACGTGGACGGGTTCGCCATTGGCGCGATCGGCGTCCATCCCGGCCAGGGCATCTACACGCTGTCGGCCGAACTCGGCTACTGGCTGGGCGAGGAATTCTGGAACCGCGGCATCGCCACCGAGGCCGTGACCGCCGTCACCGCCTACGCATTCGAGACCTTCGGGATGGTGCGGGTCTATGCCGAGGTCTTCGAGTGGAACACGGCCTCGATGCGGGTGCTCGAAAAGGCCGGGTTCACGCGCGAGGGGACCTTGCGCAAGAGCGTGTTCAAGAACCGCCAGATCATTGACCAGATCATGTTCTCCCGGATCCGCGAATGATGGACATCGTGCTGGCGATTGCCGGTGCCGTGCTGGCGGGAGCGCTGCTGTACCTCCTGTTCTGGCCAATGTGGGTCCGGCCGGTGGCCTGGTCGCCGTCGCGCAATCCCGGCTGGACCGGTGTCTTCGCACCGCTTTCCTGGCCGACTTTCCAGTGGATCGAGACCGGGATCGGGCCGGAGGATGTCGTCCGGGACCGCGACGGGTTCCTGCTCACCGGGCTCGCCGACGGGCGTATCGTTCGCGTCGATCCCGCGACCGGCCGCGGTCAGGACATCGCGCGCACCGGGGGACGGCCGCTGGGCGTCATTCTGGACGCGGCCGGTGAACTCTTCACCGCCGACCCCGACCGCGGGCTCCTCCACGTGGCAATGGATGGCACGGTGACGCTCCTGACCGATTCGGTCGACGGCACCCCGATTGGTTTTGCCGACGGCATCGACGTCGATCGCGACGGCGTGCTGTGGTTCTCCGACATGAGCACGCGCTATCCGCACGATCTCCACATGGACTACTGGGAGGGCCGGGCGAGCGGACGGCTGCTGACGTATGACCGCCGCAGCGGCGTGACGTCGGTTCGCGCGAGCGACCTCCACTACCCGAACGGCGTCGCGCTGGGTCCAGGCGGGCAGTACATCGTGGTGTGCGAGATGATACGCGCGCGGCTTGTCCGCATATGGCTCGACGGACCGCGCGCCGGTGAGCGCGAGACTTTCGCCGATGGATTTCCCGCGTACCTCGACAATATCTTCTTCGACGCGGGCATGAACCTGTTCTGGGTCGCGCTGGTCGGCGAGCGGCAGCCGCAATTCGACCGCTGGGCGCGCTTTCCGCTGATCCGCCGGTCGTGGGCCCGCATCCCGGGAGCGCGGATCCCGCACCCGATGCCGTGGTATCGTAGCAGGACGGGGTATTCCGGCGCGGTGGTTGCCGTCGATACCGACGGCAAGGTCTGCGCATGTCTGCGTGACGCCGCCAATGCGTTTGGCGCGATCACCAGCGTGCATCGCTTTGGCGACAGTCTCTATCTGGGGAGCATCGCGATGCCAGCCGTGGCGCGCGTGCCGCTCGCGGGCGTCGATACGGGACGTCCGCTGCCCGGCCCGGAATAGAAGAAGGTTTGTCCACTATTCTGTTGCGCCACGCGGATCGTTTCGGGATACTTCAAGACGTTGTCCGCAAGAATCACCACGAGGAGGCCGCGATGACCCTCAACCCAGTTCTCGAGAAGCCCGCTTCCCGAACGAACCACTCCGCCCCGGCCCCGGCGCCGGCGAATTCCCGCAAGTCCGTCCAGCATTTCAAGCGCCCGGTGGAACGCACGTTCACCCGCGATCAGCGTCCTTATACTACCGTGCTGTTCGGCGGCCTCACCTGGAGCCACGAACGCCTGATCAAGGGTGCGTGGGAAGGACTCGGCTACAAGTGTGACGTGGTTCCGACGCCGGACGTCAAGGCGTTCCAGCTCGGCAAGGAGTACGGCAACAACGGCCAGTGCAACCCGACCTACTTCACGGTCGGGAATCTGGTGCAGTTTCTCCACGGCCTCGAGTCGAAGGGAATGACGCGCGACCAGATCTGCAACGACTACGTATTCATCACGGCGGGCGCGTGCGGACCGTGCCGTTTCGGCATGTATGAGGCCGAGTACCGCCTCGCGCTGCGCAACTCCGGTTTCGAAGATTTCCGTGTGATGCTGTTCCAGCAGTCCAAGGGGTTGTCGCAGGAGGATCTGGAAGCCGGCCTCGAGATGAACCTCGACTTCTTTCTGGGCATGCTCAACGCGATGAACATGGGCGACATGCTCAACGAGATCGGCTACCTCGTGCGGCCCTACGAGACCGAAGAGGGGCGCACGGACGGCGTTCTGGAGGCCGCGCGCGAACACCTGGCGGAAGCCCTCAAGAACCAGCCCCGGCCGAAACTGGGGGAGGGTGTCGAGAAGGTCCTGCGCAAGACCGGCCTCTACAACAAGGCCGACTACGCGATGAAGTTCACGGGCCAGTTGGCGAGTTCGTATTACACCAACGCACTGCACTCGGTGCGTGACCAGTTTGCGGACATCGACGTGGATCGTTTCCGCGTGAAGCCCGTGGTCAAGATCACCGGTGAATTCTGGGCCCAGACCACCGAGGGCGACGGCAACTACAACATGTTCCGGTTCCTCGAGCGCGAGGGCGCCGAGGTGATCGTCGAACCCATCGGCACCTGGATCATGTACATGATCCACCAGTTCAAACAGAAGCTGCGCGACCGCAAGGGCATCGAGGACAAGGCGGAGATGCCGGCGTGGACGCGCCAGCCGCACCGGCGACTGGCCGTGGAGGCGCGCTACCGCCAGCGCTACACGCGCATGACCGTGGCCGAGAAGATCTTCATG
>DASUGO010000013.1:0-6570 GCA_036273975.1 Candidatus Krumholzibacteriia bacterium
AGCTGCGCAAGGCCCGCTACGAGGCCTATTTCCGCGAGGACCACAATTCACTGTTGATCATGTTTGCGGATGCGCGACGCGACGCCCGTGCCTTCGTGGACGAACACGACTACGACCGGCTCTCCGGCAACACGATCTCGAAGGCGCGCCGCTCGCTCGAGGAGTTGAAATCCGCAGCGCAGACGCCAGGGCAGCAGAGCGACATGGAGGCCTTCACGAAGGCGGTGCTTGCCCGGCTCGAGGAAGGGGAGAAGAACGCCAAAGGCAAATGGGATGCCTTTGTCTCCGAGAACAAGGAGAAGTTCTTTGGCGCGTTTACGCCCGAGCTCGAGAAGGCCGTCATCGGCACCGGCCAGTTGACCGAGGCCTACCAGAAAATCGCCTCGTTGAGTCTCCATGCCCTCCTTGCGCGCTGGGTCGACGACGATCGTCGCGACTGGCGCGAGGTTGAATCGTCGGACCTGGGCGAAAAGTGGACGGGCGAACTCCGTCAGGCGGTTGAAGCCAGCCTGGAGAAGCTCGCCAAGACCCAGGAAGAGATCGAGAAGAACAACACGCCCGACGTCATCACCGGAATGCTACTGGAGCCCGCCAAGAAGCTCGCCGACAAACTCCGCTGATGCTCTTTCAGCAAGCGTTGAAAAGCAGCTTTTTAGTGAAAATTGACCCCCGTGGGGCGGTACAATCGGGTCCATGCGCTTCGAGTTGACACCTCTTTCCGACGACGAACGCGGCGAGCTTTCCGCGCTCCTCGAGCGATGCGGCGAGAACGCCCTGGCGATCGAGAGCCTCGACGGACTCTTCGCCGCGCTGGTCTGCTCGCCCGTGGTCGCCGTGCCGGGCGAGTGGATGCCCGTGATATGGGGCGGCGAGCCGCCCGAGTGGGAGTCCCGCGACGAGATTCAGCGCTTCACCGAACTCGTCATGCGCCACTGGAACCATGTCGCCGCGTCCATCAACGACGGCACGTACGCACCGCTCTTCGTCACCGCGCTCGACAAGTCCGGCAGGGAGGTCGTGCTCGCGCACCACTGGTGCATGGGCTTCTTCGACGGCATGCAGATGCACGACGCCCACTGGTCCCGCACCGACGACGAGCTGCAGCGGCTCCTCCACCCCATCAAGGTCCTGTATGCCGACGCGTTGCTGATCAACAGCGAGTCGCGCCCGAAGCGGATCAAGCACCTGCCTTTCGCAGAAATGAACCGGCTCGCGGATGCGATCCCCCGCGCCGTGATCGAACTGCGCGCGTACTGGCTGGAGCACCCCGCCGGCGCGGGGCCGGCGGCGCAACCGGGACCCGGGTTGGCGTCGCGGCGCACCGCGCACAATGCTCCCGTCCGCGAGAAAGGCACGTGGATCGCCGGGCTGGGCGAGTTCCCGGCGCTGGTGGGGGATGAGGATCGGGCCTACCGCCCGCTCGCGGCGCTGGTACTCGATTTCCGGGGTCTCGTGCTCGCCTTGGCGTTGCGGCGGCCGGAGGAGCCGGATGCGGCCGTGGCCGAAGCGTTACGGTCGGCGCTGGAGGCGCCTGCGGTGGGGGAGGCGGGGCCGCCGGAGCGTGTGGTGGTTCCGGCGCGCGAGATGGTCGCGTTGGTGGCGCGCGCGCTGCCGGGTGTCGAGATTGCCGTTGGACCCGCGCCCGAGCTCGACGAAGCGCTGGAGTCGCTGCGTGAGCACGCGGCCTCGCACCGTGAGCGCGAGGCGCGGGGTTACCTCAGCGCGGACGTCACACCATCCACCATGGCGGCTTTCTTCGAGGCGGCCGCGGAGTTGTACCAGCGTGCGCCCTGGACTGTCGTTCCGGACGACGAGAGCCTCTTTGGCATCACGTCATCCGGGCTCGGCATTCGCGCCGGGGTCGTGTGCGTGATCGGCCAGATGGGGGAGAACTACGGCGTGATCCTCTTTAACTCGGCGGAAGACTTTGCGCGTTTCCAGCGCATGGCGAGTCTGGCCATGGCGGGTGCGGAGCCCCGGCGCGGTTTCCCGCGCCACGCCGCGCTGAATTACGAGCACGCGAAAGACATGCCGCCGGCGATGCGGGAGGAGATCCGCGCGCACAAGTGGCCGGTCGCCGGACCGGCCGCGTTTCCGCAGATCATGCTCGTCGAGCCCGACATGACCCTCCGTCCACCCGCGCGTGACGACTACCGCCGCATGGAGGGTGTGTGCCGCGCGATCACCCGCCTCATCGATACCGAGGCCGGGCTCGCGCGCGCCTGGCGGGTTGGACCCCGTCTCCGGCGCCGGGTGACGGTCGATGTCGACGGGACGCCGGTGTCGGTGACAATCTCGGTTCGGTGATGAAGGAGGATGTGACATTCAACGCAAGAAGATTGCTCCCGGGGACCTCGTCGAAGTTACGACCCGCTGCAGGACAACTCGTCCCGGTGACCGCCAGGATTCACATTGCGACCACTCATCGTCCTGATACTCCTCCTCGTTGCCGGCGCATCGCAGGCGGCAGAGCGGGCGCCAACCGAAGGCAGTACACATGACCCCGGCGAATCGCAGGGGCGAAACGTCGTGGGTCCGCTCTCGCCGGAAGAGTATGCGGTCTACCAGATCGTCATCGACCGCGCGATTCATGACAAACTGTTCCCTGATCCCGAGCTAAGGTGGTTCGTGATCACCCCGTCCGAGGATGCCGGCGTCTACTCGGAGATGGACAGCAGTGTCGAGTTGCTCGGCACCGCCGACGACACGATGGCCGGCTACCTCATGAACCGTTCGATGCAGTCTGACATGGCTTCATTGTCCATGCTGGGGTACGACATCCTTGCTTCCGACGCGCACGGAGGTGAGCGGAAGAAATCAGCGGCGCCCGGGGCGTGGGGATGCCAGGTGCGGGTCTCGCGCATCGGTTTCAATGCTGCGGGCGACCAGGCGCTCGTCTACTGTGAGCACGGCTGCGGAGCTCTCAGCAGTGTGGGGGAGGTCATTCTGCTTGACCGCGTGAATGGCGAGTGGCGGGTGAAAAAGTCGGTGGCCCTGTGGATGTCGTAAGGCACGACCGCGGGTCACCGAGCGCCCGTCGCCTCGGCATCACGAGTCTAAGGACTGCTATGCGATCACTCATCGTATTGATCCTTCTCGCCGCCGTCGCCTCCGCCGCCTGCGCGCCTCAAACCGCTGGGCCCGTACCGAGCGCCATTGTCTCCAAGGATTCTCTCGCGTTTGAAATCCCGCTGCCCGAGGGTGTTGCTATTGACGCCTGGGACATCCGCATCAGCCGTTATGACCGGCTGGGCGAGAAATCATTTGGGACCGCGCGGATCACCGTGGGCCCGGAATCAGAAACCGGGGATCGTCATATTATCTGCACGTGGACACGCGATCGCGAGTCGGCCCCGCCCATTCAAGTATCCGCACGAACAACGTTCTCAGTTGATAACGATGTCATCCGATTCACATTCAAGGGGCCGGAGATGGTGGAGCGGGTGACGCGAATCCGTCCCATGCATGCGGCCCTGCGCGGTGTTGGCGTCGATGGCGCCCCGTACGAACGGCGGCTCACGGTCACGTATCTGAGGGATCCCCGGGAAGCACAGGCGCGAAAGATATCGGGGCCGTTTTCGGCTGACGAATACGCCATCTACCAGATCGTCATCGACCGCGCATGCTTGCGGCTCGGGTCCGAGCAGAAGGTGCCATTCGTTGTCGTGACACCGACGACCGATCTTAGAGTATTCACGGCCCCGCAGCTGGATTTGTACTTCGAGATACTGGGTGTGGACGAAGATACTGCTGCCGATGTGGTATCGAGGCGAAGCACCGAAGCTGACCTGTCGTCGCTGACCCAACTCGGGTATGAAGTCACTACGCTGGAAGCCTACATGCAGTGGCACAAATCGGGGTGGAATGGACGCGGTGAGCCTTACCGCCGCGCCGTGTATGTATCCGCGATCGGATTCAACCACTCGCGGACGCAGGCGATCATCTACGTGAACAATTCCAACGAAAGCGACATCCTTCGCCTCGACAAAGTAAACGGCCAGTGGCACGAGACGGGGCGATATAACCAGGGGAACCAATGACGCCGAGGGCGTTCGAAAAGCGGAGCGCGCCCCGACCGGCCGGTGTTGGTTGACAACCGCAGCGGCGGTACGCATCTTTTTCACAAGCTCATGCGATCACTCATCGTCCTGATACTCCTCCTCCTCGTCGCCGCCGCACCGCGGGCGGCAGAACGAGAGGCCGCAATCATCGTGGCCCCCGACTCGACCGTTTTCGAGATACCCCTCGAGAGTCCCGACGACGTTTGGGAGATTTCCTTTCCCGTGTTCGAGCGAATGGGCTGGGAGAAGGATGGCGCGGTTGCGTTGTCCATGCACACGTGGAGCGGCACCGGTTATTACGACTCCACCTTGCAATCTCATGACGAAGCGACCCTGGCATGGGCGGACGACAGCTGCCAATCGCGGGCGAGTGTGACACCGGTGTTGTCCGACGGCGTCCTGCGCTGCAAGTTTGGACGGATGGAGGACATGATTCGGCTGCGCCCCATCGTTGCCAGCCTGCATGTGAGTCGGGCGGACGGATCGACATACGAACAGCCCGTTCGTGTGGTGCATATCCCGGATCCCCGGGCGGACATCGCGCGTTCGCTTGCGGGCACGCTGACCGCGGATGAGTGCATGATCTATCAACTCGTGCTCGACCGCGCGATAACGCCAGATGTTCAACGCGTCGAATTCAGTTCTGCTTCACCGAGGACGGGACAACCCGTCCCCGATCAACCGCCGCCCCCGCACTACGCTGTTGTCACTCCCACCATTGAACGCGGGCCGTTGCCCTGGGAGGCGGAACGGCTGGGTCCACGGGGTGCGGACCCTGACTGTGTCGCCAACTATCTGGAGAATCGGGCGGTCGCGGTGGACCTGTCGTCGCTGGCGCCGCTGGGATATCACATGATGGAGCGCGACGCGCTGGAAACGGCGTTGAAGGAAGGAAGCGGGAGCGAACGGAAAATGCGCCGGCTGGAGGTGTCTCGGGTTGGATTCAACGATACCCGCGATCAGGCGCTGGTGTTTCTGTCGTGGGCGGAACGTGGGTGGAGTGGCTTTGAGATAGTCCGCCTGGACAAGCTGGACGGCGAATGGCTGGTGACACGACGACTGCGACCATAGGGCAGACGATGGGATTCTCATTTTTTCGCGTTTTCCGGGCGTCCGCGGCGTAGTACGCCAGCTGGGCGTCATGCACACTCAATGCTCAAACCTCGTCGCGAAGCAAAAGATGAGACAAGGGAACGCGACGAACTCATTTGTTGTAGAATTGGCTCCGGCTTTTCGTCGCGGAGCGGAAGCGGAGCGCGCCCTGACCGGCCGGTATTGGTTGACAACCGCAGCGGCGGTACGCACCTTTTTCACAAGCTCATGCGATCACTCATCGTATTGATATTCCTCCTCGTCGCCGCCGCACCCCGGGCGGCAGAACGAGAGGCAACCGCAATCGTCTCCAAGGACTCGCTCGTGTTCCAGTTCACCGTGCCGGATGTCGGCGCCCGATGGGAGCGGAACAACCTCCCGAAGGGGACAATGGAAAATGTCCACTGGGTGTTCGACTTTCAGGTGCCAGAGCCCGTGACGTGGCCGTTCAGCGAACCCTCCGCGGCGTACTTCGCGATCTTTCGGAGGAGCGCGGGGCCACCCGCGGAGTTCGGTGATCTGGCGGAGCTGCTTGAGGACAGTCGTGTCCTGTTTTCACTGGAGACTGATGACGGCGATGCGGAAACTGCTTTGACAACCAAGACTGTCCGCTCAACTTGTTATCCCGGCTGGGAAACCAGTAGCCGGACCGTGTGTCTAGGCGCGCGCGCGCGCGTTCTTGTCGACGATTACTATTTGGTAGAAATGATGGCACGGCTCCGCCCCGAGGCGATGACACTGAAGGGAATACGCGCCGATGGGTCGACCTACGAGGAAGCGGTGATCGTTCAGAACCTGAGAGATCCGCGTGAGGCAAAGGCCCGCACGATCGCCGGCCCTTTCTCGCCCGACGAATACGCCATCTATCAGACCGTCATCGACCACGCGTTCGGACGGCACAGCTTTGAACCGGGTCAGGAAGTTCTCATCCTGAATCCGTCCGTGGATGCGGCGCTTTTTCACACGCCCACCAATCTCCAGGAACTCCTGCTCGCCAACGACGAGACGCTCGATGATTTCATGCAGAAACGGTCCATCAAGACGGACCTGGCGTCGCTGACAGCGCTGGGGCACGATGTCGCCGACGCGGCCAAAACCGATGCGGAGCGGCGGACCGGGCAGATCTCGCACTGGCCATGCACGGTGAGAGTGTCACGCGTCGGCTTCAATTCTGCGGGCGACCAGGCGCTCCTGTACTGTGACTATGGCAAGGGGAATCTGGGAGGCGAAGGAGTCCTCATCCTGCTCGACAGGGTGGAAGGAGAATGGCGAATCACCAGACGAGTCAGCCTGTGGATCAGTTGAGCAAGGGCGACGTGACTCAGTCGCGCTGGTCACCCGGCGCCCGCCGGCTCGGCATCACGAGCGCGATTGGGATCTTCGCCATCGGGGTGTGCTACCTGGCCGTGATCGTGGC
>DASUGO010000014.1:0-59838 GCA_036273975.1 Candidatus Krumholzibacteriia bacterium
GAAGGGCCAGTCCGGCGTCAAGGCCGTGAAGTGAATGCAGTTGTGGTTGGGGCAGTGAGGAGGAACCCATCCCGGCGATCCCGTTCCCATGCCCCCGCCCGGGCACATCCCGTGCCAGGAACAATTGTCCGGCCACAACCCTACTGATTCGCGCGCAGCAACTTGTCGGTCACCTGTAGTTTTCCTTCCGCCGCCTCGAAGCCCGCTTTCACGGCGTCCTCGAGCCGGTTGTAGTCTTCGATCTTGAGGTCGGGGTCGAGCGCCGGGCGGATCAGGACCTCGGGCGGGTTCAGCGACAATCGCACCGACGTCAGCGGCGCCTGCGGAATGTCGATCGACTTCATCAGCATTTCAAAGATCAGCGGGCGCTTGCCACGCAACAGCGGTGTGCGCATCTTCTCCCACAGCGTGCGCTCGTCCTCGAAGACCAGTTCGCGGTCGGCCGGGGCACTGGTGTCGACCGCGATCACCGGCGCCAGCGTCATCGTGCGGATGATGTCGACGGGCAGGTTGTTGAGCAGGCTGCCGTCGATCATCACCCGGCCCTCGTGTTTCACAGCCGCGAAGATCCCCGGGAGCGCGCTCGTCGCGCGCAGCGCGGGCAGGAGCTTGCCCCGGTTCAGCACCACCAGGCGGCCGCGCTGCACATCGACCGCGGTGACCGCGAGCGGGATCTTGAGTTCCTCGAACGTCGCCGGCAGGTGCTTCTCGAGGTGACGGGTCACGCCCTTGCTGCCGATCAACCCGCCCATGCGGCTGCGATCGAAGAGTCCCATCAGGTCGAGCCCGTTGAAGCGGTCGTAGATCTCCTGCCATGAGTAACCGGCGGCGTGCAACGCGCCGATGATGCCGCCCATGGAACAGCCTGCGATCGCCGCCACCTTGATTCCGCGTTGTTCGAGCGACTTGAGAACCCCGATGTGCGCGTAGCTGCGCGCGCCCCCGCCGCCCAGCACCAGTCCTGCCTTGATTGCCATGGATGCCTCCGTGTTGGCGGCCATTATTTTGGATTCCGTGCCCCGCTGTCAACGAAGCCCATCGCAGCGGCCACCTTGACGCGCGCCTCGCGCCGGACTACCTTGTGGCTGGGTCGGCTGCGTCCACCCGGTCATGAGACACCGCACTGCCATCATATGCCTCGCGACGCTGTTCCTCGCCTCGTGCTCGTCGTACGAAATCAACCACGACTACGACGTCGAGGCCCCGTTTGCCGAATACCACACCTACGACTGGATGCCGGCCCGGCCGGACACCGCCGCGAGCGGCGCCGATGCCGCCCTCACCCACAATGCGCTGCTCGACCGCCGCGTTCGCGATGCCGTCGACGCGTCACTGGCGGAAAAGGGCTTCGCGCGCGACACAACCCACCCCGACCTGCTGGTGGCCTACCACGCCGGTATCAAGGATCGGATGGACATCACCGACTGGGGCTATGACTACTCGGGAGACTACTCGGGATGGGTGGGCCGGGATATCGACGTGCTTAACTACAGCGAAGGGACGTTGCTTGTCGACCTGCTCTCCGCCGAGTCCGGCAATCTGGTGTGGCGCGGCATCGCCACCGGAGCGCTCGAGACCGGCCGCTCACCGGAAACGCGCGAGCGAACCATCCACGAAGCCGTCGCGAAGATGTTCCGCGGCTACCCGCCACGCCGCTAGCGATATCCGCCCCCCGATTTCATGCGCCATCGTAGCCGCGCCACATATAGAGAGTACCGACCGTGCGGTATGGGCGCCACGCGTCCGCAATTTTCTCCAGCCGGGCGGGACGGACATCGCTGCGCAGGCGGTACCGGGACATCATCGCCTTGCGCAGCCCGAGGTCACCGAGCGGGAGGACGTCGAGGCGGTTGAGTGCAAAGATCAGAAACATGTGCGCCGACCAGTCCCCCACGCCTTTGATCGCGGTCAGACGCGCGATGATCGCCTCGTCGTTCATGCCGGAGAAGGTCCGGTGCGTAATGCGCTCCCGTGCGAACGCCTCGGCCACGTTGCGCACGTAGAGGGCCTTGGAGCGGGAGAGGCCGCATGCAAGCAGGGCATCTGGCGTCAGTTCGAGAATGGCGCGCGGCCGGGGCTTACCGCCGCCCATCGCGGCGCCGAGTCTCGCGTAGATCGACGCGGCGGCGTGCTGGCTGAGCTGCTGCGAGACAATCGTCTCCAGCATGACCTGGAACGCATTGGTGGTGGCGCGAAGCTCGTAGGGGCCAAAGCGATCCACCAGCGCAGCCACGACCGGGTCGCTCCGGCGCAGATGCCGGGCCGCCCGCCGCATGTCGCGATCGAGCCCCGCCTGGAGGGTTGAGTTGCGCCGGTCAAGCCACGCCATGCGGCCCATGATAATCGCGCGCGGGTTTCCGCGGAAGGGCACTTCGCGTCTATTGATGCGCGCCTCCGGTTCTGGTAGCTTGATACGAGGAAACTCGCCATGACCGGACATAACCAGGACAACATCATCCACGACTGGAACCCGCAGCCAGTCGCGCCGCCGTACCCGCTGAAACTCAACGACGAGACGTTGCGCGACGGGCTCCAGTCCCCGTCGGTGTTCAATCCCAGCATTCCCGAGAAGCTCGAGATTCTCCACTTCATGGAGGACCTGGGCCTGTACTCGGCCGCCATCGGCCTTCCCGCCGCCGGCCCGCACGCGTTCAACGACGTACTTGCCATCGCGGGTGAGATCGCGCGCGCGCGCATGAAGCTGTACCCGTACTGCGCGGCCCGCACGCACCAGAACGATATCGTGCCCATCGTCGATATCCAGCAGAAGACCGGCATCAAGATTCAAGCCGCCCTGTTCATCTTCTCGAGCCCGATCCGGCAGATCGCCGAGGACTGGACCGTGGACCGTCTGCTCAAGGTGAGCGAGGCCGCCATCGAGTTCGCGCACAAAAACGACGTGCCGGTGATGTACGTCACCGAGGATACGACGCGGTCGCGACCGGAAACGCTCCAGCGCCTCTACCAGCTCGCGATCGACATGAACGTCGAGCGGCTGTGCATCTCGGACACCGTGGGACACGCCACACCGGAAGGCGCAGCGGCGGTGGTCGGATTCATCCGCGCGATGGTCACGAAGTCCGGCAAGAACATCGGCGTCGACTGGCACGGGCACCGCGACCGCGACCTGGCGGTGGCCAATTCGGTGGCCGCGTTCTACGCCGGCGCGGACCGCATCCACGGCTCCATGCTGGGAATCGGGGAGCGCGTGGGCAACACACCGCTCGACACGCTGATGGTGAACTTCAAGCTGATGGGTGCGTGGGGGCAGGATCTGCGCCGGCTTCCGGCCTACGCGCGCAAGGTGGCGGAGGCCTGCCGCGTGCCGTTGCCGGACAACTACCCGGTGCTCGGCCGCGACGCGTTCCGCACCCAGACCGGTGTGCACGCGGATGCCATCGTGAAGGCGTACAAGAAGGGCGATGCGTGGCTCGCCAACCGGATCTACAGCGGCGTCCCCGCCGACGAGGTGGGTCTGGAGCAGATTATCGAAGTGGGACCGATGAGCGGGAAATCAAACGTTCGCTACTGGCTCGAGTCGCGTTCCATCGCGGCGACCGACACGCTCGTCGACCGCATCTTCGAGCGCGCGAAGCAGGTCGACCACATCCTCACCGACGGTGAAATTCAGGAAATCATCCGAGGGTAACCGGACCCGCGCGCCTTCAGCGATCGCGCCTCAGCAATTACGCCAGAGCGATTACGGATTACGGTAGAGCGCCTTGACGCCGCCCCACGTGGTCTCTTCGACAGCCACCGCGGCACTCAGGGCAAGAATCCGGAACGCGGGTGTTCCCGCGAACGCACGATCGCCGTCCTTGTCGGAGAACGCGATGATCTCCATCCCGGCTGCACCGAGCCAGGATATGCCGTGGGAGTCGGTATCGGCGAAAAAGCCGCCTGGAAGTGCCGTGCTGACGTCAACCGGCGCGAGGCTCGCGGTGAGGGATCTGAGCGGTTCGCCGTCGATGAATACCTGGAGCGCCGCCACGTTGGGCTGGGGCCAGAAGCGCAGGCACAGGTTCCCAAGGGTGCGCGGCAGAATCCCAAAACCATCCACGATGACATCGAAGTCGTTGCCATACGTGACGAACTCATTCAGACCGCTGGGTGACGGCTCAAAGCCGGTCAGGAACGGCGCGCGGTAGATCTCCACCGGGATGCGCGACTCGACACGATCCCACAGCATGGTGCTTCCGATCGCAAAGCTCGGATCGAACTTTGGATTGCTCGCAACAACCAGTTCGTAACGGCTCGCGTCGAAACGAAACACGGCTGGTGTGCTCGGGTAGACCAGATAGGAAGGTTCGGCAGATGCACGCCCCGCAAGAACGGTCGCGAACATCAGTGCGCCGAGCACGATGCCCTTTTTCGTGCCCATGGTGATGGATGACCTCCGCGTGGAGCCGACTGCCGCGACCCCGTCTGCTGTGAATCCAATCGATGATGCGTTGCCAGAACGCGAAGAAGGTGACCGGACGGCCACCCGCCCGTTATTCCAACTCGTTGCAACAGTATAACATAAAACGCCCGTAGCTGAGAAGTCCCGTATCGGCGCCCCTCTCGATACGGGCCGTCGCGCCTCTTGACGTTACCTGTTGTAACAAAAACAATTAGCCCCTCCGATGCCAACCGGGCATTATTGTTTTTAGACCGGCACGCACGGTGCTACACTGCCCCTGCGATGCCGCCGTCGTGGCGGAATCGGGGTGTTCCAAGGAGGAATTTGATGTCGCGCGTTGCCAGAACTATCGCCACCACAGCCGTCGCCGCCCTCATGCTCGCCGGTTGTGGAGGGCGCGGTGAGCGCGCCGACAATCAGGCATCGAACAGCACGACCACCGTCGCCGAGGGGGAGCCCCGCCCGGGCGGAACCGTCATCCGGCGCCTCGAGTCCGAGTGCAAGACCCTCAACTGGGTGCTGTTCACGACCGCGTACGAGAATTTCGTCCTGCGGCACCTGTACGACCCCATCATCGACTATGACGACAAGGGCAATTTGATCCCGGTTCTCGCCGCTTCGCTGCCGGTCGTGAGCCCGGACCACAAGCGCATCACCATCCAGCTGCGCGATGACATCCACTGGCAGGACGGCGTCCCCATCACCGCGCGCGACGTGAAGTTCACGCTCGACCGGATCCAGGACCCGAACGTCCCCGCCATCAACAAATTGGCCTATTTTGAGAAGCTCGATCACCTGGAGACACCCGACGACCACACGCTGATTTTCGTATGGAAGGAGCCGTTCGCGCCCAGCATGTACGCCATCAGCCAGTTGTGGCCGATCCCCGAGCACGTCTACGGCAAGGGTGACTTCCTCACCAACCCGGCCAACCGCATGCCGGTCGGGTCCGGACCGTTCATGCTCGACGAGTGGCGCTCGGGACAGTACATCAGCCTGAAACGTTATGACGGCTACCACGGCAAGAAGGCCTACCTCGACCGCATCATCTTCAAGGTGGTCGAAGACGACGCCGTCGCGCTGGCCATGCTGCGCACGGGAGAACTCGACGAGATGCGCGTGACGCAGAGCCAGTGGGAGAAGCAGACGGTCGACAAGGACTTCGAGTCCCGCTTCAACAAGTACCAGTACTACTTTCCCCAGTACAACTTCATCGCATGGAATTGCCGCAAGCCGTACTTCCAGGACCCGCGCGTACGCAGGGCGATGACGCTGCTGTTCGACCGCGAGAGCATCAACAACAAGATCTACTCGGGTTACGCGCGCCTCGTGAGCGGACCGTTCTATATCAATTCATGGGCCTACGACAAGACCATCAAGCCGGATCCCTTCGACCCGGAGTGGGCGCGCCGCCTGCTCGACGATGCCGGCTGGAAGGACAGCGACGGGGATGGTATTCGTGACAAGGATGGCCGCAAGTTCGAATTCGAATTGATGATCGCCCACGGCAGCAACACCGCTGCCCAGTTCGCGCAGCTTCTGCAGGAGGAATGCGGAAAGTCCGGAATCCGCGTCAACATCCGCCAGAACGAGGGGTCGACGTTCTTCGATCGCATCGACAAGGGCGAGTTCGACGCCTGCACGCTGGGTTGGACGCTGGACCTCGACCCCGACGTCTACGACACCTTCCACAGCGACAAGACGCCGCCCAACGGGCTGAACCACGGGGCGTACTCCAACGCCGCGGTAGACAGCCTGCTCGAGGCCGGCCGGGTGGAGTTCGATCAGGACACGCGCGCCGCGATCTATCACCGCATTCAGCGCATCATGATCGAAGACCCGCCGTACACGTTCGTCAACTCGGTCCCCGAGAAACGCCCGATCGCCAAGCGAATCCACGGCGTGGTGATTTCGCCGCGGGGCCCGTATGACTTCTGGCCCGGAGCCAACTACTGGTGGATCGAGAACGGCGCTGACGGCATGGCTGCCGGTCAATGACGCGATGCTGCAGTACACGCTCCGGAGACTGCTGTACGTTGTCCCCACGCTGATCGGCATTACGATCGTCACGTTTGCCGTGATCAACCTCGCGCCGGGTGACCCGGTGGAGTTGATCAGCCGTGGCGAACTCGACGCGCGCGTTTCACCGCAGTCCTACCAGAACATGCTGCACCTGTACGGGCTCGACGACCCGATCCACGTGCGCTACCTCACCTGGCTCAAGCGCCTGGCCACGCTGGATTTCGGCGACTCGTTCCTCGATCACCGGCCGGTGAGCGAGAAGATCGCCGAACGGCTCCCGGCCACGCTGATTCTCAACATCACGTCGCTGCTGGTGGCGCTGGTGGTGGCCGTTCCGCTGGGCCTCTACTCGGCGGCGCGCCAGCACTCCACCTTCGACAAGGTGGGCGGCACCACACTCTATCTGTTGTACTCGCTCCCCGAGTTCTGGGTCGCTCTGGTGCTGATCATGTTCTTCGGCGTGAAACTGCGCCTGCTTCCGTTTCACGGCATGGAGTCAATGGACGCGCGGGACCTGCCGTTCCTGGCCTACTGGTGGGACCGGGCGCTGCACATGGTGCTCCCCACCATCTGCCTCACGTACGGGTCGCTGGCGTACCTGTCGCGTTTCGTGCGCGGTTCATCGCTGGAAGTGATCCGTCAGGACTACATCCGCACCGCGCGCGCAAAGGGATTGGCCGAAAATCGCATTGTCTACCGGCACGTGTTCCGGAACACGCTGATCCCGGTGCTCACTCTGCTCGGCCTCTTGCTGCCCACGCTGATCAGCGGGAGCATCATTCTTGAATCGATATTTTCGTGGCCCGGCGTTGGCGATCTGTTCTTCACCTCGGTGCGCGCACGTGACTATCCGGTCGTGATGGGCCTCAGCTTCATCACCGCCATCCTCGTCCTCGTCAGCACGTTGCTGGCCGACCTGCTCTACGCGTGGGTGGACCCGCGGGTGACATACCGGTGAACCCGGCGCTGGCAAACGCCACCGTCGAGGGGACGCCCGGCCCGGCGCAAAAGCGCGGGCGCGGTTTCGTCCGCACCGTGTGGCACCGCTTGCGGCACGACCGCTACGGCATGACCGGGCTCGTCATCATCGCGATCCTGTTCCTCGCTTCCTGGCTCGCGCCGGTGATCGCCAACAACCGGCCCATCATCATGCGCTGGGACGACCGCATTATCTATCCGGCGATCGCGCAGATGGTACCGTTCAAGTACTTCCTGCATTATCCGGAACTGATCAGCGTGGAGTTCGATACGATCAAGTACGACCGGTCGGTTGCGCTGCTCATGCCGCCCGTCCCGTACTCTCCCATCGCCACCTCGCTGGACAGCCGTCTCAATGCGCCCGACCACCGGCACATCATGGGCACGGACGAACTGGGCCGCGATGTCTTCGCACGGCTGATTGCCGGCGCGGGGATTTCCCTCAAGGTCGGCATCGTCGCGGTCGGAATATCGCTCGTGATCGGCGTGTTCGTAGGAGCGCTGGCGGGATTCTACGGCGGCGCGGTGGACGTGCTGATCTCGCGGCTGATCGAGATCGTGATCTGTTTTCCGTTCCTGTTTCTGATTCTCGCAGTGATCGCGTTTCTGCCCCCAAGCATCTACAACACCATGATCGTGATCGGCATCACCCGCTGGACGGATATTGCCCGCTACACACGCGCCGAATTCATGCGGCTCAAGGGGCAGGAGTTTGCCGAAGCCGCGCGCGCGCTCGGCGCCAGCGACCGCAAGATCATCTTCCGCCACATCCTGCCCAACTCGCTCGCGCCGGTGCTGGTAACGGCGACGTTCGGAATCGCCAATGCGATTCTGATTGAGGCGGCGCTGAGTTTCCTCGGCCTGGGGACGCAGCCACCGACACCGAGCTGGGGCGGCGTGCTGGCGAGCGCGCGCGAGCAGGACTTCGCGTGGTGGCTCACGACCTATCCCGGCCTCGCGATTTTCATCAGTGTTACCGCGTATAACCTGCTCGGCGAGGGCCTGCGCGACGCGAGCGATCCGCGGACCCAGTTCCGGGGCGGCGGATGACCTCCGGCTGGCAGCGCGGGCAGAAGTGGGTGCCGCGCTGCGCCAGCACGATTTTCTCCACCGCGCTGCCGCAGCGAAGACACCCTTCGCCCTCGCGGCCATACACGGCCAGCCGCCGCTGGAATTGTCCGCTGGACCCGTCCGGCCGCCGGTAATCCCGAATGGTCGTACCACCCGATTCGATCGCGCGCTTGAGAATCACACGCGCCGCGCGCAGGAGACGGGCCGCATCTCGCGCCGCATCCGCACCCGCCGTGCGCGGATGAATCCCGCACCGGAACAACAATTCGTCCACGTAGATGTTTCCGAGTCCCGCCACGACCCGCTGGTCGAGCAGCAGCGCCTTCAGCGGCGCGCGCCGGCCGGCGAGCGCGCGCGCGAGCTCGCCCGCCTTCATCGCGAACGGGTCCGGCCCCATGTCGAACGACGCGTCGATCGCACGCCGGTCGCCGATGAAGAAGTAGCCGAAGCGGCGCGGGTCGACGTAGCGCAACTCGCCTCCCCCCGCAAAAAATATCCGCGCGTGCGCGTGGGGCTCCAGCGGCGCGGTCCGCGGCACCCAGAGCAGCTTGCCGGTCATCCCGAGGTGGACGACCACGTGCACGTCGTCCGCCCGCTTCCCGTCCGCCCTGCGGCCACGGATCAGAATCGCCTTGCCCATGCGCTCGACCACGGTGAGCCGCACGCCGACGAGCGTGCCGATCTGGCGGCTGTCCCGGCGGTACAGGTCGGGTGCGGTCAGCCGCGCCCGCGTCACCTCCCGGCCGGGCAGAACGGGCGCGAGCCGGCGCACGACATTTTCGACTTCGGGCAATTCTGGCATCATTCACCTCGCGAAACCGTCAACAGGCAGTGACAACACCCCCGATCCCGGGTAGAATAGCGCCTTCGGGCCCGAATTCCTACGGCCCCGGCCGCATGAAAAAGACCATCCAGCAGATTCTCTTCGACGAGGTGCTTCCGCGCGTCCAGAAACCGGGGCAGTACGCCGGTGGCGAGCGCAACATCATCGTCAAGGACCACGCCTCGGTCGACATCAAGGTCGCACTCGCGTTTCCGGACACCTACGCCATCGGCATGTCGCACCTGGGCCTGCGCATCCTCTACTCGATCATCAACGACCGCGAAGATGCCTGCGCCGAGCGCGTATTCGCCCCGTGGACGGACATGGAGGCGGAACTGCGCGCGCGCGACCTTCCGCTCGTCACACTGGAGACATTCACGCCGCTCGATCGCTTCGATGTGATCGGCTTCTCGATGCAGTACGAGCTGGGCTTCACGAACCTGCTCAACATGCTGGAGTTGTCGCACATACCGGTGCGCACGGCCGACCGCAGCATCGGCGACCCGGTGATCCTCGGGGGCGGATCGATCACGCTCGCGATGGAGCCGGTGGCCCCGTTTTTCGACGCCATCCTCGTGGGCGACGCCGAAGACGTGATTCACCGCGCACTGGATGTCATCAAGACCTGGCGGCGCAGCGGACGGCCGCGCACCGAATTGCACCGCGCGCTGGCCGCGATTCCCGGCATGTACGTCCCCTCGCATTACGAGGTCGACTACCACGCGGACGGAACCGTGGCGGAGATCCGCAACCTTGCGCCGGCACCGGCGAGCATTCCCAAGACCACGGTCTGGGACCTCGAGAATGCGCCGTTCCCAACCCGCCCGGTGATTCCCAATGTCGAGGTCATCCACGACCGGATCAACATCGAGATCATGCGCGGATGCCCGAACCAGTGCCGCTTCTGCCAGGCCGTACAGCACTACCGGCCGCTGAAGATGCGCACCATCGAGACCGTGCTCGCGCTGGCGGAACAGTCGTATCACGAGACCGGCTACGATGAAATCAGTCTCACGAGTCTCTCGACGGCGGACTACCCCGGCATCGTCGAACTGCTGACGGCGATCTCCGAGCGCTTCCGGTCGCGGCGGGTCAATGTATCGCTGCCGTCGTTGCGTGTCGGTCCCGAGCTCAAGCGCCTGCCCGGCCTGACCAGCACCGTCCGCAAGGCGGGGCTGACCATGGCGCCGGAAGTTGCCACCGACCGCCTGCGCGAGGTGATTCGCAAGCCCATCAAGAACGAAGACCTGATGGCCGGCTGCGCGGCCGCGTTCGAAGCCGGCTACCGGCTGGTGAAGTTCTACTTCCTGATCGGCGCGCCCACCGAGCGCGACGAGGACCTGCGCGGCATCGTCGACCTCGCCCGCGCGGCCAGCGACCTGCGCCGGAACATGCTCGGCCGGGCCGCGCAGATCAACTGCTCGGTCTCGTCGCACATTCCGAAGCCGCACACCCCGTTCCAGTGGGAGGCGATGAACACGCGCGAAGAGTTGCTCGCCAAGCAGCGCACCATCAAGTCGTACAACCGTTCCGGTCAGATCCAGCTCAAGTTCCACGACGTGAACGTGAGCTACCTCGAGGCCGTGTTCTCGCGTGGCGACCGCCGCCTCGCCGACACGCTGCTCAAGGCGCGCGAAGCGGGGTTGCGCATGGACGCGTGGTCGGAGTGCTTCGACATCCGGCGCTGGGAGGAGATATTCGCCGACTGCGGCGTCGATCCCGACTGGTACGCGTTGCGCCAGCGCCGCACCGACGAAATTCTCCCCTGGGACATGATCGGGCTGAAGATCCCGACCTCGCATCTCGTCAAGGAACAGGGCCGCGCCCACGCGGCCGCGTAGTTTCCGTTCATCGCGGGACCCCATCGATGCAAAAGAAAGGGAGGCGCCAGCGCGCCTCCCTTTTGCGTAACAATCCCTGCCGGTCGCGCTACATCGCGCGTTTGCAGGTGATCTCCATCATCTTGAATTCCTTGCCGTCCGGTCCGGGCATGAACATCTCCATCACGATGGTGTCCTTGTCCGGCATCGAGGTGTGGCTCCGGGTGGTGACCATCTTGCCGGTGGTCGGGTCCATGCTTTCGCCGCTCATGTCCCACCCCGTGTCGCCGCAGGTGCCGTGGGCAACCAGCAAACCGGTGCTCATGTTGTCGATCCAGGTCGAGACGTACTGCTTGCCCATGTTGTCGTAGCCGAGCGTTCCCTTGCCCTCGAACGCCATGCCCATGAAGGTGCCGGTATACTTCTCTTCGAGATAACGGCCGCCCATCACCATTTCCGCGGTGCGAGTACCCGTGGATTCGTCGGCCGGACCGGACGGATCCATCCACAGCTTGATGGTGTAGTTGAAGTTGCCCACGAGCTTCTTGATGTGCTCATGGTGCTCGCCCGGCATCATCGCCGCCATCATCGCCTGCTCGGCCGCGGGGTCCATGGCCGGCATTGCGGCCTTCTTGTCGTCACCGGCGAACGCCGCGGCGGCAATCGCAAACAGACTTGCCAGCGCAAGCGTCGTACAAATCCAGCGTTTCATGCGTATACCTTCCCTGAGAGTAATCGGGTTTTCGCCTGTCGGACCGGAGACTCCGGCCGTGAGATCCGGTTTGCGCGGCCTGGTAACAAACGGTGAAGCGGTGGATGCGCGCGTGGGGTACCGGAAGCGCGTGGACTCTATCAGGATCGGCGGGCATTGGCAAGTGCCGGCATGGCGTGCGGGGCGTGTGGCGATGCCCGCGCACCTTCCCCCGCGGACGGGTCCGGTGCGCGGGCATCCGCATCCATCAGCAGCGCGAGTAGCCGCACACGCGGCAGACGGCGCATCCGCCTTCGAATTCGAGCACGTTGCCGCACTCGACGCAATTCCCCGCCAGCCGTTCGGCGCGGTCCAGTTCCGGTTCCGGTCCGCCCCCCTTGATCGTGTCACTGACAAAGTTCTCGAGGGCCTGTCCGATGGCATCCGCGCACGAAAGCACCTTGTTGCCACGGTTCCATGACGGGTACGGGCAACGGACGCCGCGTAGCTGCCGGGCTACCGCGCGCGGGTCCACCCCGGAACGCAATGACAACGATACCAGCCGCCCGATGGCCTCGGTCTGCGATGCGGCGCAGCCGCCCGTCTTGCCGATCTGCGCGAACAGCTCAAACGGACCGTCGGCAGTCTCGTTGGTGGTCACGTACACGTTGCCACACCCGGTCTCCATGCGCGTGGTGCGTCCGGTCACGATCTCGGGGCGCGGCCGTGGTTCGCGGCGCACCGCCGGTGCGTTCGCCGGCGCGGCTGCGGTGGCGGCGGTACCGCGGCTCAGCACCTGCAGGTCGCGGCTGCCGTCGCGGTAGATCGTCACGCCCTTGCAACCGAGTTGGTGCGCAAAGCGGAACGTCTGTTCGACGTCCTCGCGCGTGCTGGCGGCGGCCAGGTTCACGGTCTTCGAAACCGCGTTTTCCGTGTGCTTCTGGAACGCCGCCTGGATGCGCACGTGGCCCTCGGGAGAGACTTCGTGCGCGGTCTGGAACAGCCGGCGCCAGCGCGGCGGAACCTCTTCCAGATCGTGCACGCCCCCCGACTGCGCGATGCGCTCGGCCAGCCCGTCGGAGTAGAACTCCTCCGCGCGCGCGATGTGCTCGAAGAGCGGGTTCACGTCGACCAGCTCCGCGCCGTCCAGAATGCGGCGTTTGAATGCCACTCCAAACAGAGGCTCAACGCCGCTGCCCACGGAAGCGATGATGCTGATCGAACCGGTGGGAGCCACCGTGGTCACGGTGGCGTTACGGCGCGGCTTCTCGTTGCGCAACCCGAACACGCTCTGCTCGAAGTTCGGGAACGCGCCGCGCTCCGCCGCGAGCGCCTGAGACGCCGCGATCGCGGCTTCGTTGATGCAACCCATCACGTCTTCCGCCACCGCCTCGGCCTCGGGTGACTCGTAGCGAATCCCCATCTGGATCAACAGGTCCGCGAACCCCATCACGCCCAGCCCGATCTTGCGGTTGGCGCGGGTGAGGTTCTCGATCTGCGGCAGCGGGTAGCAGTTCATGTCGATCACGTTGTCGAGGAAACGGACCGCCACGGAAACCATCTCGCGCAAGCGGGCGAAGTCGACCTCCGCATTGCCCAGTTCCCCGCGCACAAAGCGCGCGAGGTTGATGGAACCGAGATTGCACGACTCGTACGGGAGCAGCGGCTGCTCGCCGCACGGATTGGTGCTTTCGATCGCACCCACCGCCGGGGTCGGGTTGTCGCGGTTCACGCGGTCGATGAAGATGATCCCCGGCTCGCCGTTGAGCCAGGCCCGGTCCACGATGCGGCGGAACACGTCAACCGCGGGCAGTGCCCCGGTCACCTTGCCGGTGCGTGGGCTGACCAGGTCGTAGTCCTCGCCGCGAATCACCGCGTCCATGAACGGATCGGTGATGGCCACCGAGATATTGAAGTTGTTGAGCCGGTCATTGTTCGACTTGGAGTCGATGAAGTCGAGAATGTCGGGGTGGTCGACGCGCAGCATCGCCATGTTCGCGCCGCGCCGACGCCCGCCCTGGCGCACCGTTTCCGTCGCCGCGTCGAAGACACCCATAAAGGACACCGGGCCACTGGAGACCCCCTGCGTGCTCTGCACCGTATCATTGCGCGGGCGCAGCCGCGAAAACGAGAAGCCGGTCCCCCCGCCGCTCTTGTGGATGAGCGCGGTGTGCTTCAGCGAATCGAAGATGCCGTCCATCGTGTCTTCCACCGGCAGCACGAAACACGCGGACAGCTGCTGGATGTCGGTTCCCGCATTCATCAGCGTGGGTGAGTTCGGCAAAAAGTCGAGCGACGTCATGGCGTTGCGAAAGACCTCCGTCCAGTGCCACACCGTCGTCTCGTCCGCGCCGTAACGCTCCTCCGCGGACGCGATGTTGCGCGCGACGCGCATGAACATCTGGTCGGGCGTCTCGATCACGTCGCCCGCCTGGTTCTTGCGCAGGTAGCGGCTTTCGAGCACTCGCAATGCGTTCGGGGTAAGGGACGGGGACTCGATAACGGTGATCATCGGACGCTCCTTCGGACGTGATGGGATTGGCGACGGCAACAGACGTGCACAACGCGGCCTTATTCCGTAGTTTGCGAGCCTTTTGTCTTTTGTGTCAACGGGTAATTCCGCGGCCCCGGATAATACATTGTTATTTTACAACGAGTTATACGCTCGACCCCGGAGCCGCGGCCGGAATTATTGGCCCGGTGGGTCAAGGCCGCTTTGTCCTGATTCTTGCTCTTTCCGGGACCCGCCCCATCTGACCGGCGGGCCACCATTATGCTGCACCTGCGAATCATCTCCGGCACCGCCAAGGGCCGTACCATCAGCCTGACGGCCGCCAACGTTCCGCTGACGATCGGGCGGGATCCCGAGAACTCCCTGGTCCTCGACCACACGGCGATCTCGCGCTTCCACTGCCGGATCACGAGCGAGGGCGGGCAGTTCTTTATTCGCGACCTTGGCAGCACCAACGGAACCTACCTCAACGGGCGCCGGATCGAACACGAACCGCTGAGCCCGGGCGACGAGGTAATCGTCGCAGCCATCGGGATCGTCGTCGAGGCCGAGCACTCGTCGATTCACGACGCGCAGGCGCCGCTCAATATTACCGTCTCGATTGACGCCAAGCCGCGCAAGTCCACCGTCACGCTGTCGAATCCCGCCGAGAGCAGCGGAACCCGCGACTTCATCAAGGGCCTCGGAGCGGACAGCGGCTCCGCGCAGCATGCGCTGCAGACGCTCTACAACGCGGATGCGGCGTTTCGAAACATCGAGGATCTCCAGTCGCTGCTGGACAACCTGCTCGGCATCATCATGGAGAGCGTGCCGGCCTCGCGCGGCTTCATCTTCATGATCCAACGCGATACGGGCGCGCTGGTCCCCTACGCACGCCGGCCGGTCGACCTCGGCGGCGACGATGCGGAAATCGTCGTCAGCCAGACCATTCTCCAGACCGCGGTCCGGCAGAAGACGTCCATCATTTCCAGCGACGCACTGGTCGACGAGCGCTTCATTCACTCGCGCAGCATCGCCGGCACGGACGTGCGCAGCGCGATGTGCGCGCCGCTGGTGAACCGCAACGCGGTGCTCGGCATCGTCTACGTCGACTCGCACAAGGCCAATTGCTTTACCCGCCGCGACCTCGCACTGTTTTCCGCGCTCGCGCTGAAGGTGGCCATCGCGGTGGACAACGCGCGCCTGTACGACGACCTGCGGGGCCTGTTCTACAACACGGTGGAAACGCTGGTGCGGACGATCCAGGCCAAGGACCAGTACACCGCCGGTCACTCGACGCGGGTGAGTCGCTATTCACTGATGATCGCCGAGCGCCTTGGCCTGACCACCAAGGAGAAGCACCAGCTGTACCTGGCGGCCATGCTGCACGATATCGGCAAGATCGGCGTCCCCGACGACCTGCTGAATCGCCCCGGCAAACTGTCGGAAGAGGAAATGGAACGCGTCCGCAGCCACGTGCAGGTGGGCGCGTCGATGATCGAAATGCTGGGAGAGATGCACCCCATCGTGCCGCTGATCCGGCACCACCACGAGTGCTATGACGGCTCCGGTTATCCGGACGGGCTCAAGGGCGAACAGATTCCGCTGATATCACGCATCATCGCGGTCGCGGACATGTACGACGCCATGACGTCGGACCGGCCGTACCGCAAGCGCCGCACGCATCAGATGGCGGTGGACGAGATTCTGGCCGTGAGCGGAAAAACGATCGACCCGCGCGTGGCAAACACGTTCCTCGAGGTCCTCAAGGACCTCGTGCCCACGGACGCCAAGGCGCCCGTCACCGAAGTCACTACCGGATCCCCAACTCGCTGATCGAGATCGCACCGCCGGAACCGCCGCTGAATTCGAGGCGAATCACGGCTGCCTGCCGGGTCGCCGGGTCCAGCGCGAAGGTCTGCCGGTTGATGGTATCCGACAGGTCGACCGTCTGCAGCTTCTGATCCCCCGCCGACACGGTGACCTTGCCCGGGCGATTGTCGCCCGCGAGTTGCACGCTCAGCTCGCCCGCCTCGAGCCCGAGCGGGCTCGGGAACTCCACGTACGCCGTCTGGCCGGTTGCGGTCCACGCGGTGGTGGAGTCGCCATCGAAACACTTCCACAGACCGTCGGGCTGGGATGACGCGCCGTTGAGCGCGACGGTTCCCTTGCGTGCGGGCCCCATCAGCCAGAAGGAATCGCCCTGCACGAGATCGAGCGTCTTGCCGCCGCCGCTGTAGACCTGCATGTCCCACAGACCGTCGTGGTTGAGTTCGGTAAAGAGGACGGAGTCGGGCGCATCGCCCGCGAAGTGCCAGTGCCAGCCGATCTCCTCGGGACCGGTATCGATGGGCTGCAGCACATAGTAGACGCCCCCCGCGGCACCGTCCGCGCTGCGATACACGACGGCCGACGCATTGCGACCGGAGCGCTCCGACGGCACGCGGCGCTCATCGATCACGCGGAACCCCTTCGCCGTCAGCGCGAGTCCGACCGATGACGGCACCGCCGTGGAATCCGCGCCGGCGCCGGTCGCGCCCGAACCCTCCGATTTCTTCTCTCCTGACTTCCCGCATGCGACGAGGAGCCCAATGACCAACGTTACGACCACGGCGATACGCATTCTCTTCATGGAATTCACCTGCAGGAAATGAAGGTTGCAACTCAGGCGGGGCAACACGGACCCGCGGCGCAGGCCGATATTGCGTCAACCCCGCGGGCGTGTCAAGCGGATGGGCTCAGCGGCTTGCGGCGGGCGTTACCGCGCCGTGCTCCTTGTAGAGCAGGGTCACGGCGTTGGCCAGACAGTCCTTGCCGTCGGTGGTGAATCCGTTGGGATCCGCGGAGAATCCCCAGAACAGGTAGCGGACGGTACCGGGCCCGGCGGCGAACACCGCATCCGCCATGACCCAGCGGTCGTTGCCGATCGCACTCGTGGCATACAGCGATACCCCGGTGGGCTTGGCGAACGAGTTGATCTCCAGCGCCACCGCGCGCTCGGGATTCTTGCAGACGTCGACCCACTCGGGGAGCACGCCGCCCGTCACCGCGTGCGGAGTCGTGAACACTGCGGCCGAAGGGCGCGACGCGTAGCACGACGTCTGGCTGGTCACGCGCAGCGTCGTCCCGGCCAGACTGGACGCCGCCAGTTGTACGAAGGCCGCGCCGCCGTCGCCCATCGCGAGCACGTTGGCGCCACTGGCCGTGACGGCATCCACCCGCGCGCCGATACCGCCGCCCCAGTCGCTGGTGCTGGTACCGGTGTCGTTGGCAATCACGATGACGTCGAAAACGCTCATGTCGCGCGTGTCCAGTTGCGGCGTGAGCAGCACCGCGGTTCCGCTGTACTCGACGTCGTCTCCGTGGACGCCCATCAATCCGGCGAACGACCCGGCGAATTCTCCCCCGGTAGTAACGTACGCGATGCGTTGTACGACCAGCGGGTCGTCGGAAATATCGACACCAAGCGCGCTGCCCGCCGAGACGTAGCCGGAACGGGCGCCGCGGGGAACCCGCACCACGAGTTCGTCCCACGCGGCGGACAGAATCTCGAGTTCGTCGGCGCCAACCGCGGCCTGGGTCCCGGGATAGTCGAGGTTTTCGCCGAGCACCGTCACCGTCTCACCCGGTATCACGCCCGCGGCGCTGAATCCAGTGACCACGACCTGCCGGGACCCGCCCAGCACGTAGCCAAACTCGGGACCCGCGAAGGTGCCGGTTGCATACGGCGTGCGCGGCGCCACACGGAAGTAGTGAGTTCCCGGCCCCAGTTGCGCGCTCGCGACCGTATCCGCCGCCGTCTGCGTCCATTCGATGGTCGCGAAGTCCGGCGTGCGGCTGGCCTGGGTGACATAGGATTCGGCCCCGGCGGCTGCAGGCCAGGCAAGCGAGAACGCCGTTCCGTCGTCGACGACATCGGGTGTCGCCGAAAGCGACGGCACGACAAACGGCAGGGCATCCACCACGACGTCGGTGGCGGCGCCCACCTTGACGGTCACGTCCTCAGCGGCGCCCGCGTACTCCATCACGCCGTTGAGGAAGAGTTCCACGCTCACGCGTTTGCCCGCTTCGGCGACGCACGCCACGCGTATTTCGACCGGGTCGACGCCGACCGGAACGCCGGTGTGCGCCTCCTGCTGCAGCGGCGTACCGCCGCGAAACACGCGCACGGCGACCGAGTCGAATGCAGCCGCGGCGGCGGGCGCCAGCGCGTCGCCGGATCCCGCGGGGATGATGCGCAGCACGATACCCGCCGCCGGCATGACCGGCGCGTCGGGATTTGTGCACGACACCGCGTACATCACCGGCCCGGCGAGAAGCAATATCAGGCGCGTTCGCAACTTCACGGCAGCCGGACCCCCACGTTGACAGAACCGGACGCGGCCGGGTTGGATGCGTCGCTCCCGCCGGAGGCCGCAACGCCCGCGACCGCGAGCAGCGTCGCGGCACCGGCGTAGAACCACCATTTCTTGTAGATGGGTTTCCCGCTCACCACCGGGCCCGCGGGCACGGTACTCGTGCTGCTGGTGTCGGCGGCCACCTGCGCAGGAACGGTCTTGAGTGTCATCGCCGCGTACTCGGAACGCGCCTCGGCATACACGTTGACGACTTCGAGCTTGAATACGCCTGGGTCCGGGCCGGGGTAGGCCGGATCGGTGGTGATGATACGCGCGAACACTTCCTTGCCCATCGCCGGTGCGCCACCCAGCACGTACGACGCAGCCAGCACTTCGCGGGCACGCAACGTCTCCGCCGGCGACAGATCCACGCGCGCGAGGAACGTCTGCAGGGACTCGATGGTCTGCTGGTACTTGCCACGGAAGTAGTAGCGATACTCGATCTGTTTGAGGTCGTCGGATGCGGTCCCCGCGCACGCCACGTAGGGTGTCAGCAGGGCCCACGCGCACATGGCAAAGAGCGCAACGCTCGCGGCCATCCGGCGCGTGCGATGGTTCATGACTCCGGTCTGGCGGGTTGTCATCGGCATCATGGCCCCTCGGTGACGACCGGCTGGCCGCCCATTTCGTACTCCACGACGGTGGCACGATCCGGCGCGATCGTGATTTCGATCTCGCGCGGCGTGTCGTCGCCGCTCATGCGACAGGCGATACGGTGCGTCCCCGCCGGCAGCGGCACGCCCTCGAACGGTGGCTCGTGAGCAAACGGCTTCCCGTCGATGAGCACCTCACCGACACCGCCGAGAAAGAAGACCGACAATGTGCCCTCGGCCACCTTCGCGGGTGACGGCACCGCGCGCGTGACTTCCGGCTTCGCAGCGCCCGCGCCGGACGTTTCCGACTGGACGTGTCGCGGCGGTTTCGCGTTGTCCGCAGCCAGCCCGGCGGCGGATGTGCCCTTCGCGGCGGGCTCGCGTGCGCCGGTGCGCGAGGAGTCGGCATCGACCTCGTTCCCGGCCGGCGACGCATCGATCAACAGCGGCGACTCGGCGAGCGACGACAACGCGGGTGTCGTATCGGCGCGGCCAGCCGTGCGGTCGGACATGCGCCCCGCGTTCCACAGCAGTGCCCCCAGCAGCGCAACGACGCCGGCGATGCCGACGCCGTACGTCCAGCGCGGAATGCGGCGGTGCGGTCGCGGCCGGCGGCGGCGCGGGGCGTGTTCTCCGCCGGTCACATTTCTGGCCGGCGCGTCGGGCTCGCCGGGCGATGCAGGCGGAACGTCGATCGCGACGGTCTGGTTGTTGTCTCCGCGCCGTTTGCGAATGGTCTGCAGGTTCTTGCGCGCGCGGTCGTTGACCGGGTCGAGGAACAGGATGCGGCGGAACTCCAGCATCGCTTCGTCCAGGTGGTCGGTGCCCTTCTGCATGAAGGACGCGCCGCGCGACAGACACTGCGCGATCACCTGCTCGCTGTTACGGGTCTCGTAACCGGCAGGGTCCTTCACGTAGGCCGCCAGACGGCGCCGGTCGCGCGCGATGTTGCTCTCCTCCATCGCGGCTTCGAGGTCGGCGATCAGCGCGACCGCGCTCGCGTAGCGGGCAGACACGTTCTTGGCCAGCATCCGCGCGACGACGCGATTGAACTCCGGCTCGATCAGCGGGTTGGCTTCGGCGATCGCCACCGGCTCCACGGTCTGAATCTTTTCGAGAACCTCCGAATACGTCTTCCCGTCAAATGGCTTGCGCCGGCCGAGCAGCTCGTACGCGACGACGCCGAGCGAAAAAATGTCGCTCGCGGGGCCCACGGATCCCCCCGCCGCCTGTTCGGGCGACATGTAGGCCGGAGTCCCCATGACTTTTCCATGCTGGGTGATCAGCGTCGCGGCGTCGGACTTCTTCGCGAGGCCGAAGTCGGCGATCTTGATTCCGCCCTGGAGCGTGAAGATGATGTTGGCCGGCTTGATGTCACGATGGACGATGTCCATCGCATGCGCGGCCTCGAGCCCGTAGGCAACTTCCAGAATGATCTGCGCGGCCACGTCCAGCGGGACACCGCCGCGCGATTTCATCAGGTCTTCGAGCGTGCGGCCGTCGTAGTACTCCATCACGATATAGCAGGAGCCGTCGCTCTCGCCGAAATCGATCACGTTGACGATGTTGTCGTGCTGGATGCTCGCGGCGGCCTTGGCCTCGCGCTGGAAGCGATCGGTGAAGCTGGGGTCGGTGGCAAGGTACGGAAACAGGACCTTGATCGCAACCGTCTTGTCGATGGAGATCTTGCGCGCCTTGTACACGGCGGCCATGCCGCCCACGCCGATCTGCTCCAGCGAATCGTAGCCCTCGATTGCGATGTGAATTGCCATTTGCAAGTCTTCCGTGAAGTTGCGGGCGGCGCGTGCCAGGTGAACCGCCTATCCAGTTGCCGCATAATCAGTTACGGAAAGGCGCCGGTACCTGCAGGACAGGCAGCAATTTCCAAGCCACCGGTGGAGCCGCGGCGTGCGAACAGGTGCGATGGGATACGGCCAGAACGGGACGGGGACGGTCCGCGCCCCCCGCATTTCGGGTTGTCGGCGGCGCGGGACGGCTGTTATATGGGGGCACCGGCGCGATCGATCATCGACGCATCGACATCAACACAGGGGTTATCATGAAGCGCAGTAGTCTCGCCGTCCTCATCTTCGTCGCCGCAAGCGTGTGCCTCGGCTCCCGGGCCGGTGCGCAGGTCTTCTACTCGATGCCCGGCGCGCGCCCGGTGTCCGACGCTTCACCGGCGCTCGGACTGGCGGCTGGATTCGGGGACAACGTGTTCCGCCTGTCCGGCTTCGGCCGCTTCAACGCGTCGCCATCGGCCGACTTCGGTCTCGAGTTCGCGTACGACGACATCGACAGCGGCCCGGGATCCGACGATACCGGCCTGCTGGGTGGCGGGGCCGACTTCAAATACCTCGCGGTCCGGCAGGGTGAAACGACGCCGGTCGACGCCGCCGTCATGGTCGGCGCCGGTTTCCTGACCCACTCCGATTACACGCTGATTCGCGTGCCGTTGGGAACCATGGTGAGCCGTTCGTTCCCACTCAAGGACGGGCGCGACGTGACGCCGTTTGCCGCCGTCGATCTGATCATGGACTTCTGGGACACCGGCGGCGGACACAACTCGGACGTCGACGTGGAACTGCGTCTGGGCGCGAGTGCCGAAATCGTCGATCGCGCGGCGTTGTTCGCCGCGTTCCACCTGGGCACCGGAACCATGTTCTTTCTGGGGTTTGCAGCCAGCCTGTAGCGAGCCGGTGCGGGGAGACGCTAGACGGAGCGCACCGCGACGACGACCACGGTGATGTTGTCGCGCCCGCCCTGGTCGTTCGCCATTTTCACCATCCGCTTGCACGCCTCTTCCGGGGCGCTCAGCATCAGCACCGAGGCGATGTCCTGATCGGACAGGTAGGACGTCAGGCCGTCGGAGCACAGCAGGAACACGTCATCCGGCTGGATCTCCAGCGGGACGGCGGGAAGGTCCGCCGCGGTGTCCTCCTGCGCGCCGAGTGAGCGCGTGATCACATTGCGTTTGGGATGGTGCCGCGCGTCCTCGTCGGTGATGATCCCGGAGCGAACCATCTCGCCAACGATGGAATGGTCGTTGGTAATCTGTTTGATCGCGCGCGCGCGCAGCAGGTAGCCACGCGAGTCACCGACGTGCGCGAAATATGCGTGTCCGTCGTGCAACGCGAGTGCAGTACACGTGGTCCCCATTCCGAACAGCGCCGAATCGGCCACCGATTCCTGGATGATGGTCTTGTTCGCCTCGCGGAATGCGAATGACAGGGCCTGCGAACGGTCCTGCTCGCTGTCGGTGGCGTAGAACGCGAGAATGGTCCGTACCGCGATCTGACTGGCGATCTCGCCGCCCCGATGCCCACCCATCCCGTCCGCCACGACGAACACGGCCCCCTTCTCGGCGAGCCCCTCGGGCGTCTCGGGCACGATCGAACCGCAGGCGTCCTCGTTGTTGAGGCGTACCCTGCCCCGATCGCTGAGCGATGCATATTCCAGTTTCAACATGTGGTGACCATTCCCCCGGGGAGGCCCCATAGGCTATCGGAAGCGGGCGTCCCCGTCAACGAAATCGACCCTCCGGCCGCCTCATTGCTTAAATGGTGCCAGAACCTCGATTTTGGCATGCTTTACGCACGAGCGACCACGCCGGCCCCGCAATTTTTGCCGGCCCCAACTCCCTGGTCACCCGCGGTGACGGAAAGCGAGCCTTCGAGATGGATCAGATTCAGAACATGGGTGGCGCCGACGTGGACGCGCGCCTCTCGGAATACCGCGAGCTCCTGGCCCAGTTCGAGGCGATGCGCGATCGGCTGCGGCGCGCGGAAGAACAGCGGCAGAGCGTGCCGCGGCGCGTGTACGACCGCGTGCGCGCCGAATACGACCGGGAAATGGACGCGCTGCGCTCGCGGATGACGCCACTGCGCGACGAACTCGACCAGACCCGGGCCGAGCTGGAAACCAGTCTCAAGGCGGCCACCGAGGAACGTACCGCGGTCGAGGAAGAACTGCAGGAGCTGACCTTCCGCTTCCGCATCGGCGAGTTCGCCGAGGAAGACATGCAATCACGCCGGACCGATATCGACGCCCGTATCGCGGCGGCGCAGGCGCGCATCGAGACGGTTCGTGCATCACTCACCGCGCTCGATGCGACCGGCGATCGCACGCCGGCGAACAACGACGCTCCCGGACCCGATATGCCGGCCGTCGATGACGCCCCGGCCAACGACGATTTCATGACCGGCAACGACATCGTGACCGGCAACGACGTCACGACCAACACCCACATCCTGGCCGACGCCGCCGGTGCGGCGCCGGTCACGGACGTGGAACCGGCCGCCGGAACGCCCGTTCCTCCGGCTCCAGAAGCACCCGCGCATACGGCCCCCGCGAAGCGTCCCACGCTGCGTCAGACGAGCGCGGACAATGTCCCCGTGGGGTTCGAGAATCCGCACGACTGGATCGACGAAATCGGCAGGGATGTCGCACGCCGTGAGGCGCAGTCCGCGCCGTCGCCGAGTTCCGGAACTGAGAATCCCGTGGCGACGCGCGCCAACCCGGCGGTGACGTCGCCGCCGAGTCTCGTGTTCGTCAGCGGGCCGCACGCGGGCCAGTCCATCCCGCTGCTGCAGACCACGCTCACCATCGGGCGCGAGCACGACAACAACATCGAGATCAAGGATGTCGACGTGGCGCGCTACCACGCGCGCATTCTCAACGAACGTGGTGATTTTGTCGTCGAGGACATGGGCAGCACGACGGGAACGTGGGTCAACGGCGAACAGACCCAGCGTGCGACGCTCGGCCACGGTGACGTGATCAAGATTGGTCAGACGGAAATTGCGGTCGACTTCGAATGGGCGTCAAATTCGCTCGAGCGTAGCAGCGGCAATCCATCCCGTTAGCTCACCCGGGAGTTCCACGCGGATCCAGCCCCCGCGGCTCTCGCGCACGGCGAGCGTCGTACCTTCGTGCACCTTGAATTGCAGGGTCGCGTCGTCGCTCGGCCCGCTGTAGACCGGCACCTCATCCGCGACGATGACGCCGCGCGACCGCTCGTGCCGTGCCTCCAGCTTGGCGAACGACGACCCCGCGAACAGTCCCGCCAGCACGCATACCACCGCCATTGCCAGCGCGACGTCCTGCCCGGTGTTCAACCCGAACAGCCGGCCCGGCGAAAACAGCGACATGCGGCGCAGGAACGCGTTCACCGCGGGCTCGCGCCGCAGCACGAACAGGATTGCGAGCGCGCACAGCAGTCCGTAGAGCGCGGACGCGATCATGACGGATTCGGCGAGCGACAACTTGCGGTGCCAGGCCAGCGCGGCACGCCGCACCACGCCCTCGTTCACCACCAGTTGCTTGTCGCGCAGCATCGTCCGCGTCAGTTCAAGATTGGCCGCGATATCGCCATCGCGCGGGCGAATCCGCCGCGCGCGCTCGTACCACACCACCGCACGACCCAGCTGGCCGGCTTCGTAACAGGCGTTTCCCAGGTTGTAAAACAGATCGGCGTTCACCACACCCGCGGCCGCGACCGTGCCGTACTCCTGCAGCGCGGTGTCGTAGTCGCCCGCCTCGTAGGCGGCATTGCCGCGCGCAAACGCGCCGGACAAATCCGCGCCGGCGCCGGCGGCGCGGACAGCGCCCAGCGGCGCGAGTACGATCGCGAACATCACGACCAGAAGCCGATTCATCGGCGATTCCTTTCCACCGCGTCCAGCGCGCCGCGCGCCGCATTCACGAGCGCCGGACCATCCATGGCGCCGCCCGCCCCCGCGGCGTAGCGCGCGGCGTCACAGGCACCGATGGTGCCGGAGATCGACTTGCGCAGGGCTTCTTCGGCGCCGGCGTCGCGCAGATAGTCATCGATGTCGGCGGCGGTCATCCCGGCGGCGGGCAGGTTCATCTTGTCGGCGAAATAGCCGAACACCGCCGCGTGTACGAGGGCAAATCCACGGCTGGCGTCGCCGGCGTGAAATGCCTTCTCCGCCTGCGCGAACTTCTGGGCCGCATCGCGGTGTGCACGGCTGGCGCGGGCAAAGCCGACGTCCGACCGGTAACGGCGGCGGCGGCGCTCGATGACCAGTGTCGCGCCCACCGCCAGCAGCGGCAGCGCGTGCATCGCCACAAACCACCGGCTGGAATAGAACGGCGCCGGTGCCGCCGCGAGACTCGCGGGAACCGGGTGGATGAAACGAATATCCCGGTTGAGGACGCGGAAGTCGTCCCCCCCGGCGTAGACCACACGGGGACCATCCTCGGCGGTGCCGGGCTTGACGTCGACGGGGATTGGCGCGGATTGCGCAACCGTGTACGCGCCGCGCGCGGGATCGAAGTACGGCACCCTGACGGGTGGAATCGTGTACTTCCCCTCGGCCTGCGGCACGAGCACGAAGTCGAACTTGCGCCGGCCCGACACCACGTAGTCCTTCTTGAACGAATCGGTCGACGAGCCGGACTCGTAGACCTTGAAATTGTCGATCCCGTCCAGCTTCGGCGGAATCAGCGTGCGCATGTTGCCGGTGCCGTTCATCTCGATGGTCACGTTGATGGGCTCTCCCACCTGCGCGGTCTGCTTGTCGGCGGCAATCGACACGTCGAGGTCCTGGACCACCGCCCCGCTGAAACCGGCCGGCTTGCCGCGCGCGGGCAACGGCAGCACGACAATCTGCACCGCCTCGGTTTCGAGCGTCCGCTGCTGCCCCATGTTGCCGCGCAGTCCGCGGCTGAAGAAGTCGTCGATGCTCCGCCCGTGAAAATCGTCGACGATGATATCCACACGCGCCGCACCGATGGAGTACGTGCCGGGTGCGGTCGGGAAGAAGCCGCGCTTGATTTCGGAAACGAGATACTGCCGGCCGTGGAGGTTGGTGTAGTACTTGGTCTGCGGCGGGAGATCCTCCACCCAGAATCCCTCCGCCGACGGCGGCGAGTAGTTGGGACTGCGCATCAGTTCCACGCGCCCATCGGTGTAGTAACCCAGCGTCCACGTGATCTGCTGGTTGACGTAGACGGTATCGCGATCCACCGTCGCGGCCACGAAAATGCTCTCGTCCTCCCCGGGCAGGTCACGGGACCGGGCCGAGCCCGGAGCCGGGCTCGCCGTCGAGGGCGCCGGGACCGCCGACTGGCCCGCGACGACCTCCAGCGTGACCGTGTTGGCGGTGTACTGCTTCCCCCCCACCGTGAAGCGGATCGGCGCGATGGTGTAGGTCCCCTCCTGGCGCGGGACCAGCACATAGGTGAAAATGATCGACGACGTCGCCTGTCCGTTCACGAACGAAAAGTTTTGCGAGGTGCCGGCCTGGTACATCTCGAAGTTGTCCATCGGTGGCAGCTCGGGCTGCACCGAGTTGCGAAACTTCCCCTGCACCTCGACGGTAAGCACGGTCTGTTCGCCCACCGGGACGACGGCGGGCACCAGCACCGCGCGTACCGAGATGTCGTCGTCCGCCCGGACGGTGGGCGCGAACATCCCCTGCGCCACTACCAGCGCCATCACCGCGATCATGCCCGCCCGGAACATGCGCACAGACTACCAGTCCTTCCCCGAACGCTTCAACTTGCGGAACGCGGCCTTGCGCCGCTCCTTCTGCAACTGCTCTTCCCGGTCTTCCAACGCCTGCAGGATCCGCATCGCATCCTCGGGCGACAGCTGGCGCATCTGTTCCTCGCTGAGCGGCGCCATCGTGGAATCCGCGGGCTGCGGCTGGGCGCGCGATGAGTCCGGCTGCGCCGACTCGGGCTGCGGATCCGGTTGCTGCTGTTGCTTCTGCTGCTCGTCGCCCTGCTGCTGTTGCTGTTGTTTCTGCTGCTGATCCTGCGACGACGAATCCGGCGGCGCGCCCTGCTGCTTGTCCTGCGAATCGTTCTGGTCGCCCTTGCCATCCTGGTTCTGCTTCTGCTGCTGCTTCTGTTGTTGTTGCTGCTGCTGCGCGGCGAGCGCCACCTCGAGATTGTGGCGCGCGTCCTCGTCGTCGGGGAGGTATTGCAGCGACTGGACGTAGGACTCCACCGCTTCCTGCGGACGGCCGGCCTTGAGGAGCGCGTTGCCACGATTGTAGAGCATGCGGCCGGTCAGCAGGCTGTCGGGCGAGTAACTGCGCTGATAATAATCGACCGCCGGCCCGTACTGCTTCTGCATGTATAGCGCGTTGCCACCGTTATAGAACACGCCCTGCGCGTCGCGCGGCGCGCGCAACGAATCGCCCAGCGCCTCCCGGTACAGCGAGAACGCCTTCGCGTAATCGCCGTCCTTGTACGCGTGGTTGCCCGACCGCACTTTGCCCCGCTTGACGCCATCGGCGTGCGCCGGCGGCGCGGCCGCCGCGAGCGACAGCGCGGCAATCGCCAGCGCCAGTGCCCCGGTATGCAACGCGCGCGGGCGCTTGCCGGTGGCGCGCGTGGTCAGCAACGCATCGAGCAGCAGACACACGAGCGCCGCCGCCAGCGGAATGATGAAGCGCTCCTTGCGCCGTTCCACGAATTCTCCCTTGATGAGTTTGCGCTGCATGCCCGCGATCGCGTCGTACAGCGCCTGGATTTCCAGTCCGCCGCTGGTCGCGGGCAGGTATTGCCCCCCGGACGCGGCGGCCAGCTTGCGCAGCGTGCCCTCGTCGAGGCGGCTGAGTACCGTCTCGCCGCGCGCATCCTTCTTGTACCCCACGACGGACCCGTCGGTTGCGCGCTCCGGAATCAGTTCCCCTTTGGGGCTGCCAAGCCCGATCGCATACACACGAATGCCTTTCTCGGCGGCCGCCCGCGCAGCCGCCTCCGGATCGCCATGCTGGTTTTCGCCGTCGGTCACCAGGATGATCGCGCGGTCACCGCCCTGCGAGCCGTCGAACATCGCGGTCGCCACTTCGATGGCGTCCGCAATGGCCGAACCCGGCTCCGAAACCGAAAACACATCAACCGACCGCGCCAGCATCAGCGCGGCGTCGTAATCCACCGTGAGCGGGCACAGCGCCACTGCCTCACCCGCAAAGACCACGATGCCGACACGGTCGCCCTGCAATCCACGAATCAGATCGGTGATCTCGCGTTTGGCGCGCTCGAGACGATTGGGCGCCACGTCCTCCGCGAGCATCGAAAGCGACACGTCGAGCGCAATCACCAGGTCGATGCCCTCGCGCTCCACCTTGACGAGCTGGCTCCCGAAACGCGGCGCGGCCAGCGCCACCAGCAGCATCCCCACCGCGGTGCATCGCAGCACGGTCTTGGCGACGTTGCGCCGCCAGCTCGCGCCGGGGGCGAGCGCGGAGGCGAGGCGCGTCCCCACCAGCCGCTCGACAGCAACCGCGCGCCGGCGCGCGCCCAGCGCGAGTATCGCGGCGAGCAGCGGAAGCGCCACGAGTCCCCACAGCCATAGCGGTCGTCCGAATTCGATCATGCGCGCTTCCTACGGCGTCTCCCGCAACCAGGTCTGCTCCAACCCGAGCTCGAGCAGCAGTATCGCCAGCGCGGGGATGACAAACCAGATGAACCGGTCGGTGTACTCCACATAGGTCTCGGATTCGACCTTCGACTTCTCCAGCTGGTCGATGCGGTCGTAGATCTCCTCGAGTTGCGCGCGGTCCGTCGCGCGGAAATAGCTACCACCCGTGAGATCCGCGATCTGGCGCAACGTCGGCTCGTCGATGTTCACGTCGACCGAGACCAGCCGCCGTCCGAACACGGGGTCGTCGATCGGCATGGGCGCGCGCCCGCGCGTTCCCACACCCACCGTGTATACCTTGACACCCAGCGACGCCGCGACGCGCGCTGCGGTGGTGGGGTCGACCATCCCGGCGTTGTTCTGCCCGTCGGTCAGCAGAATCACGATGCGGCTCTTGGCCTCGCTGGCCCGCAGGCGGTTGCATGCGGTCGCGAGCGCCACCCCGATGGCCGTTCCGTCGTCCAGCATCCCGAAGTCAACCGTATCCACCAGCTTCGACAACAGGGTGTAGTCGAGCGTCAGCGGACACTGCGTGATCGCGTCGGCGGCGAACACGACCAGCCCGATGCGGTCCTGCTTGCGCTTGGCGATGAACTCCTTGACGACTTCCTTCGCGACAAACAACCGGTTCTTCGGCTCGAAATCCTGCGCCTGCATACTGCCGCTGGTATCCAGTACCAGCATGATGTCGATTCCCTCCGCATACTCCGTGTGCTGCGACCGTCCGGTCTGCGGACGCGCGACGCCCAGAATCACCAGTGCGAGCACGAGCAGGCGCAGACCGAGTTTCCCGTGCCGCTTCCACGCGGCCGCCTCCAGGCCGGCGCCGAGGAGGAGGTCGACGGACGAATACGCGACGCTGCGCTGGCGTCCGCGGCGCAGCGACAACCACGCCACCAGCGGCAACGCCAGCAGCAGGAGCAGCCACCATGGGTGCTCGAAGCGGAACATCTACGCCGCCGTCCCCTCGGCCGCCGGAGCGGCGACGGGTCGCGGCGTGGTCGCCACGACGATGTCGCGCGCCGACGCGATCGCGGCGTTGGCCGCATCCGCCTGCGGCCGGAACTTTGCGAATTTAACCAGATCGGCTTCGGTCAACAACGCTTCGAGTCCATCCACCGTGCGTCCGGCCCGCACGAGATCGTCCATGATCTCGGCGGTCGTGCGGTCGAGGGCCTCCACGCCGAAACGGGCAGCGACGTAACGCCGCAGCGCATCAACCACCAGCGTGTAGAACATCTTGTACTCGCCGCGCGTCACGAGCCCCATCGCTTCGATGCGTTCGAATTCGGTGAGCGCGACAATGTCGGGTGGAACTACGACCACCGGCCGGTCGTCAAGGGTCCGGCGCGCGCGGCGCCGGCGGAACCACCAGATCGCGGCGGCAACGAGCGCGAGCCCGGCCAGCGCGATGAGGATCCACTGCGCGTAGTTGGGTGGCAGCGTCCACTGCTCCTTGAGCGGGCGCAGGTCCTTCGAGCCGGCGGACAGGTAGCGCAGTGCCAGATGTAGGGGCTCGGTCCACGCGCGCAGTGTGTCGCCGTCGGGTGCAACGAAGTCGAGCGGCAACGCGGGGACGACCACCGAATCGATGCTCACCGCGATGCAGGTCACGCGTCCGGTCCACTCGTGGCGATCGGCGTGCGGGATGTCTTCCCAGCTGGCCGCGAGCAGGCGGCACGTGCCCGCGGGGAAGCCGGCGGGTGTCACCGGGCGCAGCGAGTCGGGATGGACCGCGCGGATCATGACGTCGAAGCGCTCGCCGACGGTGACGGTGTCGGCCTGGGTGCCGGTGTCCACCATGATCTCGGGCCCGGCCGGCGTGACGTCCGCGTACGCGACGGCCACCGATACGGCCGTCGCAACCGCGAACGCGCACAAGATCCTGGGGAGCGGTGACGTCAACAGTTTCACGGTAATTCTTTAGCGGCGTTTCGCCCGCGATTTGAAGAACCGCGAGAGCGGCACGATGTAATCCTGACCCGCCTCGACGCGCACGCAATCCACCCCGTTGCGCCGGAACAGCGACTGGAGCGACTCCTCACGTTTGCGTGCGTGCTGCGCAAAGCGTTCGCGGGCACGCGCGGAACTGGCGTCGATCACGCGTTCGACCTGCGTCTCCTGGTCCCACATGCGGATCAGGCCACCCGCGGCAAGCTGCTCCTCGCGCGGATCGGTGAGCCACACCGCGACGACGTCGTGCTTGCGCGCCGCCATCGCCAGCGGGCGCGAAAAATCCGCGGACAGAAAATCGCTCACCACGAACACGATTGCGCGTCGCTTGGACACCCGCATCAGGTACTCGAGCGCGGCGGCGAGGTCGGTGCGATGTCCGCGCGGCTGGTAGAACAGCACCTCGCGGATCAGGTGCAGCACGTGCCGGCGGCCCTTGTCGGGCGGAATGAACTCCTCGATCTCGTCGGTAAAAACAACCGCGCCCACCTTGTCGTTGTTCTGGATGGCGCTGAACGACAGCACCGCGCAGATCTCGGCGGCGGTATCGATCTTGGTCTGGTCGGCGGAACCAAAGCGCCCCGACGCACTCACGTCGAGCAGGAACATCACCACCAGCTCGCGCTCTTCCATGAAGCGCTTGATGTAGGGCGTGCCCATGCGCGCGGTAACGTTCCAGTCGATGGTGCGGATGTCGTCGCCCGGCTGGTACTCGCGCACCTCGTCGAACTCCATCCCCTGGCCCTTGAATACGCTGTGGTATTCGCCGGAGAAGACGTCGTTGACCATCCGCCGGGTCGTGATCTCGACCCGCCGGACCCGCTTGAGCACTTCGGCGACGTTGCGTTCGGTCGTCTCGCCGGCCTGGGAACCGCGATCGGCGTCCTTCATGGGATCAGGGGACCTCGATGTGATCGAATATCCGCTGCAGGATGGCTTCCGAGTCCAGCCCCTCGGCTTCGGCTTCGTAGGTGACGATGACCCGGTGGCGCAGCACGTCAAAACCGACCGCCTTGACGTCCTCCGGCGTCACGTAACCGCGTCCGCGCAGGAACGCGTTCGCCCTCGCCGCCTGGGCGAGGAAGATCGTCGCGCGCGGCGACGCGCCGTACGAGATCAGGTGCTTGACCGGGAGCTTGAACGACTCGGGGTCGCGCGTTGCGAACACGATGTCGAGAATGTAGTCCTTCACCTTCTCGTCCATGTACACGTCGCGCACGGTCTCCTGCGCCTCCTTGAGCACACTCGGCTCGATGACCGGCAGAACCGCCGGCATCTTGCCCCCCGTCACCATATCCATGATCTGACGCTCCTCATCGCGCGCGGGGTAGGTGACCTTGAGCTTCAGCATGAAGCGGTCAACCTGCGCCTCGGGAAGCGGATAAGTGCCCTCCTGCTCGATGGGGTTCTGCGTCGCGAGCACGAGGAACGGAAACTCCAGCGGATAGGTCTGGTCGCCGATCGTCACCTGGCGCTCCTGCATGCACTCGAGCAGCGCGCTCTGCACCTTGGCCGGGGCGCGGTTGATTTCGTCCGCAAGAATGAAGTTGGCGAACAACGGGCCCTTCTTGGCGGAGAAGGTATGATCGCGCGGATTGTAGACCTCGGTTCCGAGCAGGTCGGCCGGCAACAGATCGGGCGTGAACTGGATGCGGCGGAACGTCGCGTGCATCGCGGCCGCGAGCGTCTTCACCGACAGGGTCTTCGCGAGACCCGGTACGCCCTCGATGAGCACGTGACCGTCGCACAGGATGCCGACCAGGAGCCGGTCCACCAGATAGCGCTGGCCGATGATCACACTCTGAATGGACTTCTGGAGCACCGGCACAAAGCGGCTCGCGCGCTCCACGCGCTCGTTCAGCGCCTGAATCTCGTACTGCATCATCACCTCCGCCGGCGGCCATGCGCCGGTCGATCGGATTGAACGTCATATTCCGCTGGCGGTTCCGTCCTCCGGGTTGGGAGGCCGCTGGTTGCGCCGGCCGGTGTCGATAGGCTAGGATCGGGCTCCGCCGCACCAGCCGGGACGAGCACCTCGTCATCGGCTCGGGGATTCACCGGGCTTTTTTCGGGGAGTTCGGCGCGCGGACGAATTGCCCATGATAACCCAAGACGCCATCAAGTCAAGTCGTGCCGGAGCCGGAACTCGAATGCCGGCCTATGGTTGGGTCGGCCTGGCCTCGATGCTGGTGTTCCAGATCACCCTGTTCCTCGCCCCCCGCAGCATCGTGAGCGAGTTTTTCACCCCGCTCCAGTGGACCGGCCTGATCCTGTGCCTCGACGGCTGGCGCCGGCAGCGCCGGGGCAGCTCCCTGATCACCGATCATTTCCCGGAGTTTCTCCTCCTGTGCCTGATCTCCATCGGCAGCTGGATGGTCTTCGAGGGCTACAACGTCCTCCTGCGCAACTGGCAGTACCTCAACCTCCCCGAGAATCCATGGATCCGGTTCTCGGGCTACGCGTGGGCGTTCGCAACCATTTCGCCGGGAATGTTTCTGATCTACGAAACCCTGTCGGACTTGTTGCCCGGCGAGGACAACCCCACCTACCCGCAACTCCCGGATCGCATCTTCTGGCCGTTCGTGGTATTCGGCGGCGCGTGCATGGTGGTCCCGTTTGTCTGGCCATCCACGCACATGACCCCGCTGGTCTGGATGGGATTTGCCTTCTTCCTCGACCCGCTCAACGGCCGCCTGGGCGAGCGTTCCATTCTGGCTGAGTTCTTCACCGGCCGCTTCCGGTCGATGCCGCTGTTCTTTCTGGCCGGGCTGGTGGCGGGGCTCTTGTGGGAGTTCTGGAACTACTGGGCGGCGACCAAGTGGCAGTACGACGTGCCCTACCTCGGGCACATCAAGATCTTCGAGATGCCCGTGCTGGGTTTCCTCGGGTTCATGCCGTTTATTATTGAGAGCTACGCCATCTACCGGTTCATCCGCCGGTTGATTCCGATTCGCGACGAGGCCCGTTACCTTGGCTGACGCGCGCCTGCACAAATTCCGTGAACTCCTGCGCGCGAACGTGATCGTGTTCGATTTCGACGGCGTGCTGGTGGACAGCGAACGCTATCACTTCGAAACCTACAGCGCCGTGTTCAAGAAGTACGGCCACACCATCGATGAGACCGAGTACTACAAGTACTGGACGTCGCTCGGTCTGGGTCCGAAGGGCGAAGTCGACCGCTACCACCTGGCGATCGATCCCCGGCGGATCCGCGACGAGAAACGGCCGATTTTTTCCGAGTACTGCCGGAACGGCACCATCCGATTCTTCCCCGAGGCGCACGATCTGGTGATACGACTGGCCGCGGCCGGCAAGACGCTCACCATTGCCAGCGGTACCGTGCGCGGCGACATCGAGGCGGTGCTCGAGAACGAGGGACTCAGCGACGCGTTTGCGGCCATCGCGGGCAGCGACATGGTCGCCGCGCCCAAACCCGCGCCCGACATTTTCCTGCACGCCCTCGACATGGTAAACGCAAAGCCGTCCGATGCGCTCGTGTTCGAGGACGCCGAGAAAGGCGTTGGCTCGGCGATTGCCGCCAACATCCCGGTGATCGTGGTACGAACGCGCGAAACCACCGGCATCGACTTCCCCGGCGCGGACCTCGTATTGGACTCCCACACCGAGCTGGCGAATCTCGCCCGCCGCGTGTTTACAACCGGCTGAGCAACAGGGCGGACAGATACAGTCCGGCGCCAAATGCGGCGTGATTCATCAGGCTGCGAAGCCGTGCCTGGCCGGGGTTCGGCGACTTCGACGCCGCAAATCCAAACCCAAAAGATGGCTGCATGATGAACAGCGGCGCCACGACCGTGGCGATCCCGAAGACCATTGCGGGAATCGGCGTCGGATCCCGAAGCCAGCCGCTGCCTGCCAATGCCACGAAAGCGATCGCGAACGTGATCCCGATCATGTAATGGGCGATCCACCCCAGCATGCATTCCCCGCGCTTCGCCGCGGCCGTCGCAATATTCGCATGCCTGAAGGTGCCTTCCGGCATGTAGAGAAGCCACCGTCCAACCACGCAGATGTTTGACGACGGAATCTTGAAGGTGCGCTTGAGAAATAACGCCCAGAGATCAAACGTGACTGTTGCGCCAATCCCGATTGGAATCGCGCTCATGAGAGAACCCATCACAGGGGCAAGGGTGGTCACGGCTTCGGCCTGTCGTTCATGAGTGCGTTGTCCAGGGCGCGCGCGGTCTCGTCGATGCCGTCGCCTGTCTCCACATCGAGGATTTCGACGCCGGCCTCCCGCAGATAGGCGACGCGCGCCGTTATCGGCGCCGGCACGCCGGCCCGCTGTACGGCCCATGCATAGGTGCGTACCTGCCAGGCATGGTCGTCGCTGCGGGCGCCCACCTTATAGTCCGTGATCACGGAGCCGGCCTGGGTGGTGTCGATGCGGTCGATGGTGCCGCGGATGAGAACGCGGTCGAGGCGGACCATGAAGGGGAGTTCGGCGCGGGCGCCTTCTGCGGGGCCGGCGATGCCCGCGGCGAGGGCGTGCCCGACCAGCGCGCGGGCGGTGGTGATCGCCGTGTCGCGCTTCTTTCCGAAGTCGTGCCGGGCGACGGACGCGTCGATCGCAGCGTCAACGGCTTCCCCGTCGGCGATTCGCTGCAGAACCTCGTGCACCAGGGAACCAAACGCCGTCGGCTCCACGCCGTGGGGGACGGCCGAGTCGCCACCATCGACCGGGTGCAGCTCGTCGGATGACTCGTGTTCAGTGAGACAGTTCAGTTCGAACTGCAATGGGCAGCGCGCAAACGCCATGACGTCGGACCAGGTGGCGGTGACGACGCCACCGGCCGGGAAGGTGTCGACGGGCTGCGGGCCGCGTTCGCGGAGCGCGATCCACTCGCCGAGCGCATGCTCCACGTCGTCGCCGCCCGCATCCTGCGAGGTCGGTGGCGCCGCCTGCACGTGCGCCAGGCCGTCCGCGTCGCGGATCTCCCGCGCCAGCCCGGTTGCGCGGGCGGCAACTACTAGTTCGGTGAAGAGCCAGTCGCGCGAACTGTCCTTGAGGTACCGCTTGCCCTCCGCCGACGGCGCGCTCACCCACAGGTGGTCGCGTGCGCGCGTGAGGGCGACGTAGAGAATGCAACGCTCCTCGACGTCTTCCATGCGCTCTTCGCGCGCGAAGTTTTCCGCGAGTTGCTTGTGGCGATCCCAGGGCTTGCCGGTCTTCTCGCCAAAGTACAGCCCGCTTGCGCGCGACACGATGAAGCTCTCGCTGGGCTTGTTCCCTTCCACCACACCGGCCACCGCCACCGCCGGAAACTCGAGTCCCTTGGCCTGGTGCACGGTCATGACCGCCACACGTCCCTGCGGCAGCACCGCGTCACCGTCCTCGTGAAACTTGCGCTCATCGAGCGCGGCACGCAGATGGTCGAGGAAGGTCGCGAGGTTCAACTCGCCGCGCCGCGACAGCCCGTCGGCGAGGTCCAGCAGTTCGCGGAACAGTTCATCCACCGCGGCGGGCTGGGCGCCGTCGCGCAGCAGCCGCGTCCGCAGCGGGCTCGCCTCGAGGCTCCACACCAGAAACTCGCGGAACCCGCGCTCGCGCCAGGCCACCTGCGCGCCCGCCAGTCCGTCGCGCAGGTCGCGGATGGCGGTGGCATCGCGATCATCGTTGACGCGCGCGACGTGTTTCTCGTCCAACCGCGCCAGCACGCCGGGATCGTTCTCGCGCTCGACGAACAGCTCGAACAACGACGCCTCGGCCACCGCAAGCGGCGGCGCTTCCAGCGCGGCCACCAGATCCACGGTGCGATCCCCCGGCAGCAGCAACGACACCCATGCGTGCCAGCTCTCCAGCGCGCGCGCCTCCGCCCGGTTGGCGCCCCCGACCAGCGCAAACGGAATGCCGCGCCGCTGAAACACGCGCTCGATCTCGGCCAGCGTCCGGTTGCTCTTGAGGTTGCGCAAAAGCACCGCGATTTCGTGCGCCTGCAGCGGTTCCGCGGGGCGCTCCAGCTCCCAGCCCGCGGGGGCGGCCACGCGTCCCAGCAGGTGGTCCACCCAGGCGCCCAGCGCCTCGGCCTCGTCCTCGTGGCGATCCTGGCCGCTGGCGGGATGGAACAGGAGCACGCTTCCGGTACCGGCACCGCGCTGCGCGGTGAGCGGAACCGCGGCGTCGCGCAATTCCTCCTCGTTTGCAACCAGCGCGTGCGCGAGATCCAGAATCTCCTGGCGCGAACGATAGTTGACCGCGAGTTCGCGCGGTGCGGGATCCGGAAACTCGCTGATGTTCTCCACCCGCGCGTCGCGCCAGCGATAGATGGACTGCTTCTTGTCACCCACCACCGTCACGCACGAGAAGTCCCCGCCGGAGAGCGACCGCAGGAGTTCGTTCTGCGCGGCACTCGTATCCTGGAACTCGTCCACCAGAATGTGGTCGAACGCGCTACGGTAGGCGCGCGCCAGCGCCGGCATGTCCCGCAACGCGCGCGCGGGGATGGTGATCATGTCGCTGAAATCCAGCAACCGGCGCCGCGCGAGTTCGGCTTCGTACTCGCGCGCCAGGGCCACAATCGTGTCGACGCGCGCAATGTACGCGGGATGGTCGTCTGGTGTCACCATTGCGCGCAGCTCGGCGGTATCGAGCATGATCCCGCGACAGTGGAGCACGACCCGCATCAGTGTGTCGAACAGCGCCCCCAGCTTGGTGGGCGGTGGTGGCGATCCACCGAAATCCGATGGCACGCCCTGCACGTACCCGTTCTCGAAGCGCGCACGCAGCACGCGTTGGATGCGTTCGAACTCCGCGAGCGACACGACGTCCACGCCGGGGTCGATACCGAGCGACGGCGCATTCTCCTTGATGAAGCGGTAGCCGAACTGGTGGAAGTTCATGATCCACGCGTCCGCCATATGGCCCGCCAGCGCGGCGTGGCGCTCCGTTACCGCGCGGCGCACGCGCTCGCGCATCTCGCCCGCCGCCTTGAGCGTAAAGGTGAGCGCGAGCAGCCGGTCGACCGGTATGCCGTCGTCGAGCAGCTTGAGGTAGCGCGCGACCAGAACGCTGGTCTTGCCCGTGCCCGCCCCCGCGATCACGTTGGTCGCGGCGGTGGTCGCGGCGTCGACGGCAGCGCGCTGCCCGGGGTCTAGATGGATGCGCGGCTTCGCTGACATATCCTCGCAAAATGGCAGTTTGGACAGATCTGCCGGTTCTCCGTGCGTTCGTATTCGCACTCGCCTTCGACAATGGTGCGATGAATCTCGACCGCCTGGGCCATCGCCCCCGCGACGGTACGTGTGTCGACTGGTCCGTAGCGGTACGGCCGCCGCCCCAGCGGCACCGGGGCCGGGCGGTCGCCAGGCACAAGCTGGACGCCGGCCGCGAAACTCTCCTCGCCGGGCGGAAGCGCGTAGTACACGAACCCTGCCGCGGCGATGCCGTTCACCGCGGTCATGGCGGCGTAGACTGGAATCTGCCAGTACTCGGTCTGCATCTTGTCGACCAGCGTCGGGTACGTCTTCTTGATGCTCCCCGATGTCTTGTAGTCGATCACCAGCGGTCCGAGACCTTCGACATCGTCGACGCGGTCAACGCGCCCGCGGATCGGCATGCCCTCGATCACCGCCTCAATGGATTCCTCGAGCATCCGCACGCGGTACTCTCCCTCGCGGGTCGCTTCGAGTTCCGCCACGCGCTGCAACATGTCCTGCAGGTAGTGGACGGAGAGCGCGCGCATCCACGCACCGGCCTCCGGCATCCCGGCCGCGACGAGACGTTCCGCAATCTCGCGGGTGCCCGCGGCGCGCAGGGCGGTGCGCACCTCGTCGCCGGTGGCACCGGGCGGAATGATTTCCTTGAGCGCCTCGTGCACCAGATTGCCCACGCGCAGGTAGATGGACTCGGGCTCTTCGAGCCTGAGGATGCTCCGGTAGAAGAACTGTCGCGGGCAACGCGCGTACGAGTTGAGTTTCGACGCGCTCATCGAGAACGACGCCAGCGCCGGAAATCGCGCTGCGCGCGGCGGCGTCAGCCACCACGCCGCCAGGGTATCCAGCTTGCGGACCCGCTCCGCGCGCGCCGCGGAGGGCTCCGTTTCCGCCACCGCGCGCGCGGCGTGCGCGCACGGCGATTCCACGCGCGACGCGGATTCGACACTGAATGGGCGCTCCTCCACTGCGAGCACGGTGGACGGTGAGGTGGACTCGCCGCCGATGCGGGACGGGACGCTGATCGTGAGCGCGTGGGTCGCACGCGTGATTGCGGAGAGGAAGAGCGCGTTCTCCGCGCGTTCGGCGGCCGTCTCGTCCACGCGCGCCGCGATATCGCGCGCAGCGTCGGCGTTGACCCGTGCGACGGCGCGCGCCAGTATCGCGAACGGAATGTACCCTTCCCGCACTGTCCCGCCCGGGAAGAACCCGTCGGCCGCGCCGCACACGAACGCCGTGTGGAAGGAACGGCCGGTGACTTCGCGCGCCGAAAGCAGCGCGACCCGGTTTCCCGCCGTTGCTGTCTTTTCGCGCGCGACCAGGTAAGTGGCGCGGAACTCGTCGAGCGACGGACCGCCGCCGACGTGCAACACCACTTCATTGTAGCGCCGCCACTCGTCGCCGACGGACACCAGTGTGGTGCGCGCGCCTTCGTCGCCCGGCTCGAGGTACGGCGTGATGCGTTCCCGGATCAGGCGCTCCAGGTCGAAACCGTCCCGCGACGCGTACGCACGCTGAATCGTGGCAACCGCGTCGCCGAGAAACCCCGCGTACGGTGAAACCGCCAGCGCCTCGGTAAACCGGCCGTCCCCATCCGAGCCCAGCGCGCCCAGCAGCGCGTACAGAAAACCGTCGGCGGCGCTGTCGCCGTCGCCGCCGGTGTCCACCGGCACGCCCCATTCGTGACACGCGAGCTGCAGGATCGAGCGGTAACGTTCCACGTCACGCGCGACCACCGCGATCTCACGGGGCGCCACACCGGCGTCGATCGCCGCGCGGGCGCGCACCGCCACCATCTGCGCCTCGGCGATTTCGTCATCCGCCAGTCGCAGCGACACCGAGCACGCCCACGCGGGACGCGCCGTCGCCACGGCGGACGCGGATGGCGCGCCCGCAAACAGGGGCAGATCCAGCGCGGGAGCCGCGATCGAGCCGGATGCCCGCGACGCCGTTCCGCTCACCAGAGCAACCACGGTAGCGCGCAACGCGGCGTCGTCGCAGGCCGGCGCGGCGAGTTCGAGCTGCGCTGGCCGGTAGTCGCTCGGAAACGACTCGGTGAAGAAACGGTCGCTGGTACCGCGGAATGCGAAACGCGCGCCCGCGGTGTCGCCGAAGACTTCCAGAACCCGCGCGCCATCCGGCGGGACGAGCCGCGTGAGCAGGTGATACTGGCCAGGGTCGAGGTCGTGAAAATCGTCGACCAGCACCACGTCGAACTCGTCCAGCGGAGATCGCACCCCCCCGGCCCCAAACCGGGCCGCCGCGCGCCACGCCGCGTCGTAGAACGTCGCCAGCCCGCGCGCATCGCAGACCTCCCGGTAACGCGCATAGACGCGAAGCACGTCGCACACCCGGTCGCTCACACCATCGTGAATGCACGCGCGCGCGTCGTCCACGGCGATGCCATGCTGCGCCAGCGCATGCACCGCATGCAACAGATCGCGCAGGAACGTGGGTGAATCCGATATGGCGGCAAGATCGCTGGATAGAAGCCCGGACTCACGGCGCAACAGGCGGCCCAGCACCAGCATCTCGTCCACCTCGCGCAGCGGCCGCGATTGCGGATCAGCCAAGAGCGCGGACGCGACCAGCGCGTGGGTCGTGACCGGGTATGCGCCGAGGTACGCGCCGCCCGGCGCGATCACCCGCTCCAGCAGACGGGCGCGCTGCTCGCGTCCAAAAGCGACGATGCCGGGCCGATGGCCGCGTGCGACCAGCGCGCGCCAGCGCTCCACCAGCAGCGTGGTCTTGCCGCTGCCCGGCGGTCCGCTGACACAGGCGTGCCCGGGCCGGCGTTGCAGAAATTCATGGATGCGGTCGTCGAAGTGCATGGCGTCGGATGCGCCGATGGTAACCGAAGTACCCGGAACAGAGGAAGAATTCTGGCTCGTCAGTCCCGGCGGCGCAGAAAGGCGTCGAGCCGGCGCTTCAACTCCGCTTCGAAGCCTGCCTCGCGCGGTTCGTAGAAGCGCGTGCCGCGCAACGCGTCGGGAAGAAAATCCTGCGGTGCGGCCTCGGGGTGGTCGTGGGGATAGACGTAGTCCTTCCCGAAACCGAGATCCTTCATCAACCGCGTCGGCGCGTTACGGATATGAAGCGGCACTGCGTACGGCGCGGACGACTGCACGACATCGGCCGCCTTGCCGTAGGCGGTATACACGGAATTGCTGTGCGGTGCGAGCGCGAGATAGATCACGCACTGCGCGAGCGCCAGCTTGCACTCCGGGTACCCGATGAACGCAACCGCATCCTTCGCCGCGACGGAAACCGCCAGCGCCTGCGGATCGGCGTTGCCCACATCCTCGGAGGCAAATCGGACCAGCCGCCGGGCGATAAACATGGGGTCCTCGCCGGCCTCGCACATGCGCGCCAGCCAGTACAGCGACGCATCCACGTCGCCGCCACGCATGCTCTTGTGCAGGGCTGATATCAAGTTGTAGTGGGAATCGCCAGCGCGGTCGGTCGCGATGGTGCGCCGTTGCAGCGCGTCCATCGCCAGCGCCCGCGTGAGGCGACGGGGTGGAGTGCCGGTACGAATCACCGAACAGGCGTACTCGAGCGCATTGAGCGCAACGCGCGCGTCACCCTGGGCGACATCCGCGATCATTTCCAGCACCCCGTCTTCGGCGGTGATGTCAGCATCACCGAGCCCGCGCTCATGATCGGACAGTGCGCGTCGCAGGATCTCCACCGCTTGCTCGGGCCCGAGCGGCTCAAACACGAACACCCGGGAGCGCGACAGCAGCGGCCCGATGACCTCGAAACTCGGGTTCTCGGTGGTTGCGCCGATGAAAACGATGGTGCCGTCCTCGATGTGGGGCAGGAACGCGTCCTGCTGGGCGCGGTTGAAACGGTGGATCTCGTCGACGAACAACAGCAGCGGCTGCGTGTCCACCGCGCGCAGCTTGCGCGCATCCGCGATGACCCGCTTGACCTCCGCGATCCCGGATGTGACGGCACTGAACGGCACGAAGCGGTTCTTCACGTGCGACGCGATCAGCCGCGCCAGCGTGGTCTTTCCACAACCGGGCGGCCCCCACAGGATCATCGATTGCATGATCACGCCGGCGGCGAGCGTCGCGCGCAGCAGCGTACCCGGGCCGACGATGGCCGTCTGCCCGATGAACTCGTCCAGCGTGCGCGGCCGGAATCGATCCGCCAGCGGCGCGGTGCGGGAGGGTCCGTTGCCCGGGGAATTATCGGGGAGGAGTTCAAACGGCTCGCTCATGGCGCCATCCCAACGAGCACGCGGCGGGGCCGCGGCGCGGAATCATCGATACACGGGCTTGCGGTCGAAACGGTGGTGGGCGGTGATATGCCGGACGGTGCCGGATTTGCTGCGCATGACGAGCGAGTGCGTCACCGCGCCGCCTGGCACGAACTGGACTCCCTGCAGAACATCGCTGTTGGTGACGCCCGTGGCCGCGAACATCGTGTTCTCGCCCTGCACCAGATCATCCGCGCGCAGCACGCGGTCTCCCGCGAAACCGGCGTCGCGCATGTGCGCGGCTTCCGCATCGTCGCGGGCATGAAACTGCGCCTGCAAATCGCCCCCCACACACTTGAGCGCGGCGGCGGCCAGCACACCCTCCGCGCTTCCCCCGATGCCCATGACCACGTCCACGCCGCTGGCGGGAACCGCGGTGGCGAGCATCGCGGTCAGATCGCCGTCCGAAATCAGCAGGATGCGAGCACCCGCCGAGCGGACATCGCCGATCAGCGCGTGGTGGCGGTCGCGGTCCAGGATGCACACCGTGAGGTCTTCGACGTAGCACCGCTTGGCGGCCGCGATATTGACCAGGTTGTCCAGCGGACTCGCCTTGATGTCCACACACCCCGCCGCATCCGGACCAACGGCGATCTTGTTCATATAGGGAACGGGCGGGGTGAGAAACGATCCAGGGTTCGAAACCGCGATGGTCGAAATCGCATAGGGCCGACCGAGCGCAACCGACTCGACCGATTGCAGCGCGTCGATCGCCACGTCCGCGTCGGGGATTTCGTCCTTGGTCCTGGTGGCTTTACGCGGGGGCTTGCTCGACAGCTCCGGATTACCAATAACAATGCGGCCGTTGATCTTCACCGACCGCATCACCACCGCGACCGCTTCGTGCGCCGCGCGGCTGGCCGCATCGGCGTCCCCCTTGCCCATCCAGCGCGCCGAGGCGAGCGCGGCCGCCTCGGTGACTCGAACGAGTTCGAGAGCAAGGTTGCGTTCCATCAATCGCGAGCGTGGGGGGTATGGCTCGATTCCGCCTCACCCATCCCGGTCGCACTGCCCCCGGCACCCGGAGTCTTTACCGTCCCCGCCATTTCGTTGAGTTCGCGCGCCATCTGATACTGATGGAAGGCGAACACAAACGGGAACAGCACGTACGCGACACCGAAGGTCAGGATGTAGACCAGAACCGAAATGATGAGCGTTATGAAGAACCAGTTCCACTGACCGAGGTAAATGTAGCCGACGGGTCCCATCACCAACCACGACAGCACGAAGCCGAGGAAACCGGCCAGTCCCGGACTCTTGGGCTCGCGTTGTGGTTTGAGACGGGTCAACTCACTGTCCGAAATCAGAACAGCGACCGAACTTCGAATGCGCCGGCCGCAGTGGACACAGAGTTCCGCCTTCTCGTCGACCTCACGTCCGCAGTATTTGCAGTACATGTAAATCCGCCTTTCGGCTGGTCGGGATAAATCGGGCACCATGCGTGACTACGGGCGGCAGGAGCCGTTTGTTACCGTTCGTATGCGGAAAGATTGGCCCTGGCGGTGGCATTGTGAGGGTCGATTTCGAGCACCCGCTTCCACTGCGCCCGAGCTTCCGGCAGCATACCACTCTCGGCAAGCACCACGCCATAATTATTGAGATGCGCCGGCTCGCGCGGATCGAGGGCGACCGCACGCGCCAGATAGTCTCGCGCGCGCGCCAGATCTTTCTGGCCCCGCCATGCCATTCCCAGCGCGGAGAGCGCCTCGGCCAGCGTCGGCGGGACCCGGTCCACCGCGGGCGCGGCCCGATCCAGCTTGCCCGCGTCCATCTGGGCCTGAAACGGTTCCAGGGCAGCGAGCGCGGCAGCATAGTCACCCAGTTCCACCCGCGCGCGCGCAAGATAGACGCAGTAACTCCACCGCGGCGTGTATTCCGCGCACAGTCCCGCGAATCCCTCCGCGGCGTGCGCGTAGTCGCCGACGCGCATGTAGTGCAGCGCGAGGTTGCGCCGGTACTCTTCGCGCGCATCCGCGCCGGTCGCAGCGGCAATGAAATACTTCTCGGCTTCGTCGTTGCGACCCACCCGTTCGAGCGCAAGCGCGTAGTTGTTGTAGAACTTTCCGCCGTCGCGCCCCAGGCCTTCCGCCTCCGCGAATGCCTGCACGGCGGCGCGGTCATCGACACCGGCGAGACCGATCCCAACCGCCTCGGCGTACTCCGCGCTGGCGGGGTCGAGTTCGCGTGCGCGGCGCCACTGCTCGAGCGCCTCGCCACGGCGGTCGAGTTCGTACAGCGCGAGTCCGTAGTTGTAGTGCGCGAGGGGATCGTCGTTGCCAAACTTGACAGCGACCTCGAACTCGGTGAGCGCGCGCCCGGTCTTGCCGTTTTCCATCAACCAGGTTCCGAGCTTGAGGTGCGAGAGATGATCGCCGTAATCAATACGAATGGCCTGCTCGTAGTTCTTCACTGCGTTGTCGAACTGGCCGAGTCCCCGGTACGCGTCTGCCAGCATTACCAACACCTGGTCATCCCGCGGGGTTTTGAGCGCCAACGCTTCCAGCGTCCCAACCGCGCTCTCGTACTCCCCCGCCTCCAGTTGCACCGCGGCGCGGTGCTTGGCCCGATTGATTTCCGGCGACTGGCTGGAACCATCCACGGGTGCGGACGAACACGCGAGTACGATCAGGCAAATTGGTAACAGCCGGGAGTGCATCGACCGCAATATACATCGCGGCGGGTGCGGCGGGGAAAAGGAAAGCGGCCCGCCTGCACCGGGCGGGCCGCTCCGCAGGCGGCTACGAACCTACGCGAACACCAAGGCGGCTGAGCCGCGACCGCAGCCGGCCAAGCCGGACGTTGGCCCAGTGCGAGCGCGGAAGGAACGGGAGAACGGGCGGACGGCGAATGCCCATGCGTGACAGCTCGGCGGCCGGGGCCGGATGGGACTTGTCGAGCTTCCACGCCGCGATGAACTCGTTGTAAGCCTCGGCGTTGTGGCCGTTGAGACGCAGCACCTTGCCGAGGTTGACCCGATTCAACGGATCGTTGGGATTCATCCGAATGGCGCGCTCGCAGATCGTGCGTGCGGACTCGTAGTCCTCGCTCTCGATCGCGATGCACAGCCCGTAAAGCGATAGATAACCCGGATGGCGCGGGCAGATGCGCAGCGCGGTCTCCAGATCCTTGCGCGCGGCCGACACGCGGTTGCGGTTCACCAGTTCGAGGGCACGGTTGAACAGGACGTTGGACTCGTGGGTACCCGCGTCCGTCGCGACTTCTTCCAGTATCCCGACGTTGCTCATGATTTCACTCCGTTGCGTTGGGACGGCTGCACACCCGCGGCTGCTGCCAATCGGCGTCTGTATCCGGGGATGAACCGCGAGGCAGTCGCAGCAAGTCGTGTACCGTGGAACTACCCGGTGGTTCGTGGCGCACGGCCACCCATTGGGGAACGGCCATCGCTCGCGGGTTGCAACGGCAACTCGTCGTCCGCATGAAACAGCCCGAGGAAGCGGTCGCCATCGACGACCGCGGCAAAAGGCTGGTGGGTCTCACTCAAGTAGCGGTGAACGCGGATCGCCTCCGTTCCCGACTCGGCAACCGGAAAGTCGGATCGTGCAATGCTCCCCAGTTCCTCCGCAGCGCGGCCATCGCGCAACGCCCGCAGCAGATCCGACACCATCACCACGCCGGCCAGCGCGCCCGATTCGGCCGCCAGCGCAAACACGGGCCGGCCGTTCACGACCCGCGCCGCGACCTCCACCGGGTCCGCCACCGAGAATACCGGCGCAGCGACATCGGCGAGATCGCCCACCGAACGCCCGTTGAGACGGGTGCGCGTCCGCACCAGCCGCTCTTCCATCATGCCACCGGCAAACACAAACACAGCCACCAGCGACAGCATGATGAACGAAATGTTGATGAACGCGATGGTCGCGAAGCCCAGTGCGATGATCTGGCCGACGTCGCGCGCGCGGCGCGTTGCAACCAGGTACGGCATGCGCATGGACAACGCGCCACGCAGAATACGGCCACCGTCCATGGGAAACGCCGGCACCAGGTTGAACACCCCGAGGACGAGATTGACCCAGGCGAGGTCCACGAAGAAGCCGGTCTCGAGCGGTGAGGCACCGCGCGCGGCCAGCACGATGAACAGCACGCCGGCGATGACGAAGTTCACGATGGGCCCGGCAATGGCGACGTTGATTTCCTGGCGGGGGTCCTCGGGGATCGACTCGGCACGGGCAACCCCGCCGATCGGAAACAGCACGATATCGCGGACCCGGATGCCATAGCGCCGCACGACGAGGCTGTGCCCCAGTTCGTGCAGCACAACACACGCAAATACGCACAGGACCAGCGCCGCCCCCAGCAGGGCGTCGCGGGCGCTCCCCGTCCGGCCCGCCTCGGCCGCGTACAGCACGAGGACCAGCGGGAACGTCCCGTGGACGCGAACCGGGATTCCAAACAGGCTCCCGAGCCCGAGCGTATATCTCATCGCCTCACGCCTCCTCCCCGCCGGTCGGCCGTCGAATCGAGCCAAAACACTGTGGGACCGTCACTTGCGGGCTCCGGCCCGGGTGTGGTACAATGTCGGTTTGCGGGTTCCCACGAGCCCGGCCAGCATTTCCGGTTCTTCCGGCACACACGTCAAACATCTGCCCGCCACGAGGCGGGGGAAATGCGCATGATCCGAGGTCGCGTTCGACATCTTATGTTCACGTGCCTGCTGGTGGCAACGTGGACCAACGCCCATGCGCTGGTCCGGTACTCCTTCGAGCATTCGTTGTATACGGAACCGCCCGAGCCAATCCTGGACCACTGCGTGGTCGAACAGGATGGACTGTACCACCTCTTCTACCTGCGCGGTAACCCCGCCGTCAACATCGGCCATGCCACCACCACCGACTTCAAGAATTGGGAGGTCCGCCCCCCGGTGCTCACAACCGGCACGTGGGACAACAAGGCCATGTGGGCGCCGCAGTTGTTCAGGCCGGCCGAAACGAGTTCCTGGTCGATGTTCTACACGGGCGTCAACACGGTGAGTTCACAACAGACCGGCATCGCGTTCTCCAACGATCTGAACGCGTGGTTCAAGTACCCGGATCCCATCTATCATCCCGATATCGCATGGGCCGAGTGGAGCGTGGACAATTTTTCGCACGGTCGCGATCCGCACATCGTCGAGGATGGCGGCAAGTACTACATGTTCGTCACCGCCAAGACCAATGACAACCGCGGCGCGGTCGCATGCGCGGTATCGGACAATCTGTTCCAGTGGACCGATATTGGTCCGATATTCGTGAACACGTCGTGGCATGTGCTCGAGTCCGTTTTCATATTCAAACACGCGGGCAAGTGGCAGATGTTCTTCACCGAAGAAACCGTGGGTGGAACGACGGCCATGGTATCCGATTCCCTGCTTTCCGGCTGGGACAGCGCGACGAAGCGCGTCATCGACGGCGGCCACGCCCCACAGGTCACCAATACCATTTTCGGCGAGATGTTCTCCCGCCACGCGGTCCACAACGACGGGCACGGGAACTACCAGTACGTGATCCGATTCACCCCGCTGGTGTGGCTCGGCCAGATTCCCGCAATCCCGAAACCGCTGCCACTCTCGGGACAATGGACGTTCGTCTCGGGAGACGCGTTCTATTACCAGCCGACGTGGGGAAACAACGCCGCTACCAGGAACGACAACTACGCAAAGACATTTGTCGGCGACGGCTGGATCAACACGTACGAGTACTACACCGGTCCGCTCGGTTATGGCGGGCCAGGCTCCGTGCAGGGTGACTCGAGGGTCGGAGTGATCCGGTCACCGATGTTTACGGTGACGGGCAACTCCATGAGTGCGCTCGTGGGCGGCGGGGATTTTCCGGGCGAGTGTTATCTGGCCCTCGTGGACTCCGTGTCCGGCGCTCCACTGTTCTCCGAAACCGGGCGCAACAGCAACGAAATGACCCGGCGCAACTGGGATCTGCGCCCGCACCTGGGCAAGCGCGTCTATCTGGAAGTTGCCGATCTCTCCACCGCCAGCTTCGGACACATTTGCGTGGACGATATCATCGAGTCCTACGAAGTATACAACGGCGGAAGCTTCGTTGGCGGCCGCGACGGGGGCACCGGCCGCTCGCACAAGCTGCCGGACGCGAGTTTGTCCAGTGGCGCCCCCCCCGCCCGGGACAACGGCATCGCGCATGTCACCCGTCTCGGGGTAAACACCCCCAATCCGTTCAACCCGGTGACCCACATCGACTATGAACTCGCGCAGACCGCGGCCGTGCGCATCGACGTATTCGACGCGCGCGGTGCCCGGGTTCGCACACTGCTCAACGAAACACGGCCGGCCGGCGCGCACCGCGTTACGTGGCCGGGCACCCGGGAATCGGGGGCGACCGCACCATCCGGCGTCTATTTCTACCGGCTGACGGTAAACGGCGCCGTGGTGGACACCCGCAAGATGGTTCTGCTCAAGTAGCCGGCCGTTTCCCCGCGGCCATTTCTGCGCTTTACCCACCGTTCCATTCACCTTAGATTGAACGCATGCGTTCCTTGCTCTGCGCACTGCTTCTGGCGGGTCTGGCCGTCCCGTTGCTGACCCGGCCCGCCGCGGCCATCGACGACGCAGCGGGCAGAGAACGGCTCGGTGTTCGCGCCAGCTATATCACGAGCAACGACGGGTTGCGCGACAGCTACGGCGACGGCTGGGATCTCACGCTGTATTTCACGGAAACCGTTCTCTCCAAACTCGTCCTGGACATCCGGCTGGGCGCCATCTATCTGGGTGAGGCACTGAAGCCGGACCTGGACGATCAGATCACCAACTCATACGGTGTCGTTTCCCAGATGCGGGTGCTCTACTTCAGCGTGGGGCCGATGGTCGGCTTCCGTCTGGGTGGTGCGAACACCGGGTACGCGAGTGCCGGCGTGGGCATCTATTCGGTGAGCATTCAGCTCGACTCGGCGATCTCGGCCTATGATCTGAGCGACCAGGAAGTCGGATTCAACGGGGGGATCGGGATCGCGCGGCGCCTGAGCACCAACTGGTCGCTGGAAGGCAACGCGACCGTGCATTACTTCGGAATCGCCAGCAACAATCTCTACGGGCTCTTCACCGAAAACGCGGACTCGCCACTCCTGCTCGGAATCGGGCTGGGAGTCACGGTTGACCTGCGCTAGTTCACGTTGCTCGTATCCGCCCGCGCCGCAATCTCCAGTTTGCGCACCAGATCTTTCGCGCCGGCATCCGCCGGATTCAGCTCAACGTAACGGCGCATCGCCTCCAGCGCCGGCCGGGGTTTCCGCTGCGCCGCGTAAGCCATCGCCAGATTCTTGAACCCATTGGCGTACTCCGGGAAGCGCAGCGTTGTCTCCGCGAAGACGTCAATGGCCTCGTCCATGCGGCCCATCTCCGCGTAACTCGCGCCCAGATTGTTGTACGCCTTCACGTAGGCCGGCGACAGCTCGATCACCTTGCGGAACGCAGTCACCGCATCGTCATAACGGCGCATCTCGCGATACGCGATCCCCAGGTTGTTGTACGCCTGCAGCATCCGGGGGTCGTACTGGACGGCCAGCCGATACTCGCGGGTGGCCTCCTCCATGAGATTGACGCGGCGCAGCGCCTGGGCGAGGTCGTAATGGACGGCGGGCTGGGCGGGGTCGATTTCCAGCGCGCGGTTGTAATCCTCGATCGCCTTGAAGTCGTTGTTGTTCTCACGGTGGATGATCGCCCGGTGCACGTACCCTTCCGGCTCCCTGGGATAGATCGCAATCGCCTTGTCGACCTCGCGCAACGCGGGCTGGTAGCTGTGCAGTTCGCTCAGACGCCGGCCCCGGCGAACCTGTTCGCGGAACTCGATCATGTGCTCGTCGATCGCAAACAGACGCGGACTCGTCGCGAGCCCCAGCAGAACGAGCGCCCCCGCAATCCCGGCCCCGGAGCGGAACGAGCGCGCGTACCCCGGCAGCGCCACCAGCGCACTCCCGGCGAAGAGACAGAGGATGGGCGTTACCTGCGCGCGATAACGCCCCGTCACAAAGAAGATGATGATCGACAGCGCGTAGAAGAATACATAGCCGTAGAGCACCCCGCGTCCGCGCGGTGCACGAGCGGCCAGCAGCATCCCCAGAGCGCCCAGCAACATGATCAACCACAACCGGACGAACAGCACGCGCAACCACGGTTGCTCGCGCAACTCCACATCGAAGCTCTCGATCTGCGGCACCTCGTAACCGTTGAAGAACAACGCGGTTTTGATGGCCAGCAACTTCGCCGTGCGCGCGGGTGCCGCGCGCATGTCATTCCAGGCCCGCGCCAGCCAGAACGACGACACCTGGCTGGGACTCATCTGACGGCCGGTCATCTGCTCCACGTAGGTCCGCGTCGTGACATCGTCGATCAAGTCGACGTCGCGAATAGGCACGAAGGTGCCGTTGGCCTGGCTCGAGTTCCCCACATAGAAGTTGACACCCGCGTTGGTGGTGACCGGAGCGAACACGTGGCTCGCCGCGTAGTTGTGAATCATCGCCGGCAGCAACGCGGCTACCAACGCGCCGGAAAACGCGGCCACGCGCCAGACGGCGCGCCGGCGCGGCGCGGCGCGGAACAGCCATAAGGCGACGAACACGGCAAAGAACAGAATGCTGGCACGGGCAAGCGCGGACAGGCCGATCGTCAGACCCGCAAGGGCCGCACGGCGCGGCGTCACTTCGTCGCCGGCGCTGATGAGCAGGTAGATGGCAAGACAGTTGAGCAGCGTGCCGAGCCACTCCATCAACAGCTGGGTCTCGTAAAACGTCATCGCCCCGTAGAGCGCCAGCAGGGCGGCGCCGGCAAACGCGGCCGACGGCCGAAACACCCGCCGGCCAATCAAAAACACCAGCACCACGGTGAGTGCACCGCCCAGCGCCTGCAGGAGCCGCACCACCATGAAGTCGCGCCCGAACACGCTGTACACGAGCGCAAGCAGGTACGGGTAGAGCGGCCCCATGAAGAACGCCTCGTGCCGGACCAGATGGCCACGCGCGAGATCCTGGGCCATCTCGTCGTAGTAACGGGAGTCCATGATCGGAACGCGCACGTGGAGGGCGTCCGCACTCTGGACGACATAGACGGCTTTCAGTACGAATACGGCGAGCAGCAGGAGGAGGGGCCAGCGGAGCCCGCACGCGAGGGCTCGATCTGCGCGCTGGAGCGCGTCTTCGATGCGTCGCAGTAGGCTCTGCATGGTTTGGGCAACGTAGTGTAAGGGGACGCCAACCGCAAGGAAATCCCTTGACCCTCCCCGGCCCGCGTCCTAGGCTTTTTTGCTCGCGGCGACGCCCGCCACTCGAACATCCGTTTCGACAACCCCTGGCTACGGGAGATAGAATGATGACGCTCCGCGATGAGCTTCTGCAGCACCTGCTCGCCCATTCCTTCAAGACCGGAGACTTCACGCTCGCCTCCGGGCGCAAGAGCAAGTACTACATCAACGGCAAACTGACCACGCTCGACGCGCGCGGTGCCTATCTGGTTGCGCGCAACTTTCTGGCGATGATCGCCGATGACGTCCCGGACGCTATCGGCGGACTCACGCTGGGAGCCGACCCGATCGTCGGATCGATGCTGTCGCTGGCCGGTCTCGAGGATCTCGCGGTCCGCGGATTCATCGTACGCAAGCAGAGCAAGGACCACGGGACGAAATCGCTGGTCGAGGGTCCCATCGGCCCCGGCGACCGGGTGGTGATCATCGAGGACGTGGTTACGACCGGCGGCTCGTCCATGCAGGCCATCAACGCAGTGAAGGAACTCGGCTGCGAGGTGCGCAGGGTTCTCGCGGTGGTGGATCGCGAGGAGGGGGGGCGTCAGAATCTCTCGGAGGTGGGATGCTCGCTCGAGGCCATCTTTACCGCAAGCGAACTGCTGAAGGCGGCTGGCTGAGCCGCCGCTACTCGATGACGTGCCCGGTGCGGCCAAGCAGCCGGCCGAGCGTCAACCCACACACCGGCACGGCGTAGGCGAGCACCATTGCGGTAACAATGCGGCCCGCAACCGGGATGGGCGCCGTCACCCCATGGGTGATCGCGACGGCCGCGGCCAGAAGACCGATAATCGCAACGCTGTAGACATACTCGTGTTCCATACGCGCAACCATGCGGAACAGCCGCCGGGGATCGAGGGTCTTCTCCACCGATCCGACGAACCCGCCGATCGAAACGACCGCCGCCGGCAGATAGAGCACGCCGATGATCGACGCGACGACCACGAAGACCGGACTCCCGGAGACATAGCCGAGCAAGGACTCGCCGCTTTCTCCGGACGCCCGCTTCGCCGCAAACGCCACACCGCCCAGCACCAGCACCCACTGCAGCGAGACGGCCGCCATCAGCAGAGTCGGCCGCACGATCTTGCGCAACGGGTCCTTGAGCGCGCGGTTCCACTCCGGGGGGCGGGTGGCACCCCGTGCGGTGTACTCCATGATCTGAAACGTCCACAGAAACGCGATGGCGGTCTGGACGAATCCTCCACCCGGCACATAGCCCAGCGCGGCAAAGACGGCGGCCGGTATCAGGAAATACAGGGGCCCGCGCTGCAACGGCATCGCGGCCGCCGCACCCAGGTCTTCCCAGACCGGGATCGGCCGCTCCAGATAGCGGAATGTCCGCTGCTCGGCGGCGCTGAACCGCCGCTTCACCTCCTGGGCCGCCCGCGCGTGATACGGATAGCGGTGCAGCACCTTCTGCAGGTGCTCGCGGGTCTCCCCGGGACGGTCCAGCTGCGCGGCCAGGATTCCGGCGTCGAGCAGGGCTTCCAGCGAGTCGTCCTCACCCGCTCGTGCCAGCGCCTCCTGATACGCGGTTTCGAGTGCCTCGCGGTCGGGGTCGTGCTGCGCGTCCGGCCCCGCGGCTGTCGCTCCCGGGACACGGCAGGCGTCGACCAGCCGGGTTTCCGAAATCAGTGCCCAGCGCTCCTCGTCGGGCAGGAAAATGCGGGCGCCGGGGGTCAGGTCACCGGAGCGGCACAGCGCCTCGATGTCCTCCCAGCTCCACTGCTCCTCACGGGTCGAACCGTCGCGGAGCACAAAATACAGGGTATCGGTTGTCATTCGAATCTCCGGGGGATGCACTGCACGGGTCGTGCCAAGAAAGGGCTCCGCTGGGGAGTCCGCGCCACAAGCGAAGAGGCCCGCCGGCGGGTGCCGGCGGGCCTCGATCCTGGCCTCGTGAATCCTGTCTCGGAAAAAGCTTAAAGACTGTTACGGCGCAACAGCGTGAACGCACCGGCCAGCGCCAGACCGGTCCCCAGCAGGAGCCACGTGGACGGCTCGGGCGCGGCCTGCACACCGTTGGCACCGCCACCGCCGTGATGCCACTCTTCGTCGTCCTTGTCCTTGTCCTTGTCCTTGCCGCCGTTGTTATTGCCCTGGCCGCGGCCGAACGACCAGTCGTTGTGGTGGCCGTCGTTGTTGCCAACTCCACCCTTGTTGCTGTTCGAACCCAGAATCGGCTCGATACCGCCACCGGTGATTCCGCCGGTTCCAACGCTGGAACCGCCCACACCGATCAGGAAGCCGCCCGATGTGCTGGATGGAACGGACGCTGTCCCGAGTGCCGAAGGGGCATTCGCGTCGGCAACCCCACGCATCGACGCGTTCATGTCGTTCTGGAGCGTCGTCACCGTGAGATAGTCGACCTTGTCCGCCGGTTTGGCTCTGGCCGTCTGGCTCGACGCCGAAATGACCGACGCAGTCGCCGGAGCGGCGAGCAGCAGCGCGATGGCGCTGACCGCGAACATGTAACGGGATCTCATCTTCGTTCCTCCGTACCAGGTAATAGGTGCAATCCTCCCGTGCTTGTATAGAGCACAAGGAGTGCCGCTTCCATCCGTTGGTAATAACTTTACCACATCGTGTAACCGCATGTATACAGTCGAGTTATGGCATCCACCAACGTTACTTATAAGGGATAATATCCGCCATGGCGGATAATTGAGCCGGAGGTGCCGGGGCACCCAACGGGGACGAATCGGATCGGTCGGGGTGGGTCAAACAACACGCAGGCAGCGCGGGGAATGTGCCGGGCGGCTGCATCGCAACCGCCCGGCACCGGGTTTCACCGGATCCTACAGGTTCACGCTCTTGAGCTCGATATTGAGCCCCTGCGCGGGGCTTTCCTGTTTCACCATCAGGTGGGGCGCATCCTTCTGGAAGTACATGATCTGTTCACCGTCCGAGCTCTTCACACGGACCTTGTAGGTCGCATAAGAGCCCGCGGGGACCATGACGTCCTGTTCGCCGACCACCTCGATCGTGACGTTCTCGAGGTTGCCGGACTGGGCATCGAGCACGGGGAATTTGAATGTCTTGCCGGTCTCGAGCGGCAGCGTGCTGATGACAAGATCTATGGAACTTTTCAGGATCGCCCCCTCGACCAGCGTGACGTTGACGTCCTTGCCGCCGTCCTTGCCACCCTCGACCCGGCCCGTTGCCTTGCCGTCCGCAAAGGCCAGGTCCGCCGACATCTGCTGCGGACCGGCCGCCATCGAGAACGTGTAGCTGCGCGGCTCGAAATCGCCACCGAAGGTCAGGTCCTCGGTCATTGCGATCATCCCGGTGATCTTCGACGAGGACGCGAACTCATTGCCCTTCTTCTCCAGCGAAACGTTCATGTCACCCAGCACCATTTCCTGGTACTTCACGGCGTAGGTGGCACTGGAGTTCTTGAGCGCGGACGTATCGTAATCGAAGTCGGTTCCCTGCACGGCGAGTTCATCGAGGGACATGGTGTTGCCTTCGATGTCATACAACGCCACCGACGCGATCGGCTCCACCTTCTCCTTGATCTCAGTGGCGTCGCCAACCAGCACAACGGCGAGACGGTCGGGGTGCAGATGCTTCTGCATCGCCGTCTGCACGTCGGCCGCCGTTACCTGCGCCACTTCCTTGCGGTAGTTCTCCAGGTAGTCCTTGTCGAGTCCAAGCAGCTTGATCTGGCCGATCTGTGCGGCGATCTGGCTCGGGGTCTCGATCGTGGTCGGGAAGTTGCCCACCAGGTACGACTTCGCGCTGTTCAACTCTTCATCGGTGACGGGCTCGTTTACGACCCGCCCGATCTCGGACAGCATTTCAGTCAGCGCGCTGTCGGTAACCTCGGTGCGGCAGTTGGCCGTCGCGCGGAAGAACCCTGCGTCCGCCGGTTTGCTCCAGCTGGAGTATGCGCCATAGGTCCAGCCGTGCTTCTCGCGCAGGTCCATGAAGAGACGCCCGCTGGAGCCTCCCCCCAGCACGCGGTTGGCAACCGCGACGGCCGGCCAGTCCGGATCCGTCGGCTTCAGCCCCAGGTGTCCCACCTGGATGTTGGTCTGCACGGACCCGGGACGGTGGTACAGCGAGATGTTGCGCGCCGTACGCTCCGGGCTCGCCGCGTAATTCGGCTGGTCGGGCGTTCCCTTCTTCCAGTTGCCGAAGTACTTCTCAACGTCCTTCTTGACCTGTTTCTGCTTCACGTCACCCACCACGAACAACAGCGCGTTGTTGGGCACGTAGTTGCGGGCGTGGAACGCGACGATATCATCGCGCGTCACGTCCTCCACGGTCTCGGTGCTGGGGCGGATCGCGTACGGGTGATTGCCGTACACGACTTCGTGGAAGTGCCGGTCCGCCATCGCATCGGGATCCGACTTCTCGAATTCGATACCCGTGATCGCACGCTTGCGCTCTTCGGAAAGCTCGTCTTCCGGGAAGATCGGGTTGAGCACGATGTCGGCCAGATACTCGTACGCAGTCGGCAGATACTCGCTCAAGAGCGAGATGGTGATAATGCTGCCGTCTTCATCGGAGCTGATGTTGACGTTGCCACCCACCGACTCGATCCACTCCGCCAGTTGCTTGGAATCGCGGGTTTTGGTCCCCTTGTTCAACAGCGTGCTGGTGAAACTCGCCAGCGACGCCTTGCCCTCCGGGTCCAGCGTGGAACCGGCCTTGAAGGCAAGCCAGATGGAGGCCACCGGCTGCTCGTGGTGTTCCACCACGACCACGTCGAGGCCGTTCTTCAACGACATCTCCGAGTAGGCCGGGAACGACAGCTTCTTGAGCGGCTCGGGCGCCGGGGGCGCCTGCTTGGCCGCGAACGGCGCTGTGGTGATGCCCATCGCGAGCACCACGAGCAGGGCGCCGATGATTCGAATGTTCTTCATTTCTCTTGTCTCCTTGGCGTTGCTCGTGACGATCAACTGTTCTGCGGCGGCGCCGCGATGACCAGGGTACGGTTGTCGGAACGCAGGTACTTGTTTGCCACGCGCTGAATGTCTTCAGCCGTCACCTTCATGAACACGTCGAGGTCGGTGTTGATCTCCGCCAGATCCTTGTGGAACCGGATGTAGTGGTGGATCTCCTCCGCCTTGTTCATCACGGTCTGACGGTTACTGATGAACCCCGACTTGAACTGGGTGCGGACCTTCTCGAGTTCTTCGGGCGTGATCCCGTCCTTCTTGATCTTCTCGATTTCCTCGTCCATGAGCTTTTCGCAGGTTGCGATGTCAACGCCGGCGTTGGACGCCGCGATGACCCGGAACTGCCCCGGACCCAGGCGTCCGTCGATGAAGCCGAAGACGCCGAACGCGGCCTCTTCGTCCTTCACGAGGCGCTTGTGCAGGCGGCTCGATTCGCCGTCGATCAGAAGCGCATTGAGCAGTTCGAGCGCAGGCGTATCGGGGTCCTCGTGGCCGGGGATCTTGTAGGTCGCAAACAACGCCGGTACGTTGGCCTTGGGCGCGTCGACGACCTTGCGACGCTCGCCCTGGTTGAACTTCTCAACCCACGTGGGAAAGGTGGAGGGCGTGCCGGCAGGAATGTCGCCGAAGTACTGTTTCACCATCTCCATGGTCTTCGCGGGCTCGATGTCCCCCACGATCACCAGCACGGCGTTGGCGGGACAGTAATACTGATTGAAGAACGCCTGCACGTCCGCCACCTCGGCGGCGTTGAGATCGTCCATGCTGCCGATGACGGTGTGATCGTACGGCCAACCGTCGTAGCCCAGCGTGTCGGATACCAGGAAGGCCTCGCCGTAGGGCTGGTTGTCGATCCCCTGCCGGCGTTCCTCCTTCACGGTCTCGCGCTGATTCTCGAAGTTGTCCTTCGTGATCGCGAGTGAACGCATGCGGTCCGCTTCGAGCCAGAGCCCCAGGTTGAGCCGGTTGGACGGCAGGGTCTCGAAGTAGTTGGTGCGGTCCTGGGTCGTCGACCCGTTCATCGAACCGCCCGCGTCCGCAACCAGCTTCATATGGTCACCCTTGCCGACGTTCTCCGAGCCCTGGAACATCATATGCTCGAACAGGTGCGCAAAACCGCTGCGCCCCTTCTCTTCGTTGGCGCTGCCCACGTGGTACCAGACGTTGACGGCGACCACCGGGACCGAATGGTCCTCGGACAGAACGACGCGCAGTCCGTTATCGAGGACATGCTCTTCATACTGGATCACGCCCGCGGGCTGATCCTTCTTTCCGTAGCCGGCAGTGGCAGACGCCGCGATGATCGCGACGAAGGCGAATGCCCATGCGAGACGCTTCATGCCGTCGTTACCTCCAGGAAATATTCGGTTGAGTATCTGGCTTCATCCCGGCTCGGCCCGTCGAGCGGCACGGGGGGGCGATGAGCGGCTGGACTGTGCACCGGGTATACCCGAAATCGCCCCCCGCGTCAATCGCCGGGGGGCGTTCCCGGTTTGTGAGTGACTCTGAGTTTTCTAATACGACTCGCGCTCGGCGCGAGTTTCCAAACCCGTGGCAGAAAATCACGCTTTTGCGGTGACCCGGATGCGAACGTCCACGACCCGGCAGCCGGAGCGCTCCTCGGTCACGATGACCGGATTCATGTCGAGTTCCGAGATTCCTTTCAGCTCGTCGGTGAGCTGGGCCAGCCGCAGGATCATCTCCTCAACCAGCTCGATATCGACCCGGGACTCGCCACGGACACCCTCCAGCAGCGGAAAGGAGCGGATGCCCCGGACCATGTCGCGCGCATCGATGTCGGTGACCGGCAGAACCCGGAACGCGACGTCGCGCAGGATCTCCACGTAGCGCCCTCCCATACCGAACATCAACAATGGACCGAACTTGGGATCCTCGGCCAGCCCCAGGATGAGCTCCTTCGCGGAGCTGCCCCCGCCGGCCATCTCCTGCACCAGAAATCCACTCGCCTTCTCCCACACGCCGGCTTTCCTGAGGGAATCTTCCATCGCCGCGCGCGCCTCGGCCAGCATCGCGGCGTCTTCGATGCCAACGATCACCCCGCCGACGTCGGACTTGTGGACGATGGCCTCTCCGACCACCTTGAGAACCACCGGAAATGCCAGGTCGCGCGCCCCGGCGGCCATGTCTCCAGCCACCGGCACCACCGCCTGCCGGCAGACCGGGAAACCGTATGCCTCCAGCACCGCCTTGGCGTCTCCCGGCTCGAGGTAACCGCCACCCGCTTCCCGCCGCGCGTCAATAATGGTCTGCGCGCGCTCGCGGTCCACCTCGAACTTGCGCTCGACCCCCGCCGGGCGTTCGCGCCACAGCCGGTAGCGGTTCATGTGCTCGGCCACCTTTACCGCGTCCTCGGGGAAGCGGTAGATCGGCACCGCGTTCGGGACCGCGCGCGGTATCTGTACGTAGTAGCTCTCTTCCGCCATCAAGACGCAGAACACGGGCTTCCCGTGCCGCCGTGCCACCGCGGTGATGCGGCGGATCACCTCCAGCGGTTCGATCATCAACGGTGGCACGAAGATCGGAATCGCGATATCAACGCCGGGGTCGGCCAGCGCCAGCTCGAGCACGCGCTCGTATTCGTCCGGACCGGCGGCCGCGATCATGTCGATGGGATTCTGCACGCTCGCTTCCGGCGCGAGCACCTTGCGCATGCCCGCTTTCGTCTCATCGGCGAGCGTCGCGATGTGCAATCCGTGCCCGTCGGCCGCATCCGCCGCCATGATGGCGGGTCCACCCGCGTTGGTCACGATGCACAGCCGGTTGCCGGCCGGCATCGGGGAGCCCACGAAACCCGCGACGACGTGAATCATCTCTTCGATACTCGACACGCGGTTGACGCCACACTGCTGGAGCAGCGCGTCCGACGCCACCTCGAGCCCGGCCAGCGAGCCGGTGTGCGACGACGCCGCGCGCGCGCCGGCGTCCGACGTGCCCGACTTCACCACGACGATCGGCTTGCGCTTCGAGATTCGCTTGGACATCTCGGTGAATCGCCGCGGATCACCGAACGATTCCAGGTACATCGCGATCAGATTGGTGTGCGGGTCGCTGTCCCAGTACTCGAGCAGGTCCATTGCGCCCACGTCGGCCTTGTTGCCGACGCTGGCAAAATACGAGAAGCCCAGACCGAGCTTCTGCACCGCCAGCAGAATGGCCACGCCGAGCGCTCCGCTCTGCGTCATGAATGCCACACTGCCGGTGGGTGGAATGCCCGGCGAGAAGGTTGCGTTCATGCGCACGTCGGGTGTCGCGTCGATCACGCCCATGCAGTTGGGGCCGATCATGCGCATCCCGTAGCGCTTGGCAAGATCGATGATCGCAGTTTCGCGCTTCGCGCCCTCCGCGCCGGTCTCGCGGAAGCCGGCGGTGATCACCACCAGCCCCTTGACTCCCTTGCGGCCGCAGTCGTCGACCGCCTTGTAGACGTGCGCCGCGGGCACCACGATGATCGCCAGATCAACCGGGTCGGGAATGCTCAGCACCGACGCGTAGGCCTTGGTGCTGTGGATGTATTCGTAGCGGGGATTGACCGGGAATATCTTGCCGTTGAATTCGTATCCGAACAGGTTGTTGAG
>DASUGO010000015.1:0-9460 GCA_036273975.1 Candidatus Krumholzibacteriia bacterium
TACCCGCGGGCGCTGGCGTCTCTGGACATGCCGGTGACACACCGGATCACGTCGTCGAAGGAGCGCCGGGACCGGCAGAACCCGCTCTGGGAGGTCAACCTGCTCGATCTCGTGATCCGGCACAGCACGGCGGCGCACAAACGCGAGACGATTGCGTTCGCCAAGCGGCGCCAGGCGTCGATCGAGAAGCTCGTGATCCTGCAGGTGTGGCGCAACTACATCCAGCGCCGCCGTGTGAAGGGGGAACGCGTGACGCCGGCGATGCTGATCGGACGGGCGAGCCGGCCATGGCGCATCAAGGATCTGCTGGCGGGAAGGCGCTTCTTCGAGAAGACGCCGCTGTCGTCGTGCTGGCAACGTTACTATCGGCGGGAAGTTCGGACGATTCCGCTGGCCACCAATCGAACCCACCAGCTCAAGTACGCGTTCTAGTCGACAGGAAGCGCTTCCGGGACTATTGGTTGGCCCCGCCCAGGGACAATCTTCCGGCCACAACCTTTTCATTTGAGTCCGGGCGCGATTCTCCGCCATTTTAGGGCGTGGCCACCGGGCGGCGAGCGTATATAGTGAAGCGACGCCGCCACGGCCGTTTGCCGGGCGGCTTTCCAATCATGCTGATCGCTTCTTCCACTCTCGGGATTTCATTTCACCCGTGGGTCGTCGCCCTGGCGGCGGTCCTGATTGCGGTGGGGCTCGTGGCGTACTGGCGGACAGCACCGTCGGTGGCGGGCCGCGCGCGGGTGATACTCACGACCACGCGCGTCGTCGTTTTCCTGCTGCTCGCGTTGCTGCTGTTCGATCCGCGCTCCATCTGGCGTGGCGAGCGCCTCGAGGACCCGCGTGTCGTCGTCCTCGTGGACCGCTCGGCCAGCATGTCGCTGCCGGAGCAGGGTTGGGCGGGGGGGCGGAGCCGCTTTGATGCCGCGCGCGACGTGGCGTCCGAGGTGACCCGTGCGGTTGCGGGCCGGGGTGCGCGCGCCGAGGTGGTCTACTTTTCCAGCGACCTCGACGATACGGTTGATGCCGCCGCACCCGATGGGCAGGGGACAGATGTGGTGCGCGCGCTGGAGTCGCTGGCGCGGCGCTTCGAGGGCGAGAATCTGGCGGCGATCGTGGTCGTGAGCGATGGCGTGCAGACCGATGCCTCGCTGGTTCGACCCGCGCTTCCGGATATTCCGGTCTGGGCGGTTGGCGTGGGCGACACCGCAGCCGCCGAGGATGTGCGCCTGTCGGGCGTGGAGTACAGTCCGGTCGCACGCGCGCCGTCGCGCGTGATCATTGGCGCGACGGTGGCTGCCACCGGACCGAGGGCCAAGAAAGTCCACATAGCGCTCACGGAAAAGGGGCACGCGGTCTTCGAAGCCGACACGACCCTGGCGGGTGGCGACGCGGAGGTGACCGTGCCGGTCGCGGTGCGCGTCACCGACCCGGGCCGGCGCGAGTTCGTGCTTACGGTGTCGACCGATGGACCCGACACCCGCGCGGAGAACAACCGGCGCGACGTCGTGATCGAAGTCGAGAAGGCGCGGACCCGCGTGCTGGTGGTTGACCTGGCGCCCACGTGGGAACTCACGTTTCTCACCGCAATGATCGCGCACGACCCGGCCTACGAGTGCGAACTGTTCGTGTCGAGCCGGTGGCCGTCGTCGCCGGATGGAAAACTCAAACGACCCGACGAATTCGTTCCGGCGCTCGCGGGCGCGGACGCGGTCGTGCTGGCATCGGTCGACGACGCCTTCCTGACCGAGTCCGTGTGTGATGCGCTGCGGCGTTTCGTCACCGACCGCGGCGGCGGCCTGCTCGTGCTGCCGGGCACCGGGTCGCTGTACGAGAACGCGGCGGCATGGAACCGGCTTGCACCCGTGCTGCCGTTGCGGGGCGACGCGCCGCTCTCTTTCACCTTGCAGTACACCGCGGTCGGGCCGGGCGCGCGCGCCGTGGCGAGTCCGATCACCGCGCCGCTCATTCCATTGCTCTCGCAGACGGACTGGCAGGAGCGCGCACCGCTGCTCGGCTACTACAGCGGCCTCACGCCGACGGCGGCGGGAGAGGTGCTGATCGGCGTGCGCGGCCGGTCGGTGCCCGCGCTCACGGTGGGGACCGCCGGCAATGGCCGTGTCGCGATGATCGCCGCGGGCCCGTTGTGGCGCTGGAAGTTCGTCGCGGAGAGCAACAGCGTCTACGACGAGTTGATGTCGCGCCTGATCGACATGCTGACGCGCGGCGAGGAGTCGGGCCGCTTCGTGCTGGCCTCGGAGCGGAACGTCTTCGAAACCGGTGAGTCGCCGAGACTGTTCGCGGAGATACTCAATGAACGCCTGCAGCCTGTCACCGGCGCGCCGGTGCGCGTGGAGGTGGCGCGGGTGGATTCGTCCGGTGCGGAGACGCCGCTCACGCAGGCCGCGATGCAGCGCGAGTCGCCCGACGCCGCGCGTCTGTCGGTCACGCTGGATCCGCTCCCGGCCGGGCGCTACGTGGTGCACGGCAAGGCGGAACTGCCCGACCGGACTATGGAGTCGCGGCCGCTGGAGATCCGCGTGTCGACATCCTCGGTGGAGTTTCAGCGCACGCCCCAGGACCGCGAGGCACTGACGCGGATTGCCGGGCGTTCCGGTGGCGGGTATGTCACGCCCGATGAGGTGGTCGCGGCGGCGGCGAAAATTCCGCTGGAGCCGCGCCACGCGCCCGTGGTCGCCGAGTCGGTGGTGCGCGCGGAAGCGCCGCTGTTTCTGTTTCTGCTCGCGTTGCTGTCGGTCGAATGGCTGGTGCGGAAACGCGCCGGCATGATCTGATCCGCGGCAAAAAGCGCTTGCGCGCGGAACGCGCCCCCGCTACACTGCGTGCGAGGTGGTGGTGTGGTGATGGGTGGTCCGCGTCTTCTCCTTCCCGTTCTCTGTCTCCTTCCGTTGATTTGCATCGTGACACCGCCCGCGTTCGCGCGCGTGGTGATCAACGAACTGTATTACGACCATCCCGGCGCGGATGCCGGATATGAGTACGTCGAGCTCTTCGAGACGGCCGGCGACAGTGTCGACATTTCCGGTCTCACGGTCGAGTTCCACAACGGTTCGGGCGACGGGTGGACGGTCTTGTGGCGTGCGGATGCGGCGGCATGGACGCGTACCGGCGGCCTGTTCGTCGTCGGCGCGGATGCGGTACAGCCGGCGCCGGACGCGGTGTTCGGACTCTCGCTGCAAAACGGGCCGGATGCGATCCGTATTGTCAGCGCCGATGGAAGCGTGCTCGACGTGGTTGGCTACGGCGGACTCGACGACCCCGCCTACACCGAGATACGCGGCGCTCCGCCGCTCCCGGCCGGCACCGCGCTCGCGCGTATTCCCGACGGACACGACACCGGTGACAACGCGGCGGATTTCGTGCCATCGCTGCCCAGCCCGGGGCGTTTCAACGTTCCGCGCGACGACGTGACGCTCCGCCTCGCGCCCGGCGGCGCGACGATCGCCGCGCGCGATACCCCCGGCGCCGAAACGATCACGTTCGATGTCGCGAACACCGGCACGCGCGTGGTCGCAGCCGGTGCCGTGACCATCTCGATCGTGGACTCGACGGGCACGGGCAGCGCGCGCGCGGTCGAGCGTGCCAACCTGTCGTCGATCGCACCGGGCGATTCGGAGCGGGTTGCGTTGTCCCTTTCACTGGAGCGCGGTTACCACTGGTTGCAGGCGCGCGCGTCCTACGCGCCCGACGAGCGCGCGGGGAACGACACACTGCGCTTGCTGCGCCGCGTCGGTGGGATACCCGTGCTGGTGAGCGAGGTGTGGAGTGCGCCGCGCGACGGCTGCCCGCAGTTCGTCGAACTCTACAACGCCGGCAGCCAGGCGGTGGACGTCGGCGGCTGGAGCCTGCGCGATTCGCGCGCGCAACCGGTGGGGTTTGCGTCCGACTCGCTGGTAATCGGCGCGCGCGCGTTTCTCGCCATCGCCGCCAGTCCCTCCGCACTGCTCGCCTGCGTGCCCGGGACACCGCGGGCCGGCGTGGCCGGCGTCGACGGATCCTGGCCCGCGTTCAACCGCGCGGGGAGCGATGCCGCGGACAGTGTCGTTGTGTTCGACCGCTACGGCGTGGTCGTTGATGCCGTCGCCTATCCGGGCCTCGCCAGCGGTGTATCCGGGCGCAGCCTCGAGCGGGTGGATCTGTACGCGGGGAGCGCGGGGGCGGTGTGGCGGCTGTCGCCCGCCGTCGCCGGTTGCACGCCCGGGCTTCCCAACGAAGCGTCGCTGTACGACAAACCGCCCGGCGGCGAACTGTCGCTGGCGCCCAACCCGTTCGCCCCTGCGCGCGGCGAACTGCTGCGCATCGCGGTCGATGCCGGTCCGGCGGTGGTGCGGGCGGTGGTTTCGGTTTTCGACGCGCGTGGGCGGCGCGTCGCGGATGTGGGCAGCGCCGCGGCGTTTCCGGCCGTGTTCCTGTGGGATGGGCGCGATGTCGCGGGCGCGCCGGTGCGAAGCGGAATCTACGTGGTCGCGTGCGAGGAACTGCTTGCGGACGGGAGTCGTGGGGTGGTGCTGAAGGCGGTGGTCGGGTGTGCGAACGGTTCTCCGTAGCCTGCCGGTGCTGTGGCTGTGCGTGGTGATCGTCGCCGCGCCGCGCGCCAGCGCCCAGGTTGCGTTTCCGTCCGTGGAGGAACGGGTACTCGGCGTGCGCGGCGACGGCGCCGGCATGCACGGTGGGCCCGACGGAGGCCGCGCGCGGATCGAGTTCGGCGACATGGAACTGTTCGGCATCGCCGGCCTGCGCATCAGCGGCGCACGCCTGTTCACCGCGGTACGCGGGGTCCCCGTCGGCGCCGAACTCGCGCGGCTGGGCTCGCCGGTGGGCGCACAGCAGCGGGCCTGCGGGAGCATCGGATGGCGCGGCGACCGCTGGCGCGCATCGCTGCGCGCGGGCGTCGAATCGCTGGCGCTGCGGGGCGCCGCGACGGAGTCGTCGCCGGTGATCGGACTCGCGAGCGCGGCCGACGTGGGATCGCTCTCGCTGTCCGCCGACGTGGAAACAATTGCCGGCGGCGGTGACCGCGCGTGGCTTCTCGCCCTTGCCATGACGGGGCGCATCGGCGCGCGCGCGTCGGTGGTGACGTCGCTGCGCTACGACGGGCCGGGCGCGCTCGCGCTGGGCGTCGCCGCAATTGCACCGCTGCATTCGCGGTTGTCGTTGCTCGCCGGTTACGACGATGGCACCGAGACCTTGCGTGTGGCGGCGGTCATCGCCACGGGGCGCTGGCGGGTGGCGTCCGGCGTGTTCCGCCACCCGGTGCTCGGTCAGTCGCAGGGGCTGTCACTCGCGGGGGACTGGTGAGGGCGCGCGTTGCGATTGCGCTGGTGGCTGCCAGCGTGGTCGCCGGCTGCGCGGGGAGTGCGCCGCGGCCGATGGGTGACGGTGCGGCGCGCGCAACCGGGGGCGACGTCGTATGGGGCGACGAGTACGAGGGTGTGCTGCTCGACACGGATCCGGAAGACGCGCACTTCGGAGATGGCAGCGCGTTCGCAGCCGACGCGCTGCTGGGTGAGACCCGCGTGACGCGGGCACGTGCGGCGGTGGGTCCGTTGTCGGTGGTCGTGCGGCAATCGGATGGACCTCCGGTTGGCGCGCTGGCATGGAACGCGCGTCGCGCCGGTGTGGTGGTGGGCGCCGTGCGGCCCACGCTCGCGGAGGGTGCGGTGGTTGCGGACGCGCGCGCATCGGGTGCCGTGGAGCCGCGCGCGACGCCCCGCGTGGATGGACTGCGCCTCGCACCGTCGTCGTCCACGTGGGGTTCGTTCGACGGTGCCGGCGCGCGCGTGTCACTGGGCGGGTTGCGGTTGTCCGCCGGTGCGTGGCGGGATCGCGCGCATCCGGAGCGCGCGGCGGCGTGGTCGTCATTGGGAATTGCGGGCGCGCGCAGCGCGGGGGGAATCGCCGCCGGGCGCACACCCGCGGGCGCAAGCGCGCTGTCTCTATATGGCGCGCGCGCGACCGGGCCCGGGTTCGTCGCGGCGGAGACGGGCCTCGCGCCGGATGGCATCCGTGGTGTGTTGCGGGGGGTGGTGGGACCCTGGCGTGTGCTGCTCGCGTCCGGTGCCGTGGCCGCGGCGCACGATCCGCTGCCCGCATCGGCCGCGCGGCGCTGGGGTGCGGGCGTCGAGCGCCGCGCGACACTGGGGCGCATCGCGACGCGGACACTGGTGTCGTCGCGAACGCGGCGGGACGGTGCGACGGTGGAGTGGCGGCAGCGCGTCGACTGGTCGGGTGCGGCGATGCTGGACGGCGCGCGGCTGGAAACCGGGGTGCGCGCGACGCGCACGCGGGCGCGCGTGGCCGCCGGACTCCTGGATGCGCCCGCACCACCTGATAAGGAGGATGAGGTGCGCGCGCGCGTCGCGGTGAGGACCGCCGGCGACCGCGATGGGGCGCTGCGGGTCGAGCAGCTATGGCAGCTCGATCTTGTGGCCACCGGCGGTGAATCGGATCTCGGCCGTGTCGCGCTGTGGCAGGGGCGCGCGAGCACCGGGCATGCCGATGTGCGCCTGCGCGTGACGGCCTTCGATCTGGGTAACGGACAGCTGGCCTACGCGGGGCGCGCCGCGCTCCCGGGTGCCGCGACGTTCACCACGCTCAGCCGCTCCGGCGTCGACGTGTCGGCGAGCCTCGCACTCCGGTTGGGGTGGGGCATGTCCACCGGTGTCCAGGCGGTCCGGGCGCCCGCCGGGGCGTCGCGCGTGGTCGTGCGCGTGGGCGTGGACTGGTGACCAATTCATTTTGACACACGCGCCCGCGGCTGCTACCGTCATTTTTTCAAGGGCTTACACGGAAAGATCTGGCCGGTTTCGCCGGGTCCGGCCGGCCCGGCCTGACCCCCGCTGGCCGCGGAACCGCCAACGACAACGTACGGATGGAGCAACCGGTCATGAAATTCGCGGAGCGAATGTCCCACCTGGGAACCGAAACCGCCTTTGAGGTACTGGCGCGTGCGCGCGCCCTCGAGGCGCAGGGACGCGAGATCGTCCACCTGGAAATCGGCGAGCCCGATTTCGACACCCCTGAAAACATCAAGCAGGCCGCGGTCAGGGCGCTGCAGGATGGTTACACCCATTATGGCCCGTCCGCGGGTCTGCCGGCGTTCCGCGAAGCGATCGCGGAGTACATAAACAACGACCGCGGGATCGACGTCGACCCCGCGCAGGTCGTCGTGACGCCGGGCGCCAAGCCGATCATCTTTTTCACCGCGATGGCGCTGCTCGACCCGGGTGACGAAGTGATCTATCCGAATCCGGGTTTTCCGATCTACGAAAGCATGATCGACTACCTGGGCGCGAAACGCGTGCCGCTCCCGCTGCTGGAAGAGAACAAATTTGCGTTCGATCCGGCGCACCTGGAAAAGCTGATCACCAGAAAGACGAAACTCGTTGTGATCAACTCGCCGCAGAACCCCACCGGCGGAATCCTCCCGCGCGGGACCATCGCGCGTCTGTGCGAGCTCGCGGTAGAGCACGACTTCTTCGTGCTGTCAGACGAAATCTACTCGCGCATCATCTACGACGGGGACCACGTGACGCCGTACTCGTTTCCGGGCATGCCGGAGCGCACGGTGATTCTCGACGGGCATTCCAAGACCTATGCGATGACAGGCTGGCGCCTGGGCTACGGTATTTTCCCGAAGCAGCTCGCGCCGAAGATCGCCAAGCTGCAGACCAACGCGACCAGTTGCACGTGCAGTTTCACGCAGATGGCCGGTCTCGAGGCCCTGCGTGGGCCGCAGGACGCGGTGGACGCGATGGTCGCCGAGTTCCGTGCGCGCCGCGATCTCATCGTCGACGGGCTCAACGGGATTCCCGGCTTCAGCTGTCACCGCCCCTCGGGCGCGTTCTACGTGTTTCCGAACATCAAGCAGACGGGCATGACGGCCAAGCAGATGGAAGACCATCTGATGGACAAGGCGGGCGTCGCGGTTCTGGCCGGCACCGCGTTTGGCGTGCACGGCGAGGGATACATCCGGCTTTCGTACGCGAATTCGCAGGAAAACATCCGCAAGGCCATCGGACAGATCGCGCAGTCACTCCCGGGCAGGTAGCCGTTTGAACGTACTGGTCGTTGGGTCGGGCGGTCGCGAACACGCGCTCGCGTGGGCGATCCGCCGTTCGCCCGGCGTCGACGAACTCCACGTCGCGCCCGGCAACGCGGGTACGGCGTCCATTGCACGCAACGTCGACATCGGGGCGGACGATGTGGAGGCCCTGACCGCGTTCGCGCGCGGGCACGCGATCGATCTCACCGTGGTGGGACCCGAGGCCCCGCTCAACGCGGGACTCGTGGACCGCATGCGTGCCGAGGGTCTGGTTTGCTACGGACCCACCGCCGCCGCGGCGCGGCTCGAGGGCAGCAAGGCGTTCGCGAAGGAGTTCATGCAACGGCACGGCATTCCGACCGCCGCGTTCGCGGTGTTCGACGACGTGTCCGGCGCGCGCGCATTCGCGCGCACGCTCGAACCGCCGCTCGTGATCAAGGCCGACGGTCTCGCCGCCGGCAAAGGTGTCATCATCGCTGCGTCACACGCCGAGGCGGACGACGCGATCGACGCCATGCTGGTGGAGAAGCGTTTCGGGGATTCCGGCGGGCGCGTGGTGGTGGAGGAATTCCTCCGTGGCGAAGAAGTGTCGGTGCATGCCGTATGCACCGCCGATCGCGCGTTGATCCTGCCCAGTTCTCAGGACCACAAGCGCGCGTTCGACAACGACGAGGGCCCCAACACCGGCGGCATGGGCGCCATCGCGCCGGTGCCGTGGCTGACGGCGGCGGACCTGGAGCACGTGCGCGAACGCGTGATCATGCCGGTGCTCCACGGGATGCGCGCGGAAGGCGCTCCCTTCACCGGAACGCTCTACGCCGGATTGATGTGGACGCCGGGCGGCCCGAAGGTGCTCGAGTTCAATACGCGTTTCGGTGATCCCGAGACCGAGGCGTTGATGCCGCTGCTGGCGGGCGACGTCGCCGCGATGTTCATGGGCGCCGCAACCGGCCGGCTGCCGGACGCGGTGCCGATTCGCGCGGGCGCGGCGGCAACCGTGGTGGTTGCGTCCGGTGGTTACCCGGGCGCGTACCCGACCGGCCGTCCCATCGAGGGGCTGGTTGCGGAAAGCGAAGACGGCGAGATGGTGTTTCACGCGGGGACGCGCCTCGCGCCGGATGGCCGCGTGGTCACCGCGGGCGGCCGCGTGCTCGCGGTGACGGGCTGGGGGGCGGACCTGCGCGGCGCGCTGGAGCGCGCGTACCGGCTCGTGGCGCGCGTCGGATTTGACGGCGCGTTTTCGCGGAGCGACATTGGACGGCGGCACATCGATGGTTCACGAACCCAAAACCGGAAAGGATGAACATGGCGAAGTCACCAACCGTGGCAATTCTGCTCGGGAGCAAGAACGACGAAGGAAACCTCAAACCCACCACCGAACTTCTCGACCGGTTCGGC
>DASUGO010000016.1:0-2083 GCA_036273975.1 Candidatus Krumholzibacteriia bacterium
CACGTGAAACCGTACGTGAAGACGTCGCTCGCGCCGGGCTCGATGGTGGTCAGCGATTACCTGGAAGAGAGCGGGCTGCAGCACTACCTGGACGAACTCGGGTTCGAAGTGGTGGGCTACGGCTGCACCACCTGCATCGGCAACAGCGGACCGCTGCCGGACGCGGTCACCGCGGCCGTGGAAGAGGGCTCGCTGGTGGCGGCCGCGGTGCTGAGTGGCAATCGCAACTTCGAGGGCCGCGTGCACCCGCTGACGCGCGCCAATTTCCTGGCCAGCCCGCCGCTGGTGGTGGCATACGCGCTGGCCGGCACGATGGACATCAATCTCGACAGGGACCCGATCGGCAAGAACGACAAGGGTGCCGACGTGTACCTCAAGGACATCTGGCCGACGACGGCCGAGGTACGCGACGTGGTGGCGCAGGTGGTCAAGGCCAAGTCGTTCGTCGAACGCTACAGCGACGTGTTCAAGGGCAACGAGACCTGGAATGAGATTCCGGGTGGCGGCGAGGGGCTGTACGACTGGAACACGAAGAGCACCTACGTGCGTGAGCCGTCGTTCTTTGCCGGCACCGACCAGGCGCCGGCGCCCATCGGTCCCATCGGCGGTCTGCGCGTGCTCGCACTTCTCGGTGACTCGGTAACGACGGACCACATCTCGCCCGCGGGATCGATTGCGCAGAAGTCGCCCGCGGCGAAGTACCTGATGGAGCACGGCATCGAACCGAAGGACTTCAACTCCTACGGATCGCGGCGTGGTAACCACGAGGTGATGGTGCGCGGCACGTTCGCGAACATCCGCCTGCGCAACCGGCTGGTGCCGGGTTCCGAGGGCACATGGACGAAGTGCTTCCTCGACGACCAGGAGATGACCATCTACGACGCGTCGGTGAAGTACCAGGCTGCGGGTGTGCCGCTGATGGTGATCGCCGGCAAGGAGTACGGCTCGGGTTCGTCGCGCGACTGGGCCGCCAAGGGCCCCGCGTTGCTCGGCATCAAGGTGGTCATCGCGGAGTCGTACGAGCGCATCCACCGCAGCAACCTGATCGGCATGGGCATCCTGCCGCTCCAGTTCGCCGAGGGCGAGAACGCCGAGTCGCTGGGACTCAAGGGCGACGAGACGTTCGGCGTGACCGGTCTTTCCGATGACGTCAAGCCGGGCGCGACGGTCACCGTGACCGCCCAGCCAGCCCGCGGTGCCGCGAAGAGTTTCAAGGCGCGCGTGCGCATCGACACGCCGGTCGAGGTGGACTACTACCGCAACGGCGGGATTCTCCGCACCGTGATGCGGAGGCTCGCGGAGTAGCGGTTGCGCGTCCTGGGGGAGCGTTACGACGTTATCGCGCCGATCGGCGCGGGCACGGCGGCAACCGTCTTCCGGGTACGCGACCGCCGCAGCGGCGTCGTCCGCGCGGCCAAGGTGCTGACGCCAGCGAACGCGCGCGAGCCAGAAACGCTCGCGCGCTTCGAGGACGAGTACCGCATCCTGCGCTCGCTCCATCATCCCCACCTGCCCGAGATCTACGACTACGGCTTCACCGACGATGGCGGGCGCTTTCTCGTCATGGAACTCGTCGATGGCGATCCGCTGGATGCGTACTTCCGCGCGCACCCGCGCGACCTGTGGCTGATCCTGTATCAGATTGCCGAAGTCCTCACCTTCGTCCACAACCACCACGTGCTGCACCAGGACATCAAGCCCGCCAACCTGCTGGTCAAACGGACCACCGCGTTCGGCGAGGCGATGCCGCTGGTCAAGCTGATCGACTTTGGTCTCACGCACCGCCGCGACACCGGCGCCAGCGTGCAGATGGTCGGGACCCCAGCGTACATGGCGCCCGAGGTGGTGCGCGGCGAAGCGCCCCTCACGCGCGCGGTGGACTACTACAGCCTCGGTGTGTCGTTGTACGAACTGCTCGCCGGCCGCGCGCCGTTTGTCGGTACGGTGGGCGAGATTCTGCGCGCACAGCTGGAGGCGGCCCCGGTGATCGAGCACGAGGAACTGGAGTGGGCGGAACTGTATCCCCACCTGCGCGCGCTGCTCGCCAAGGACAAGCGTGCGCGGCTGGAGGCGTTTGAGGAGT
>DASUGO010000017.1:0-4714 GCA_036273975.1 Candidatus Krumholzibacteriia bacterium
GGAGACGTAGTCGATGCCGTGGCGCGCAAGGCAGATGTCGGCGCCGGTGAGCCGCTTGACCTCGGACACGAAGTCGGCGTCGAGGTAGCTGCCCAGCCGGACGATCGCTTCCAGCCGGTGCGCCACGAAGACCGGCGCCACCGCGGCGGCGACGATGGCGTCACCCTGCTGATAGAAGTCGGCCACCGCGGAGCCCTTCATGGCCGCCTCGATACCGGAGCGGCCCGCGGGCGCCTGCTGGATGCCCGGGTCGACGGCGAAGGGCGGTTCCTCGCGCAAGATCCCGCTGATCAGGTGTCCGTCGGCGTCGAAGATCTCGATGAAATCGGCGTCGGTGATGCGCAGGAAATCGCGGCCCAGTCCCTCGAGCGTCGGCTTGAACTCGGCGCCGCGTTCGGACTCGGGAATCGAAAACGGGGCGAAAAAGCGTGGGTCGCGCACCGTCACCTGCGTCATGTTGACCAGCTCGTTGCGCCTTGAAGTCAGCAGCTGCACGAACACCGAGCCGGACTCGGTGAGGCTCTCGTGGACGCGCTTGCGCACCGCCGTGTTGGCCGTCTGCACGGCCGACAGCAGGATCATCACCAGGATGGCGATCAGCGGGATCGTCGTCAGGACGATGATACGCGTGCGCAGTGATCCAAAGCGAAACATGACGGCAGCCGGCTCCTCGCGCTTACAGGTTCACGTCGACCGTGGACACAATGTCGCCCACGGTGACGGTCATCGACCGCTCTCCCAGGTCCGGGTGCCACACCTTGAGGGTGTAGGTGCCGTTGGGGAGATGGGTAAAGTGATACGCGCCGTCGTCGCCGGGCTGGGTGACGAACGGCGTGTCGACCACCAGCACGTAGGCGGACATGGTCGAGTGAATGTCGCAGAAGACCTGCACGATGCCCGGCTTGTCGAACGTGACGCGCCTGGACTTGCCCTTGCCGTAGTAGCCCAGGTCGAAGCGCTTGGTCTTCGAGTAGGAAAAGACGTTGTGGTACACGAGGTCCATGTTGGGGAAGTCGACGGTGGTGCCCACCGGGACCCCGAGGACGTGCGGCTCGAACGACTGGTTGATCTGGCGCAGCGCCGGCTTGCCCGCGCCGGGCGCCGGTGCGACATGCGCGGGGGCGCCGGTCAGGTAGACCACCACGTCGCGCGGCGTCACGCCGCGCAGCGGTGTCTCCTGCGTCTTGCCGATGGAACTCAGTGTGCCCGCATAGGGGTCGAGCCCGGATTGCTGGGGTGCGCCCGAGTCGCTCACCAGATGGACGACGCCGTGCAATTCGCCGGCGACCGCCGCCGTGGTGAGAATCAGGCCAAGGCCGGGGACGAGAACTATCCACCAGCGGGGCCGGCTGCGGCGCCGGCCGGGCATGCGGAGGCGGGGAAGCGACAGTTTCATATCGTCATTCCATACAGTTGGTTATGGCGGTCAGCTCATGTGTGGACGCATGGCCGCCCGGGCTCCGATATTCCAGATAGAGGAACGTCAGGGAAGTATCAGCAACCCTCATGCCCGTTTGGGAAGCAGCGGGACCGGCGCAGCCCCGTGCCCGCCACCGGGGTATCCGGTTGCACCGGTCGCCGGGTGCGGGCTAGACTGCGGGTTCACATACAAACGGCGGTGCCTGTGAATGGGGAGAGGGGAGATCAGGCGCAACGCCCGCTTGAACCTCGTTCCTGTTTGTGTCCGGTCCGCCGGGCCGTGTTTGGTCGGCCGGTGTGTGCGTTTGCTGTCAACTTCCTTGAAGGAGGACGTTCGATGCGTAAACTCTTCATTTCGGGAGCGGTCGTGGCCCTGTTTGCCGCGGGTGTGTTCATGGGCTTCTCGTCGACGAAGGCCGAGGCGGGACTGTGCTACTACAAGTGCAGCTGCAACGGCGTGCCGCTGAAGTGCTGCGTCACGCCGTTCGGTACGTCGTGCAAGCCCGACGCGAGCGCACCCATCCAGTGCACGCAGGGCGCGAACTGCTAGCCTGAACCCGGCGACGGGGAGGCCCCTCATCCCGGCCCTCCCCGCCGCCGGCAACCAACCACACAGGGGGAACCAGCATGGCTTCATCAAGCAGCCGGAATGTAGCGATTGCCGCCATCGTGGTCATTGCCATGGGCGCCGGGATGTTCGTGGGTCGATATATTGCGGCGCATCGCGTGGTGGAGGTGGTGCAACCCGCGGTGACCTGGCACGCGGGGGATGTGCTGCCGCCGTTTGCGCTCGTATCGGAGTCTGGCGACAGCGTCACGTCGACCGACATGTTGACCCACGGGGGCGTGGTGCTCGTACTCGATCTCGAGTGCCCGCCGTGTGTCGAGATGGCGCAGAAGTGGAACCGCGCGATCAACGACGGCGTCGTCCGCGTCGACCAGGTGATCGGAATTACGATGCACTCCCGGGACGCGATCGCGCGCTTCCGCGCCGACACCGGCATCCAGTTTGCCGTCTACCGCGACGCCGAGTCCGCGCTCCTGTCGAATGGCTGGGTGATGAGCTTCCCCCTCGAGGTGATCGTCGGGGAGGGCGGGACCGTCGTGGCCGTGAGCGGAGACTCCACGGCACCCATCGACCAGGACGCCATCCAGGCCGCCGGCATGGGCGGGCTGTAGAGGGGCTGACGTGCCCGGAGCTGCCCGGCCCCGCACCCGCACGCGCCCGATCGGCGCGCCGAGTGCAGAAGGTCACACGGGCCGTTCGAGGAGCGCGATCAGGATGACGCGGAACTTCTCGAGAGCTCCGCTGGCATTGACCGCGCGCTCGTAGGCGATCCCGAATGGATAGGTAAGCGGACTGAAACGGAGATATTCGGGCCGGGGTTCCAGATGGTAGATCACCCGGACCCGGAGACCGGTGTCCCGTGCGAGGCTCCGGATTCTTCGTTCGGTGTTGCAGCGGTAGTGAGTCGGGAAGATATCTTTGGTTTGTCTGCGCATCGCACGGAATACCAGCCTCTCGTGAAGAGAGTGCGGGAGGGCGCGAGATAGCGTTGTAACGTAGTGCCAGAGGTTCGGCGTTTTGATCAAGAATACGCCACCGGGTTTTAGTACTCGGGCGACTTCGCGAAAGACGGTTGTTGGATCCTCGAGATGTTCGACAACGTTCCAGGCCCATGCGACATCGAACGTCGTATCCGGATAGGGGATGGAATCGGCCCTCGCAACTCGCGCCTCATCCAGATACGGATTCTCGAGGACACGTGGGTCCATATCGATGCCGACGACGCGCGCAGCATGCCCTCGAAGATCCGTCCATTTTCGGACCCCGCCACCCGCCCCGACGTCCAGAGCGACATGATCTCTCTGGAGGAGCGACAGGAGAATCTTGCGACCTTCGGCGTTGTCCCACTCCGGCTGGTACCCCGGGTAGAACCTTGCGTCCATTGCTTCGACAATGCGACGGGATCGTGTCTTGGGGGGGGGGGGCGGATGATGACATCGACGTCGACGACCTCCCGGGTACTCGCTGGCCAAGGCGAAGACAATCCAGGGTATTCTGAGCACCTCCTCGCATTCCGGTCAAGGATGATGGAGGGGGGGGCGGTCGGACCCGGTCAAATACTGCTGGCAAGTGCTGCTCGGGCTGTGTTATAAGAGCTGCACGAAAGCGTACTTACGAGTATGCTACCCCCGGTAGAAACCACCGAATCTTGTCCTCTCGGAGCTGGTGTAGCTCAGTTGGTAGAGCAGCGCATTCGTAATGCGCAGGTCCGCGGTTCAAATCCGCGCACCAGCTCCATTCACATCAATAAGTTACGGGCTTGGGATTATTGCCCACGGCGAGCGCCGGGGTTAGTGCGGGGTTACTTTCACTGAACGCGGCGAGTTTTTCGCCCGCTTCCGACAGGTCCGCCGACCGCAGGTAGCGTGCTGTCGTCGTAATGTCCGCGTGACGGAGCCATTGCTGGACGGTCCGAATGTCCACGCCCGCCTGGAGCAAGCGCGTAGCGCAAGTGTGCCGGAACACGTGGCACGTCACCTTGCCGATGCCGGCCCGCCGCGCGGCGCCTGCAATCCCTTTCTTCGGGTTGTTGAGCGCACACCCATCGAACGTGAACACGGGGCCGACTCGTCCTGACCCGCGAAGCGAAAGCAATACCTCCCGTGCGATCCGGTTCAAAGGGACCGTTTGCACCTTGCGGGACTTCGTGGTCCACAGAGTCACACGGTTCGCGCTGAAGTCCACGTCACGCCATTCAAGGCACCGTAGTTCGCCAAGCCGCATGCCGGTTTGGATCGCTACGACGATGAATGGCCGGAGGTGTGGCGCTGCGGCGTCGATCAAGGCCCGCTCCTCGTCCAGCGTCAGTACACGGCGTTCCGCTTCCTGATACTTGCCGACGCGCACGTGTTCGCACGGGTTGTCCCGGCGAACGCTGTAAACACGCACAGCAGCCCGGAAGAGTGCGTGCAGGACTGCCAGGTCGCGCTTGACCGTTCCGGGGGCACACGCGCCAAGTCGCGCGGTTTTGAACCGCTCCACGTGCAGCGGGGCCACCTTGTCGATGGGCATGGCGCCGAATACCTCGCACGCGGCCTTGAGGGTCACGCGCACACGGGCGATAGACGCCGGAATCTCCGCAGCGCGGGCGTCCCCGTAGACCTTCGCGAACGCGGCGAACGTCAGCTCGCCGTTGGATTCGACCCGCAAGCCGCGCTCCGTGTCGGCCCGTCGTGCCCGCAGTTCCTTCCGGGCCGCGCCCAGGGTGCGCACGTCGGGCGGTAGCAG
>DASUGO010000018.1:0-5318 GCA_036273975.1 Candidatus Krumholzibacteriia bacterium
GAACTCGATCGCATCGGTTCTCCCGCGACCATCGCCAATGCCGGCGGCCGCTATTTTGGTTTTGTGATCGGCGGGAGTCTGCCGGCCGCGGTCGCCGCGAATGTGCTCGCGGCCGGGTGGGACCAGAATGCCGGGCTCGAAGTCGCCTCGCCGGTGGGAACCGCGCTCGAGAAGGTGTGCCGCGCCTGGCTGGTCGACCTGCTCGGCCTGCACGCCGACACCGACGTGGGCTTCGTCACCGGCGCGACGATGGCCAACTTCACCGGGCTCGCCGCCGCGCGCCACGCGGTGCTGGCGGCGCACGGGTGGGACGTCGAGGCCGACGGGCTGTTCGGCGCGCCGCCGATTACGGTGATCGTGGGCGACGAAGTGCACGCGAGCCTGCTCAAGGCGCTCAGCATGATCGGGTTCGGGCGTGAGCGCGTGGTGCGCGTGCCGGTGGACGGTGAGGGGCGGATGCTCGCGGGCAAGCTTCCCGCCATCGCGGGGCCCAGCATCGTGTGCGCGCAGATCGGTAACGTGAATTCCGGTTCCTTCGATCCCATCGACGAGATCGCTGCGCGTCTCGACGGCACCGGCGCGTGGTTGCACGTGGACGGCGCGTTTGGTCTGTGGGCAGCGGCGTCGCCCGCGCTGCGCCACCTGTGCCGCGGGATCGACCGCGCCGATTCGATATCCACCGACGCGCACAAGTGGCTCAACGTTCCCTATGACAGCGGGCTCGTGTTCGTGCGCGATCGCAAGCCGCTCAACGCCGCGATGTCGGCGAATGCCGCGTATCTGGTGGCCGGAGAAACCCGCGATCCGTACCTGTTCACGCCGGAGATGTCGCGCCGCGCGCGTGCCATCGAGGTGTGGGCGGCATTGCGATCGCTCGGAAGATCGGGCCTCGCCGACATGATCGATCGCCACTGCCGTCAGGCCCGCATGTTTGCCGATGGCCTGCGTGACGCCGGTCACGACGTCTTGAACGACGTGGTGTTGAACCAGGTGATGGTGTCGTTTGGAACTCCGGAGCAGACACAACGCGTGATCGCGGGCGTCCAGGCCGAAGGAACCTGCTGGGCCGGGGGCACGACCTGGCAGGGGAAACCCGCGATGCGGATCAGTGTCTCGTCGTGGGCAACCACCGACGCCGACGTCGCCGCCAGTCTCGACGCGATCCTGCGCGTGGCCGCGTCGTTGAAGCGGTAACCCGGCAGCCGCGCAGCATGGACACGGCCCGCGCTTTCGGTTAGGCTCGCAGGCACCACACCATGAATCTGTCTCCAGGAACCAAACTTGGCCCGTATGAGATCCTCTCGCCGCTTGGCGCCGGGGGAATGGGCGAGGTGTATCGCGCGCGCGATACCCGCCTCGGCCGCGACGTGGCCATCAAGGTGCTCCCCGAGCATCTTTCGGCGCATCCCGAAGTTCGCACGCGCTTCGAACGCGAAGCGAAGACCGTATCGGCGCTGAACCATCCCAACATCTGCACGCTGTTCGACGTGGGCCGCGAGGGTGACGTCGACTACCTCGTGATGGAACTCGTCGAGGGCGACACGCTCGCGACGCGCCTGCAGAAGGGCGCGCTCCCGCTGGCCGACGCCGTCCGCATCGGATCGCAGATCGCGGACGCGCTCGACAAGGCGCACCGCGCCGGCATCGTGCACCGCGACCTCAAGCCCGGCAACGTGATGCTCACGAAGGCCGGCGCCAAGCTGATGGACTTCGGTCTCGCGCGCAGCGCCGGGCTGGCCGGTGCCGGCGGCGCCACCGGCGAGACCGCGCTCACGCATTCGCCGACCGTCGGCCAGCCGCTCACCGCGGAGGGCACGATTGTCGGCACGTTCCAGTACATGTCGCCCGAGCAGCTCGAGGGCCGCGAAGCCGACGCGCGCTCCGACCTGTGGGCGCTGGGATGCGTGTTGTACGAAATGGCCACCGGCAAGCGCGCGTTCGACGGCGCCACGCAGGCCAGCCTCATCAGTTCGATCATGCGCGACACGCCGCGGCCGATGGCCGAGCTGACGCCGATGTCACCGCCCGCGCTCGACCGTCTCGTCGTCACGCTGCTGGCGAAGGATCCCGACGACCGCATTCAGACCGCGCACGACGTGAAGCTGCAGCTGCAGTGGATTGGTGAAACCCCCTCGTCGTCGGCCTCGCCGGCCGTTGCGATGCCGGGTCTGACGCATCGACGCAAGGCGCCGGTGGCGTGGATCGTCGCCGCACTGGCCGTTCTGGCGGCGGCCGCGGCGTGGGCGCCCTCCATTATAGGCGGTTCCCGCGGGGGCAACGCCGCCCACGCCATGCGGACGCGCCTGCTGATTCCCGAACCCGCCAACGCGCGTCTCTCCCTCGCCGCCTTCTCGTTTGCCATTGCCCCGGACGGGGGCGCTCTCACGTTCGTGGGCGTCGACTCCACCGGAACCGCGCGGCTGTGGCTGCGGCCGCTCGACGAATTGACGCCCAGGGTGATGGACGGCACCGAGCACGCCGAGCAACCGTTCTGGTCGCCCGACGGGCACTGGATTGGTTTCTTTGCTGACGGCAAGCTCAAGCGCGTCAGTCTGGACAGCGGGCGCGTGGAGAACCTGTGCGACGCGCCCGATCCCCGCGGTGGCGCATGGGGCGACGGAACCATCGTCTTCGCACCGTACGCCGCCGGTCCGCTCTACAGCGTGTCGGCCGACGGTGGCACACCGGAGCTGATTCTGCGTCCAGACTCGGCGAGCGGCGAGAATGCGCTGCGCTTTCCGAATTTTCTTCCCGACGGGAATCGTTTTACGTTTTCGGTTTTGCCGCGCCGTGAGGGCGCGTTCCCGATATTCCTCGGCCACCTCGGATCGGGCGAACGCACGTTCCTGATGCTGGCCGGTGCCGCACCGGTCTTCGCGGCGCCGGACTGGCTGATCACGCTCGAGAAGGAACGGTTGATTGCGCAACGCATCAACGTGAAGAAGGGCGAGGTCGCCGGAAAACCGGTCACCATCGGCGACGCGCCGGTGCTCGGCGGGCACGATTCGGCGCGCATCGCGTCCGCGTCCCAGAACGGTGTGCTGGCGTACTGGGGCGGCACGCCGACGCGATCGCAGCTCGCGATGCTCGACCGGAGCGGCCGCGTGGTAAAGATGTACTCGCTCCCGGTGGGCGAATGGACCGGCGTGAGCGTGGCGCCCGACGGCAAACGTGCGCTGGTTCAGCGCCGCAACGGAGCCGCCGAGACCGATTTGTGGATGATGGATCTCACCACGGGTCAGGCGAGCCGGTTCACGTTCAAGCCGCTGGCCTCTGGCGTGGGTGTGGTGTGGTCTCCGGATGGCCGGCGGCTGGTTGCCACCAACATGACCAATGGTCCGGCGGATCTGCTTCTGTTCGACGCCGGCACCGGCAAGTCTGAATTGCTCTATGGCAATGGCGGGGCGCTGTTCAAGAATCCGTATGCATGGTCGCCCGATGGCCGCTACCTCACGTTCGAGCAGAACGACCGCGATACCGGGTGGGACGTGTGGATGATCGACGTGGATGGGGACCGCACGCCGCAGCCGCTGGTGCAGACCCCGTTCAACGAAGGCGGGGGCGCGTTCTCGCCCGACGGCCGCTGGTTTGCCTACTACACCAATGAGACCGGCCGCTACGAGCTGTGCGTGCGCGCGTTCCCGGACGGAGGATCGCGCCAGGTTCTGTCCGGGATGGGCACGGCCGATACCAGTCAGCCGTTCTGGTGGTCGCGCGACGGCCGCGAAATTCTCACGGACGGCAGCGACGGTGTGGTGCGCGTGGTCGACGTGGCGGCGGGGCAGACCTTCAAGGCCGGTCGCACGCGGGACCTGTTTCGGGCTGACGAACACGTCATCGCGATGCAGCCCCTGCCCGATCACCAGACGTTCCTGGCCACGGTCGAAGTGGGCGAGGCGCAGACCAAGGCCATCGTCATCGACATCAACTGGACGACCGCGCTCGACGCGCGCTGACCGGCCGCGATCCGTCCCTCCATCCCGCATTTCCGACCCGGGAGTAGCGGGTACCGCACTCACCTTCCCATTCGCCGCCGTCCTGACGCCCCTGCAGCGTAGACACCCAGCCGACAATCGGTTACGCTAGCACCCCATACCCATGAACCTGACCCCCGGCACCCGTTTTGGCCCCTACGAAATCCTCTCGCCCCTCGGCGCCGGAGGCATGGGCGAGGTGTATCGCGCGCGCGATACCCGCCTCGGCCGCGACGTGGCCATCAAGGTGCTGCCCGAGCATCTGTCGGCGCACCCGGAGGTGCGCGCGCGCTTCGAGCGCGAGGCGAAGACCGTTTCCGCGTTGAACCATCCCAACATCTGCACGCTGTTCGATGTCGGCCGCGAGGGCGACGTCGACTTCATCGTGATGGAGTTGATCGACGGCGAGACACTTGCGACGCGGCTCCAGAAAGGTCCGCTCCCGATCAACGAGGTATTGCGCATTGGTTCCGAAATTGCCGACGCGCTGGACCAGGCGCACCGCGCCGGGGTCGTGCACCGTGACCTCAAGCCCGGCAACGTGATGCTCACGCGAGCGGGTGCCAAGCTGATGGACTTCGGGCTCGCGCGCGCAACCGGCATGACCGGAACCGGCAAGGACAGCGGCGTGACCATCGGCGCGCTCACGCAGTCGCCGACCATGGCGCAGCCGCTCACCGCGGAGGGGACCATCGTCGGCACGTTCCAGTACATGGCGCCCGAGCAGCTCGAGGGCAAGGAAGCTGGCGCGGGCGCCGACATCTGGGCCTACGGCTGTGTGCTCTACGAGATGGCCACCGGCAAACGCGCCTTCCAGGGCAACAGCCAGGCGTCGTTGATCACCTCCATCATGGGGACGCAGCCCGCGCCGATCTCGCAGGTGGCGCCGATGACGCCGCCCGCGCTCGACCGCCTCGTCACCGCGTGTATTGCCAAGGACCCCGCGGACCGGTTGCAGAGCGCGCACGACATCAAGCTGCAGATTTCGTGGATCACCGAGGGTGGTTCGCAGGCCGGTGTGCCGAAGCCGGTGTCGGCGCGGCGCAAGAGCCGCGAGCGGCTGGCGTGGATCGTCGCGGCGGTGGCGGTGCTGGCCGCGGGCGCGCTCGCGTTCGTCGCGACGCGCCCCCGGCCCGTGGCGCCGTCGGTACACGCGTACCTGCAGCCACCGAAGGGTGTGTTGTTCTCGTCGAGCATCGACAAACCGCTGCCACTCGCGATTTCTCCCGACGGCACGACCATCGCGTTCTGTGCGCGTGACGGCGAAGGGCCGGACAAGTTGTGGGTGCGCTCGCTGGGCGGGGATGACGCGCACGCGCTTCCCGGCACCGAGGGCGCGCAAGG
>DASUGO010000019.1:0-2159 GCA_036273975.1 Candidatus Krumholzibacteriia bacterium
GGATCGAGGTAGGCCAGGGGTTCGTCGAGCAGGAGGACGTCGGGATTCTCCAGCCACACCGTCGCCAGCGCGAGACGCTGTTTTTCGCCACCCGACAGCCGGTGCGGGTTTCGATCCAGTACCGTGCCCAGCCCGAACCGCTCCGCGGCTTCGCGGATCCGCGCTTCGCGCGCCGGTGCTTCCGACGCCGCCGACAGCGCGAGTTCCTGCGCAACGCTGGATGCCACGAACTGGTTGTCGGGATCCTGCATCAGCATCGCGACGCGACACGCCGCGCCGCCCCCGTGCACAACGCCGCCCGAGCGCAACGGAATCAGCCCCGCGATCACGCCCAGCAACGTGCTCTTGCCGGACCCGTTTGCCCCGGTCACCGCGGTCCACGACCCGGGCACGATGTCCAGCGACACGCGATCCAGCGCCGGCTGTTCACCGGATGGATAGATAACCACGGCGTCGCGGACGGAGATGAGAGAAGCAGTCATGGGATGGCGGGTGCGGCCCACGGCGGCCGCCCGGGTTTACGCGTCGCGGCGGGCGTGCCACGCCTGCCGGACCAGTTCGAATACCTCGAGCAGCGGGAGGCCGGTGCGCGCGGCGATCTCGCGGCACGACTCGTACTCCGGACTCACGCGCTCACCGCCGCCCGGAAGCACCGCGACCTTGACGCGCGCCGGGCCGTGCGCGGTGTCGACCAGCGCCGAGGTGCGTTCCAGCTCGACGCGCTCCTCGCGCGCGACCCGCAGCCCCAGCGTGGTGGTGTTGGTGAGCAGGAAGTCGCTGACGCGGTCCAGGCCGTGCTCTTCGCAGATGACGGTGACTTCGACGCCGGGGCGGTTCTTCTTCATCATCACGGGGGTGTAGTACACCTCGAGCGCGCCCGCCTCGAAGAGGCGCTGCATCGCGTCGCCGTAGAGTTCCGGGTTCATGTCGTCGATGGTGCAGCGCACGATGACCACCAGCCGCGGCAGCGGCACGATGCGCGCAACCGACACGCGGACCACGTTGGGCATGCCCGCGGACTCCCGTGTCCCCGCGCCGTAACCCACCCGTTCCTGCACCACGCGCGCGCCGCGCGGCAGCGGCGTGAACACCGCGGCGATGATCGCCGCCGCGGTGGGCGTGATGAGCTCCTCGCGGCGCTCGGAATAGACCACTTCGTGACCCGCGAGCAGTTCGAGCGTGGCCGGCGCGGGTACCGGCATCTCGCCGTGGTCGCCGTGGATGCTCCCGCCGCGGCCCAGCGCGAGGGTCGTGTAGTGGAATGCGTCGATTCCGAGTGCGTCGGCGCACGCGAAGAACCCGACGATGTCGAGGATCGCGTCCAGCGCGCCCACCTCGTGAAAATGCACCTTCTCGACGGTGGTGCCGTGTACACGTGCCTCCGCCGCGGCGAGGCGCGCGAAGGCATCCTTTGCGCGCGTGCGCGCGCGTTCACTCAGCGCGGGCGCGGAATCGATGATTTCGACGACGTGCTTCAGATGCCGGTGGGCGTGCTCGTGCGGGAGTTTCACCGTGAGGTGCGGGGCCGCAAACGCGCCACGGCGCACGGTTTCCGTGTCGACGCTGACACGGGCCAGCGCCGGGATGGAGAGGACGTTTTCGCGCAGCGTTTCGATGGAGGCGCCGGCGTCGATCAACGCCGCAAGCAGCATGTCGCCGGCCGCGCCGGAGAACGCGTCGAGGACGAGCGCGCGGCTCATCCGCGTTCCAGCTCGCGCGCGTTCTTGTGCGCAATCTCGTGCGCCTTGGCGACAATCATCGCCGCCGCACAACCCGCGCCGTAGCCGTTGTCGATGTTCACCACGGTCACGCCGGACGCGCAGCTCGTCATCATCGACAACAACGCGGCCAGGCCACCGAAGCTCGCGCCGTAGCCCACGCTGGTGGGCACCGCGATGGTCGGGGCCTTGGTCAGACTCGCGACCACGCTGGCCAGCGCGCCTTCCATACCTGCGACCACCACCAGCACGTCGGCCTCCTCGATCATCGACTGGTATGCCAGCAGGCGGTGCACGCCCGCGACCCCCACATCGAAGATGCGGTCCACGTTGCAACCCTGTAGCGTCGCGGTGATCGCGGCCTCCTCCGCCACCGGAATGTCCGTGGTACCGGCGGTGATCACCAGCACGTAGCCGGTGCGCGCAACCGGCACCGGTTCG
>DASUGO010000020.1:0-7386 GCA_036273975.1 Candidatus Krumholzibacteriia bacterium
GCAACCGGCGCACGCGCTGGAGAATTCGAACAGCGGCGTGCGCAGCTGTACGTCCTTGACCTTGCTGATGCCCAGGCCGTGCGCCTCGGCTTCCGCGGGCGGGAACGCCTCCGGCAGGCGCAGGAAGTAGTCCCAGTGCGCAGCGTGGTCGGCGCGCACCGCGTCGCGCGGCAGCATGTTGATGGCCTTGCGCGCCACGTTGCTCTTGTCGCGTGCGGGACATATCTCCACGCACAGGCGGCAACCGGTGCAGTCATCGGCCGATACCTGCAGCGTGTAGTGGAGTCCGTCGAGTTCGCGCCAGCGTGCCTTCTCGTGCTGGAATCCCTGCGGGGCCGTTGCGAACGCCTTTTCGTCCGCCACCTTGCCACGGATCACCGAATGCGGGCACACCATCACGCACTTGCCGCACTGGATGCACAGGTCGGGCTCCCACAGCGGCACTTCGAGCGCGATGTTCCGTTTCTCGATGGCCGTGGTGCCGGTTGCGTAGGTGCCGTCGGGCGGGAATGCGCTCACGGGTAACAGATCGCCTTCGCCGGCCAGCAGCCGCTCGACGAACGACGCCTCGGGCTGCGTGCGCGCGGACGCCGATGGCGCGCTGCCGGGCACGTCCACCGCGTGCAGGTGGGCGACGGCGGCGTCCACCATGGCGTGGTTGGCGCGTACCACCGCTTCGCCGCGCTTGCCGTAGGTCTTCGTGATCGCGTCCTTGATGCAGGCGATCGCTTCCGCCGCCGGCAGCACGCCCGAGAGCGCGAAGAATGCCGTCTGCATGATCGTATTGATGCGCACGCCCATGTTGTTCTCGCGCGCCAGCGCATACGCGTCGATGGCGTGAACACGGAGCTCCTTCTCGATGATCTCGCGCTGCACGGAGGCGGGAATGCTGCCCCACACGTCCGCGGGTGCCACGGGAACGTTGAGCAGCAGCGTCGCGCCCGTGCGCGCGCTGGCCAGCACGTCGTAGCGGCCGAGGAAGCCGAACTGATGCACGGCCACGAAATCCGCCTGCTCGATGAGATACGGGCTGCGGATGGGATCGGGACCGAAGCGCAGGTGGGACACCGTGCGCGCGCCCGCCTTCTTGGAGTCGTACACGAAGTAGCCCTGGACGTAGCGGTCGGTCTCTTCCCCGATGATCTTGATGGAGTTCTTGTTGGCGCCCACCGTTCCGTCCGAGCCAAGGCCCCAGAACAGCGCGCGCACCACACTCCTCGGTTCGATGGTGAACGACGGATCCCATTCCAGGCTGGTGTGGCTGACGTCGTCGTGGATGCCGATCGTGAAATGATTTTTCGGTGACTTCCCGGCCGCGCTGTCCAGCACGGCCTTCACCATCGCGGGTGTGAATTCCTTCGATGAGAGTCCGTAGCGGCCGCCGAGCACGCGCGGTGTCGTGCGGAAGCGCGGCGCGGGGCCCTGCGCATCTTCGAGCAGCGCGGTGACCACGTCCTGGTACAGCGGTTCGCCGGCGGCGCCCGGCTCCTTGGTGCGGTCGAGCACGCTCACCGTCCTGACCGACGTTGGCAGCGCGGCGACCAGGCGCTCCGACGCGAACGGCCGGAACAGGCGGACCTTGACGACACCCACCTTCTTTCCGTCGGCAGCCAGGTGACGCACGGTCTCCTCGATGGTCTCGACGCCCGAACCCATGGCAACAACGACATGCTCCGCGTCGGGGGCGCCGGTGTAGTCGAACAGGTGATACGCGCGCCCGGTGCGCGCGGCGAGCGCGTCCATCGCAGCCTGCACCTTGTCCGGAACCGCGGCATAGAATGGATTGGCCGCCTCGCGCGCCTGGAAGTACGTGTCGGGGTTGTGCGCGGTGCCGCGGATCACCGGATGGTCGGGCGAGAGCGCCCGCTCGCGGTGCGCGCGGATCGACTCGGCGGAGATCAGCGCGCGAATGTCGTCGTCGGACAGCACGTCGATCTTCTGAATCTCGTGCGAGGTACGGAAACCGTCGAACGCGTGCAGAAACGGAACCCGCGACTCCATCGTGGCGGTATGGGCCACGAGCGCGAGGTCCATCGCCTCCTGCACGTTCGCGGAGAACAGGATGGCAAATCCGGTCTGGCGCGTGGCCATCACGTCGCTGTGGTCGCCAAAGATCGAGAGCGCGTGCGTGGCCACCGAGCGCGCGGCGATGTGGAACACCGTGCACGTGAGTTCCCCGGCGATCTTGTACATGTTGGGGATCATCAGCAGGAGGCCCTGGCTGGCGGTGAACGTGGTCGTCAACGCGCCGGCCTGCAGCGAGCCGTGCACCGCACCCGCCGCGCCGCCCTCGCTCTGCATCTCGAACACGCGCGGCACGCTGCCGAACGCATTGGACAGTCCGTGCGCGGCCCATTCGTCGGCGAGTTCCCCCATCGTCGATGAGGGCGTGATCGGGTAGATCGCGATGACTTCGCTGGCGCGATACGCCACGTGGGCGGCGGCCTCGTTGCCGTCGCAACACCGCAACGGCCGCGGTGATCGACCGGTCTCGCGGGGTGATGTCTTCGGGGACGGAGCTGCTTTCCTGTTGTCAGCACGCGCCTTAGCGCGCTTCTGCGTTGCCTGCGGCATGTTGCCTCTCTTCCATGGGCGGGGCCATTTCCCGTCCCATTCGGAGTGTAGGCGAATGGTTGAACACCCGCAATCTATTTTTCGGAGCCATTTATCCGAATTTAGCCCCCACGTCGCGCCTCGCGCCGGGCCGGTTCAGTTGCGGGTCGACGCTCTCCGGCTTCGTCGATAAACTCGGATATATCCACGTTGATGTCCACGTCTGCCAAAGCGGCGCCGCAACGCGTACGCGCGGGGAGGTCATGATGCGGATTTATCAAGGCTGTGCATGTTTCTGGTTCGCCCTGTTCCTTCTGACCCTCACTCCTCCATCCGAGGCGGACGCCCGCCGGGTCGCACCCCAGGTCAAGATCCAGCGCGACGGCGGCGGTATTCAGGACAATCTCTCCACCTGGCGGCCCGGTGAACCCGGCCCGGCTCCGTTTACCCACGCAGCCGCCAGCACGACCGTGCTCGGGTATTTCACCTTCAGCACCGGCAGCGGGGCGTGTAGTCCGCAGGGCTGGACCAGCGTCGACCTGACGGGCGACCAGGGTCTGTTCTTCCATATCGACAACTTCAATGACCTCGGTACCGGCAAGTACGTGCCGATCGCGGGCGCCAAGTCGCTGTGGTGCGGCACGCGCCTCGACCCGGTCAGCGGCTGCCTCGCGGGGTGCATGCCGGGATACGGCAACGGCTGGGAGCAGTGCTGGGAATCCGATACGTTTACCCGATCCGGAGACGTCACGGTGAGCTACGATATCTGTTTCGACTCCGAGCCTTCATACGACGTCACGTACTTCCAGTACTGGGATGGTGGCGCGTGGGTCGACGTGACGTCGTATTCGGGCACCGGGGGACCGCAGCACGAGAGTCACGTCATTCCCTCGGCGAGCCTGCCCACCGGCGAAGTCAAACTCCGCTTTGTCTTCAAGTCGGACGGGGCGTGGTCCGATGTCGATGGCCTGTGGTGCACCGACGGCGCAGTCATCCTGGACAATCTGGATGTTTCCGACGCCAACGGCCCCATCGATTATCAGGATTTCGAAGCGGAACCCCAGTTGGCCAACGTCACGTCGGACGGCGACTGGTCTGCGTGCACGCAGGCGTTTGGCGACTACGCGTGTCTGGTCGCGAATCCATTCCAGGAAGATCCGTGCGCCCAGAAGCGATGTGCGTGGAATTTCGCGTGCGGCTCGCCGGACAATTACAGCTGCGGCGGCCAACCGGCCATTCCCGCGACGCCCTTTGGCAACGCGTTCGGGCAGTACCAGATGAACGAAATCCACTCACCCGTACTTCCCTACGTCGGAACCGGGGACAAGACATTGCTCAGCTTCTGCGTCTACCTCGACCTTCCTCTCGACAATGTGGTGTTCTATGACTGGAAGATTCGCACCTCGGCGGACGGCAGCTGCTGGAGCGCGTGGTGCAGCGACAGCTTCGTCTACTACGGCGACGACAAGCGCTGGCACGAGCGGGTCTTCGACGTTACGGACTGCGTGGAGCCCGGCGCTCAGTTCATCCAGATCGCGCTCGGATGCTATGACCTGTGCGAGGCGTTCTGCGGCATCGCTGGTAGCGGCGCGTGTCACAGCAACGCTCCGCTGTTTACCAACGTCAAACTGGTGCGCGTCCAGCAGGATCCCGGTCCCATATGGGCGGTCCAGCCCTACTCGCTGTTCCAGGACAACCTTCCCGACGGCGGGCTGCTGGCGAATCCGGTGCGAATCGATCGCGCCGAGAACACCGACGCCACCAACATATCCATCGTCCCCGGCGACGAGGCGATCGCCACGGTTACCGCTCCCGCGGGGCTGGCCAATGATCTCGTGGTTACGGGCAGTGACAACCGGCCGGCGGTGTACCTGTTTGCGCGTTGCACGCCCGTCAAGAGTGGGCCGGACATGGAAGACCTGACGGGCTATCCCTATACCGGTTCGGACACCCCGGGAGGCTACCACCGCTTTCTCGCCGGCCCGGGCGCCGACCCCGACGAGTTCTACTTTGACCTTGCCGACAATGTATTCCACGCCGGCGACGTCATCGAGTATTTCTTCGGCGCGGTCGATGCATCGCTCGCGGCCACCTACTGGAGCGAGTTCACGGGGACGACCACGTCTCTGTCGACGGCAGAACTGAAGCCGATGGAAGTGACCTGCCTGCCCGGACCCGGTGCGCGTTACCATGGTGGCGATATCCTCTATGTCGACCATACGGACGGCACGCAGACCCAGCAATTCTTCGACTCGGCATTCGAGCTGCTCGAAATCGCGGACCAGGTCGATCGCTTCGACGTCCGCGACCCGGCGGGCGACCACCACAACAGCCTTGGCGACCGGGTTCCCTTCGGCAAGACCGCTTCGCTGCTGATCCCCTTCTACAATGTGATCATCTGGTCGAGCGGCGCGCTGGAGGCGTCGACCATCGACGACGGGTACGTTCCCGGTGTCTGCCACACCGGCAGCGACTGGAGTCTGCTGCTCGACTTCGTCGGCCAGCGGACGACGCCCGGTGGCGTGTATCTGTCCGGCGACAATCTGGCCTGCGAGTGGGAAGCCCAGTTTGGTCCGCCGGCGGTCAGCTTCCGGTCGACCTATCTCAATTTTAATGTGACCAATTGCTGTCACCGGGACATCATGGCGGTTCATCCCGGCGTGACCGGCAACCTGCCCAACACGTGGTTCAAGAACCCGATGGGCATCGCGGACCATTTCCAGTTGCGCTGCGGTTGCCCCGACATGCAGTGCTACGATGTGCTGCAGGCGGCCGGGCTGGCGAACGTCGACATGTATTATGAAAGTACGACGTCGCAGGGCGCGGTTCTTCAGCAGCGCGGGACAAATGGCAATGGCGGTCAGTATTCCGTCATGCTGGCCGGTTTCAGCTTTGACAACATTCTCACCGTCGTGCCATCACCCGTCCCCGCGCGCGTTCTCCACCTGGCGCACGCGTTGCAGTGCCTGGGCACCACGCTCACGATCACGGTGACAGATGTCGGTGACACGCCGGGGCTCGGCCGAAGCCGCCTGGACCAGAATTATCCCAACCCGTTCAATCCCACGACAACGATTCCGTTCGTCGTCGGCGGAACACCCGGCGCCGGTCCGCAGCGCGTCGTGCTACGCGTCTATGACACAACGGGCGCGCTGGTCACGACGGTGCTCGACGACGAGCTGCCGCCGGGTTCGCACACGGCGTCCTGGGACGGTGCTTCGTCGACCGGGAAACCGGTGGCGAGCGGTGTCTATTTTGCACGCCTGTCCTGTGCCGGAGAAACGTTCAGCCAGCGGCTCGTGTTGCTGAAGTAGTTGCGGCCGGAAACAAAAGGCGACGGCGCCGGTGGGGACGTGGGTGGTTACGTTTTCCCGGCGCCGTCAATCTTCTGACCGGTTTGATTCCGCCAGGCTTCCGAGAGAGGGACGCCAGAAGGCGATTCCGGTCAGACTCAATGGGACACTTGCCACTCAGTAGTATGCCCGGGCACCGGGGTGGACGCCATGATGCGATTGCATCATTTGCCGGTGCGCGTCACAAAAAACCAATCTGGTGAAGGACGATCGAGGATCAGCGGTTCTTCCGCGTTTTGCGGTACGCGAGCAACACGTTCATGCCGAGCGTCGTGATCTCGCGTCCGCACGGCTCCAGCACGCCCGTCGTCACGTGCACGTCCCGCATGTGATCCTCCAGCGCGCGGTAGTCGAACCCCAGATGGGGGCCATAGCCGCTCCGGCCCGGCTTGCGGAATCCATCGATGCGGCGGTTCAACAACAGGCGCGTCACGTAGCGGGCACGGCCGCCGTCCGCGAAGAAGTCCTCGTAGGGATTGCGCCGCACCGCGGCCCGGCCCGCCAGCTTGACGAGTCCGGGCAGGCCGGTCTCGTTGGGAATCGAGATGAGCAGCAGGCCACCCACCTCCACGCGGTCGACCAGGTTCGCAAGCGCGTTCGGCAGGTTACCGACATGCTCCAGCGTCTCCAGACATGTGACCACGTCGAAGTGCTCCGTGGCGGGTTGCACGGCGTTGAGGTCGAAGGTATCAAAGCGCGCGCCGGGGATGTTCTTCGCGCGGGCACGTTCGATCAATTCTGGACTTCTGTCGAGTCCCAGGATGCGACCGAAGCGGCCGGGACTTGTCGCGAGAATTTCGGTGATGATGAAGCCGTTGGAGCACCCCGCGTCTAGCCAGGATGCAGCGCCCGGAGACGCATAGCGGGTGAACGCCCCGGTCACCGCGCGCAGACGGTTGCGGTGCACCCATCCCACGGGGTTTCGCTTGCGGTAGGTGGTCTCGTGAACGAGCGGTTTTGACGTCGTCTGCATGGGTGCGATCAGGCTGATAGTCGCACACCCCCATGTGGGTGTCACGCCCGGAGATGGCGCCGGGGCGACACCCTCATAAAGTATTTACCGGCACCAGGTTACCACTTCTGGCAAATAATTACGGACAATAAGCTCTGAAATAGGTATATTTGAGTGCGGAAGCCACGGCATCGGAGGGCCGCAAACACATGGCACTGGAAATCCGGCTTCATGGGCGCGGTGGGCAGGGCGGAGTTACATGCGCCAAGATCCTCGCCGCCATCTACGCCCGGCTCGGAAAGAGCGTGCAGACCTTTGGTGACTACGCCGGCGAACGTTCCGGCGCCCCGGTTCGTGCATATACCCGCGTCAGCGACGAACCCATTACCAACCGCAACAAGGTCTACCATCCCGATCACCTGCTGGTGCTCGATCCCACACTCCTCTGCGACGACGTAATCGCCGGCCTCGTACCCGGTGGCCTCCTTCTCATCAACACTCCCGAGCCGCCGTCGGCGTTCGCCGCGC
>DASUGO010000021.1:0-10261 GCA_036273975.1 Candidatus Krumholzibacteriia bacterium
CGCCCAGACAACCAACGTGACGAGCCGCTTCGACATGAGGTGCTGTTCAGATGTCCGTGGTTCCCACAAAATTCACCGCGACCGGCGCCTCCAGTACGACATCGCATGCCCCGTCATCGGTCAGGACGAACGCGGCGCGCAATTCGTCCCCGCTGCGCTGCAGGATGCGCGCCGGAGGGGCGAGCCGGCCCTCGTGCGCAAACAGGACCGCGGCCGCGATCGACCCGGTTCCACACGCCAGCGTTTCGGCTTCGACACCCTTTTCGTAGGTGCGCAGCACGACACGGCCGTCCGCGGCGATCGACGCAAAATTGACGTTCGCGCCCTGCGGGGCAAAGGTGGGGTCGTTACGGAGCGTGCGTCCCCAGCGCACGACCTCGTCGCCGGTCATCGCGGCGGCGTCCACCACCGGAACGATCGCGTGCCGCGTGCCGACCGTCATAAAATGCACGTCGGAGCCCTCCGGCGCAACCGCGACCGGCACATGGCGGCGCATGCCCCGCGCATCCATCAGGCGCACCGACACACGGTCACCGCGCACCAGGGCCTCCACCGGTCCCGAACCAGTGAGAAAATGGATGCGCGTACCTTCGCCGGACGCGACGCCGTGCCCGAGTGCGGCGGCGAAGTACGAGGAACAACACGCCCCGTTGCCGCACATTTCCGCCGGGCTGCCGTCCGCGTTGAAGAAACGCATGAAGAAGTCGTACCCGTTCGCCGGCTCGAGCAGGATCAGACCGTCCGCGCCCACACCTCTGCGGCGGTCGCACAGCGCGGCCACCTGCGGGCCATCGAGCGACAGTTCCCGGTCACGATTGTCGATCATGACAAAATCGTTTCCAGACCCGTTCATTTTGGTGACGGTTACTCTCATGGCTCCTCACGCTTGCGCAGCACCAGGGCCGGCACCGTCACCGCCGTGCCGGGAGCGACCCGCAGCGTGTCGGCCAGGTCGACGAACGGCTCGGCGCACGGCGCGGCAGTGCTGTCTCCGCACACGAACGTGCCGCAGGTACTGTCGGGCTGTATGTCCAGAAACGCGCGCAGGCGGTACGCCCCGCCCAGCACACGTGCGAATGTATACGCGCCCTTCTCATCGCACAGCGTGTACAGCGGCACGCGTGTACTGTCGTCGAGAGCGGTCATGCGAATCGACACGCGGACGCTGTCGAACCCGGCCTGGTTGTCGACCACGCCCGAGACCGTCGCCGGCTCGTTGGGATCGATGATGGTCATGTCGACTCCTGACACGACCGGCACCGCGTTCGTCAGGAATATTGTATCCGGGAACGCGAGCGACGGCTCGCCGGGTGCGTCGTACACGCCGTTGCCGTTGGTGTCGAGGAACGTGAACAGCACGAAGCGGGCGTCATTCGCGGGGAGGTAACGCAATCTGTATGTCCCATCCGGACGCGTCTCGCTCTCGCGGTCGGGGCGCGTGGCGGCGGCGTCGAATTCATCCGTGCGCGGCACGCGGAAGCAGCGCACGACGGCGCGCCCCGACGGCTCGCGCTTGAAACGCACGGTACCTTCGATGCGCGCGGTGTCGAGCACGGCCCCGGTCGAAAACGCAAACTCGTAGGGCGATTTCGCGGGTACCCCGTGGCTGTCGCGGTACCCGGCCTTCACGCGCACCACGTAGGTGGTGTCGCGCTGCAGACCGCCATCCGGCACGATCACCAGGGCCCGGCCATCCCAGCCCGCGCGTTGGAAAATGATCGGCGGGCTGATCAGAACCGAACGCTCGAGTGCACCGCGCGTCATGTCGTCGCTGAATTCGATGCGGATCGCCGTCGCGGGATCGACCCCGCTGGAATCGCGGGCCGGCACGGTGGCGGCGACGCCAGGAGGCGTCTTGTCCTCGGGACCACCCGACGGCGGCACGGAAACCGCGCACGCCAGCGCGAACGTCAACAGCGCGGAGGCAAATACCACGCCGCGCGCGGGCGGAACCTTGTAACGGGCGGCATTCGACTTCACAGCATCCTCGCGAGGTTCACGCACGCGGGTGCGCCTTGCGGTAGACGCGCTGCATGTGTTCCACCGATACATGCGTGTAGATCTGCGTGGTCGACAGGCTGGCGTGTCCGAGCAGCTCCTGCACCGTGCGCAGGTCGGCCCCGTGATCCAGCATGTGCGTGGCAAACGCGTGACGCAGCGCGTGCGGTGAAGCACGGGTGATGGTCGCGACGCGCCGCAGGTAACCCGCAACGATCCGCTGTACAGTCCGGGGGCTGATGCGCGCGTCGCCGCGGCTCGCGAACGCCGGCGCGCGGCTGAAGCCGCGCAGCGTCGTATCGTCGGACGCCGTCAGCGCGAAGCGGCCCGCCCAGTACGCCAGCAGCGCCTCCCGGGCCCGCCCCGCAAACGGGACCACGCGCTTCTTGTTGCCCTTGCCCTTCACCACCACCTGACCACCCAGCGGGAGAAAGTCGCCCACGTTCAGCGCAACCAGCTCGCGCAGCCGCACGCCGGTCCCGTAAAGGAACTCCAGCACGGCACGGTCGCGGGCCCCGGCCGGTGCGGCCTCCTCGGGAAGGTCCATCATCGCGTCCAGCCGTTCCTCGCTGACGATCGTCGGCACCGAACGGCGGGTGACCCGCTGCGCGAGGTGCAACGTGGGATCGGCGGTCAACAGATCATGGTCGCGCAGGAATCGAAAGAAACCGCGGATCGCCGCGACGCGCCGCATCATCGAACGGCTCGCGAGTCCCCGCCCGACCTCGCCGGCCAGGAACGCGCGCAGGTCGTCGGTCCGGACATCGGTCACGCGCACTGCCCGGCGGCCGCTGCCGCGATCGAGGAACGCCGCGAGCAGCGCGAGGTCGCTGCTGTAGGCCTCGACCGTGCGCGGGGAGAGCCCGCGCTCGTGCTCGAGGTGGGTCCGGTAGCGTTCGATGGCGGCGTCGATGTCCATATCAGATCCCATCGCCCCGTCCTTTCCGTTGGCCGCGGGGCACACCCGCGACGGACCCGAATATAGCGAAAGGGGTTACAGGCGGATAAGCGAAATCTCGCGGGGTCTATTCGAAGAGCCAGGCATGGTCACGCCGGTAGCCCTCCATGGCCGCAATCGCGGCCCGAGCGGTGGCCTCGTTGCGCTCCTTCCGTCCCCGCGGCCGGGGCCCGGGCGCCGGCACGATGCCGAAGTTGGCGTTCATCGGCTGGAAATTCTTCGTCGGCGTGTGTACGTAGTTCATCAGTGATCCCAGCATCGTCTCGCGCGGCAACGGCGGCAACGGCCGCCCGGCCCCGCTCGCAACCAGCGACAAAGATACCACGATCGCGCTCGCGATCGACTCCACGTAGCCTTCGACGCCGCAGATCTGTCCCGCGTAGTGCAGCCCGTCGCGCTGGCGGTCGCGCAGATACGGATCACACAGCTCCGGGATGTTGAGAAAGATGTTGCGATGGATGGTGCCAAAACGCAGCACGGACACGTCGGAGAATCCGGGCAGCATCTGCAGCAGTTCCTTCTGACTGCCCCACGTCATGCGGGTCTGAAAGCCGACCAGCCCCATCAGGCTGCCCTCGCGGCTCTCGCGACGCAGCTGCAGGACCGCGTACGGATCGCGCCCGGTGCGCGGGTCGGGGAGACCACGCGGCTTCATGGGACCGTAGCGCAGCGTGTCCTCGCCGCGGCGCACCAGCACCTCGATGGGCAGGCACGCCTCGAAGTACTTCTCTTCTTCGAACTCGTGGGATCCAACGTACTCGGCGCCGCGGATGAACTCGATCAGGCGCGTGTACTGCTCGCGGTCGAAGGGGATGTTCAGATAGTCGGCCTCACCCTTGCCGTAGCGGCTCGCCCAGTACCCCACCGACGCATCCACGCTGTCGCCGTCGATGGAGGGCGCGATGGCGTCGTAGAAGTAGAGGTGGTCGCGCGAACAGTGGGCCTGCAGCGCCGCCGAGAGCGACTCGCCGGTCAATGGGCCGGTGGCGATGATGGCCGGCGTGCCGATGTCCAGACTGTCGACGCGGCTGCGCTCGATCGTGATGTTCGGGTGCGCCTCGACCGCACGCGTGACGCCGGCGGCGAACAGGTCGCGGTCAATCCCGAGCGCGTGCCCGGCGGGCACGGCGCTCGCGCGTGCGACCGCGAGCAAACGGCAGCCGAGGATGTCCATCTCGGCCTTCAACAGGCCCGAGGATGTGTCGATGAGCGTGGACTTGAACGAGTTCGAGCAGACGACCTCGGCCAGGCGGTCGGTCTTGTGCGCGCCGGTGGGCGTCGCCGGGCGCATCTCGTAGAGGCGCACGGGAATCCCGCGGTCGGCCAGCTGCCACGCCGCTTCGCTCCCGGCGAGGCCGCCCCCGACGATGGTAACTTCCTTCATCGCCACCCCGCCGGTCCGCGCGCTAGTCGCCCGCGAACTCTTCCTTGCACTTGGGGCAACGCAGGAAGTCGCCGCGCGTCTTGTTGGACTTGTGCACCAGGTAGGAGTTGCCGCACGACGGGCACTCCTCTTCCGCGGGCTTGTCCCAGCTCGCCCAGTCGCACTCGGGGTACGTGCTGCAGCCGTAGAACACCTTCATGCGCTTGGTGACCTTCTCGACCACCTTGCCCTTGCAGCCTTCGCGCGGGCAGTTCATTCCGATGGGGAACGCCTCGGTGTGCTTGCACTCGGGGTAGTTGGAACACGCCGCGAAGCGCCCGTAGCGGCCGGTCTTCGCGATCAGGTCCGCCCCGCACTTGGGACACTTGCCGTCGAGGTGCACACTCGGCATCTGCTCGGTGAGCGGGCGCGAGAACTTGCACTCCGGGTACGCCGGGCACGCCAGGAACTGACCGTTACGGCCCCACTTCTTGATCAGGTTGCGGCCGCACTTCTCGCACTTGACGTCGGTCTCTTCCTGCAGTTCGCTCTTCAGGCGCGCCTTCTTCTCGTCGATCTGGTCGAGAGACACCTTGAACGGGCCATAGAAGTCCTTCACCACGGTCTGCCATTCGAACTCCCCGCCCTCGACGCGATCGAGTTCCTGCTCCATCTGGGCGGTGAACGACGCGTCGAACACCTCCGGGAAGAAACGCTCGAGCGTTTTCCACACCTGGCGGCCGAGCGTCGTCGGGCGCAGGCGCCCCTCTTCCTTTTCCACGTACTCGCGGTCCTGGATGATCGACACGATGTTCGCGTACGTGCTGGGACGCCCGATGCCCTTGTCTTCGAGGTCCTTGATCAGCGTGGCCTCGGTGTAGCGCGGCGGTGGTTCCGTGAAGTGCTGCGTGCCGTCGATATTCTTCAGCTTCAGCGCCTCACCCGCCTCGACCGCCGGCAATTCGCCGCCCTCGTCGGAAAGCTGTTCCTCGTACACGCCAAGAAAACCCGGGAACGTCATCACGCGGCCGTTGGCCTTGAGCGTGTAGTTGCCCGCTTCCACCAGCACCTCGGTGGTGTCGTAGCGCGCGCTCTCCATTTGCGACGCCAGGAAGCGGCGCCAGATCAGATCGTAGAGCGCGTGCAGATCCTTCGCGAGCACGCCCTTGAGCGACTCCGGCGTGCGGGCCACGTCCGACGGGCGGATGGCTTCGTGCGCATCCTGCGCCTTGTTGCTGGTCTTGTAGACCCGCGGCTTGTCCGGGCGATACTCGGCGCCGAAGGTCTTATCGACGTAGTCGCGCGCCGCGGTCTGGGCCTGGTCGGCAACGCGAACCGAGTCGGTACGCATGTACGTGATGAGACCCACACGGTCGCCGTCGCCGACGTCAACGCCTTCGTACAGCTGCTGCGCGAGCATCATGATCTTCTTGGCGGAAAAGCGCAGGCGCCGCGCCGCGTCGCGCTGCATCGTGCTCGTGATGTACGGCGGCTGCGGGTTGCGCCTGCGCTCTTTTCGCTCCACCGACGCAATCTGGTAGGACGCCTTGCGCAGATCGGACACGATGGCCTCCGTCTCCGCCTGCGTCTTCAGGTCGACCTTCTTGCCATCCTTCTCGATGAGCTTGACCGGCAGTTCTCCGCCACCACCAGGCAGCAGGATGCCCTCCACCGTCCAGTACTCCACCGGCACGAAGGCTTCGATCTCATCCTCGCGTTCGCACACCAGGCGCTGGCCCACGGTCTGCACGCGGCCCGCGCTCAATCCGTAGTAGAAGATCTGCCACAGCACCGGGCTGATCTTGTAGCCGACCAGCCGGTCGAGGATGCGCCGCGCCTGCTGCGCGTCGACGCGCTGCATGTCCACTTCCAGCGGGTGCCCGATGGCCTCCTGAATGGCCGATTTCGTGATCTCGTTGAAGATGATCCGCTTGACGTTCTTCTGCACCGGGCTGATGTACTCGCGGATGTGCCACGCGATGGCTTCACCCTCGCGGTCAAGGTCCAGCGCCAGGTACACAAGGTCGGCCGCCTTCGCGTCCTTCTTGATCTGGTCGAGCACCTTCTTCTTGCCGCGCGAAACGACGTACTCGGGCGAAAACCCGTTGTCGAGATCGACACCGAGGCGGTTGGTGGGCAGGTCCATCACGTGCCCGACCGAGGCCACAACCTTGTAGCCCTTGCCGAGGAACTTCTTGATCGTGTTCGCCTTAGCCGGCGACTCAACAATTACGAGAGCGTTATTGGACATAGTTGTTCCCAGAAAAACGAATCGCAAGATGGGAGTCTTGCGTTGTTGAAAAAGAGTCTGTCCGGCGTCTTTGCCGCGTCATACCGGGGTACCCCCGGCATCCAGATAATCAAATATATCGTCGTCGTCGATCTCCGATACATCGCGGTCAAAAATGACCGAACTCGCAATCCGCTTGACGTCTTCGAGGCGCACCTTTTCCCCCGCAGCCGGGATCGCGCGGGCCACGATGGTCTCAAACTGCAGCCCCGCGATGATCCCCAGGTTCTGCAGCCGGAACAGGTAGCCGTAGGCCGCGGTGCTCAGGCTCATGCGTTCGAACTCGCTGAGCACCCGGACCGACCGGGCCGGCAGCCGCCCCGCGTCGCGCCATTCGGGCCGCGAGGAGAACCAGCCCACGGCGTGCTCGATCTCGTCGGCCGAGTAACCCCGGTTCGACAACTCCTTGTCGAGTTCGACGTGCGTCTGATCGGCGCTGCGGCTCATCTCCGCGACAAGCACCACCAGGTCCATTAGCCTTGTCCACATTTGGTGTGCCTCCGTGCCGGGACCCCAGCAAATCCCGTGCTCGCTGCAAAACGGGGTCAGAAACATATACCAGCCCCCCGCCGTCCGGCAACCGGAAATGTGGAAAGATGCCTCAAAACGGGATGAGAAACCCCTGCTAACTGCTTGCCCCGTGGCACTTTTTGTACTTCTTACCACTCCCGCACGGGCACGGGTCGTTGCGGCCGACTTTGTCCTCTCCCCGGACGACGGGCTGCGAACTCGGCTTGTCCTGGAGCACGCGGCTGGTCGCTTCCGTGGCACCCATGGCCCCACCGAGCGGTCCCGGGCCGCCAATCGGGGGACGCCCCGGCGCTCGCGGTGCCTCCGCCGCAACCGGCGCGGCCTCGCCCGCGGTAATCGGTGCGGCCTCGCGGTGTACCGCGCGGGCCCGGCTGAGGTCGGCGGCCTGGCGCGGAGCGGCCGCGATGCGGGCGTGGAAGATCGCGTGCAGTGCGTCACGATCGATGCGCTGGTTGAGTTCCGCGAACAGCGTGAAGGCCTCCCGCTTGTACTCCACCAGCGGGTCCTTCTGCGCGTAGGCGCGGTAGTGGATGCCCTCCTTCAGCGAGTCGAGCTCGTGCAGGTGGTCCATCCACTTCTCATCGATCACCTGCAGCAGGACGAACTTCTCGAACTCCCGGACCAGATCGGGGTTGTTCAACTGGCGCGCGACGAAATCCTCGCGCGCGCGCATCGCATCGCGGGCGGTCGTTCCGGCAAACTCGCGCAGCTCATCCACGGACGCCGGCATCTCCGCCCCGGGATCGAACGGGTGCAGGAAGATCCCCTCGAGCTGGGCGAGGAACTCTTCGCGCCGCTGGTTCTCCGGCAGTTCGTTCTCGTCGATGGTCTCCCGGATCGTGCTCTCGATGAAGTCGTCGATGATCGCCTCGACGATCGGCTGCAACTCGGGCGCGTCGATCACCTCGTTGCGGCGGCCGTAGATGACCTCCCGCTGGCGGTTCATCACGTCGTCGTAGTCGATCAGGCGCTTGCGGATCTCGAAGTTGTACCCTTCGACCTTCCGCTGCGAGCGCGCGATGCTCTTCGTGACCAGAGAGTGGGTGATGACCTCACCATCCTGCACGCCGAGGCGGTCCATCACGCCCGCAATTCGATCCGAGCGGAACAGGCGCATCAGGTCGTCCTCGAGCGACACGAAGAATACCGAGGCACCGGGATCGCCCTGGCGGCCGGCACGGCCGCGCAGCTGGCGGTCGATGCGGCGCGATTCGTGCCGTTCGGTGCCTATAATATGGAGGCCACACGGGACGTCCTGCGCGCACTGGGTGGTGTCCACGCTGCCGCCAGTCTTCGTCTTCCAGTCCTTGCGCGCCGTTCCGATGCCGCACTCGTCGCACTGCATCACCGCGGGGTCCAGCTTGATGTCGGTGCCGCGACCGGCCATGTTGGTCGCGATGGTCACCGCACCCGCGCGGCCCGCCCGCGCGACGATCTCCGCCTCCTGCTGGTGGTACTTTGCGTTGAGCACGTTGTGCGGGATTCCGCGCCGCTTCAGGAGGCGCGACAGCGTCTCCGAGACCTCGACACTGATGGTGCCCACCAGCACCGGCAGCTTCTTCTCGTTCAGGCGCACGATTTCGTCGACGATCGCGTTGTATTTCTCGCGCTTGGTCTTGTAAACGAGGTCGTCGAAGTCCACCCGGCGTACCGGCTCGTTGGTGGGAATCACCTGCACGTCCAGCTTGTAAATCCGGTTCAGTTCCTCCGCCTCGGTCTCGGCGGTACCCGTCATCCCGGACAGCTTGGTGTACATGCGGAAGTAGTTCTGCAGCGTGATCGTGGCCAGCGTCTGCGTCTCGCCCTCGATCTTCACGCCCTCCTTCGCCTCCAGCGCCTGGTGGAGTCCCTCGGAAAACCGGCGCCCCGGCATCAGGCGGCCGGTGAACTCGTCGACGATCAGCACGCGCCCTTCCTGCACGACGTACTCCACGTCCTTCTGGAACAGCGTGTAGGCCCGCAGCAGCTGGCTGAAGTTGTGGATGGCCTCCGAGCGCTCGCCGTACGCGCGGTGCGCGGCGTCCTTGGCCTGCACCCGTTCCGCGGGCGTCATCTCCTCGTTGGCGTCGATGTCGGCGATGGCCTCGCTGATATCCGGCAGGATGAACTGCTCGCGGTCCTCGGGCGACAGCGCTTCGCGGCCCTTCTCGGTCAGGTTGAGCGAACTGCCCTTCTCGTCCACCGCGTAGTAGAGCTCCTCGTCGAGGTCGGTGAGCACCTTGTCGCGCATCAGTTCCACTTCCATGCGCTGGATCATGCGTTCGGTTCCGGGCTCCGACATGAGCTTCATGAAGCGGGTGTTCTTGGGGGCGCCGCGTTTCACCTTGAGCAGCGCCCGCGCGACCTCGGCCTGCTTGTCGTCGTCTTCCATGTGTTTCTCGGCAAACGCCACCAGTTCATTGGCGAGGCGCATCTGCAGCGTGACCACGCGCTCGACCTTCGGCTTGAGGCGCGCGAACAGGTCGGACGACTGGCTGTGCGACACCGGGCCGGAAATGATCAGCGGCGTACGTGCCTCGTCGATCAGGACGCTGTCGACTTCGTCGACGATGGCATAGTGGTGCCCGCGCTGGACCCGGTCCTCGGCTCGCGTCTTCATATTGTCGCGCAGGTAGTCGAAGCCAAACTCGTTGTTGGTCCCGTAGGTCACGTCGGCGGCGTACGCATCCTTGCGCTCGTCGTTGCCCATGTCGTTCTGAATGCACCGCACCGTCACGCCAAGCAGGTCGAATACGCGGCCCATCCACTCGGAGTCACGCTTGGCGAGGTAGTCGTTGACGGTGATCAGGTGCACGCCCTTGCCCGACAGTGCATTCAGATAGACCGGGAACGTCGCGACCAGCGTCTTGCCCTCGCCCGTGGCCATCTCGGCGATCTTGCCCTCGTGGAGCACGATGCCGCCCGCAATCTGGACGTCGTACGGGACCATTTCCCAGTTCATCTCGATACCACACACGTTCCACGAACTGCCAACGAGGTGCTTGCAGGCAGCCTTCACCAGGCCGAACGCTTCGGGCAGAATCTGCTCGCTGGTTTCGCCGGCCGCGAGGCGCCCCTTGAGTTCCTCGGTCTTGGCCCGGAACTGCGCCCCGGTAAACGCGTCGTACTCCTGTGCGTACCG
>DASUGO010000022.1:0-2496 GCA_036273975.1 Candidatus Krumholzibacteriia bacterium
CTTCGCCTTCCACAACAGCGACCGCTTCATCGAAGGTGGCGTTGTACCCTTCGATGCTATTTGACCCCTGAATCGCCCGCGCCACGAGGTTGCGCCTGAGCAGCCCCGTCCATTGCTTGGGCATTTGGAGGGCATAGCCCACGCTGGACCTGATTTCATCGATTCTGGCGATGACATCCAGCTCGCTTTGCTGAATCTGTGGGGTTCTAAAGATCATTGCCTGGATAGTCCCCTGGCCATGGTTATATCGTTACCAAGCTATGTAATTAAGAATAATATACATAATTTCATAGCTGGCAATACGTATATCAATAAACAGGCCCAGGGCGTCACTGTGGCTTTCGCGACACAGTTCCCCGCTGCAAGATGTGTCCATTAAGACACAATTCAGGGTTCTCAGTGCCGGGCATGGCGTGCCGGATGAGTCACTAACACATTGTAACAAATAGAAATACATTCGCCGGTCGATTCCGCCGCACCGGCTGGCCACGCGCTTGCGCTAGTCCTCCCCGGAGCCCGTAACGGGCCCAGGAGGTGGATCATGTCAAGCGAACTGAAATTCTCAAGCGTGTTGACCCTGATTGCGACCGGTGCGCTGGTCGCGGGACTCGTGACCGGCTGTGGCACCGACGAAGAAGTGAGCCAGACCGGCCGGGTCGCGAAGGACGCGGCGAAACCGGTTGCAACGCAACCGGTGGATGTCGCGCGGACCCCGGCGCCGTCGCCGGCCGTGACCGTGCCGGTGCAGCCCGAACCGCCGCGCGTCGTCACCTATGCCGAAGCCGAGGACGCGTACCAGCACGGCCGCTACGCGGAGGCGGTGGAGTTGTTTGACCGCTACGTCGAGTCGAGACCCGGCAACCCGTGGGGGCACTACATGCTCGGACTGTCGGCGTGGAAGGCGGGGCGGCTGGACGAGGCGGAGACCGCGTTCCAGCAGGCGCTCGCGCTGGATACCACGCACGAGAAGAGCTACGTGAATCTCGCGCGTGTGCTGCTGGACGCCGGCCGTCCGGGCGAGGCGTACACCGCCATCGACAACGCGCTCGTGCTGGACGACGGCTCGAGTGCCGCGTGGCGGGTGAAGGGGCGCGTGTGCCACGCCCTCGGCCGCACCGACGAGGCGGTTGCCGCCTACCGGCGGGCCATCGCGATCGATCCGGACGACGCATGGTCGATGAACAACCTGGCGTTCATCTATATCCAGCAGGAACGTTTTGACGACGCGCTCGCGCCGCTCGCGCGCGCCGTCGAGCTCAAGAGCGACGTGGCTGTGTTCCACAACAACCTCGGCATGGCGCTCGAGCGCACCGGTCATCTGCAGGCCGCGGAGGATGCGTACGCGAGTGCCATCGCCGCGGATCCGTCCAACGCGAAGGCGGGGGAGAACGGAACGCGTCTCGCGAGTGTGCTGAAGGATGCGGATGCCGATCCGGTGGACCTGCCCGCGCTGGCGCTCGCATTCAAGACTGCCGTGGAATCGTGGAATCCCGCGATGGTCGCGGCGAACTCGGTAACCGACGAAACGGCCACCGTCACCGCTCCTGAGGATTCGACCGGCACGGAGTGATGGCTTCCGGGCATATGGACGCCAACAAGTGGACGGCTTACTTTCGGACTTGAACTGGCGGGACGGGCGTGGCCCAATAGCGGCGGGCAAGGGCGACTGTCATGAAAAGCCCGCATGCCGGGCAGGAGGAGAATGACATGCGCAAGATCATCATGGGTATCGTGCTTGTGGTCGCGTTCGCTGTCGGTTTGAGTTTCGGCCTCGGCACCCCGACGGCGCAGGCCGGCAAGACCCGGTGCTGGACGACCTGCAGCGGTGGTGAGGCACTGGAGTGCTGCCGTATCGATGGCAAGTTGTTGTGCCGGGTGCTGGTGGGCGGCTGCTAGCCGGATTCCGCTGTCAGAACTGGTTCCGATGCAGATGCCCCGTCCGGGAAACCGGGCGGGGCGTCTGCGTGGTGGTCAGCGCGGTCGCGTCTGCTCGAGTACCCGCTCGAAGAACGCGACGTATTTCGGTCCCAGCACCTCGGGCGAAAAGCGCTCGGTGACAATCGCGCGGACGCGCGCGCGCATCGCGTCGAGGCGCGCACCGTCCTGAAGCAGCGACCGCAGCTGCGCTTCCATCTCGTCGATGTCGCGCGCAATCACGCCCAGCTGCTCGCGCGCAATCAACCCGTCGACATCGTTGAACGACACCACCGGGACGCCGTGATTCCACGCCTCGAGGTACGAGTTGGGAAACCCCTCCACCGTGGACGTGTTGACCAGGAGCGACGCGTTCTTCAAGAGCGCCAGGACCTCCGAATGCGGCTTCCAGCCCGTCATGGTGAGGTTACCGATATCGCTCGCGGACGCCTCGATGCCCGCGGCGTATTCGGGTTCGGTTCCGGTTGCGCCCCCCACCATCACGAACTGCTGGTCCGGCAGCCGGCGCGCGAGTTCGAGGAACAAATCCGGTCGCTTGATCTTGCGCAGCCCGCCGGCCCA
>DASUGO010000023.1:0-7236 GCA_036273975.1 Candidatus Krumholzibacteriia bacterium
ATCCCGATGACCGAGAGCGCGCAGTGATGCACATGCATGCCGACGGACCAGCTGGAGATGGCGGGCGCGCTGAGTTCGGCCTGGTTGACGGCGGCGCGGAGCGCCTGCTGGCTGCGTTCACAGGGCATCATCTTCTATGAACTCCATCGCTGCGGGTCATGAGCCTCTGGCGGGGCCCGATCCCGGCCGCCGACCCGCACAGAATAAACAGATCCGCTCCCCGGCGCAAAATCCCATCCGGACCGGACCCAACCCCTCGTGCCCGCACCCCCTCCGACCCCCAAGATAAAGCCACTTGCCATACAAGACAATTGTCTGTTTACTGTGTGTGTCGACCGGGCCACGGGCTGCACCACTAACTTCCCGTCCCGGCGATTAACTGCCATGAGTGTTCTTTCCTCAGCACCACTGACCCACGTTCTGTCCCGGCTGGGCCTCCGTCAGGGCCCGGCCGGGACTCCCACCTCCCGCGAGTGGACGCTGGACGCCCTCGCCGGCCGTCTGGTGGAGATCTCGAGCGCGGAGACCAGTGCATCACTCACGGCAGCCACCCGATTGATTCTGGAGTCGCAGGAGCGCGGCGAACCCGCCGCCTGGATCGCCTCCGAACGCTCATCCTTTTATCCCCCGGACGTCGCGGCCTCGGGGGTCGACCTGGACGCGCTGATCGTCGTCCGCACCGACAGCACGGCACGCAGTGCGCGCGCCGCCGATCACCTGCTGCGTTCGGGTGGATTCGGGGTGCTCGTCCTCGATCTGTCCGAAGACGCCCGCCTGCGCATGCCGGTGCAGAGCCGTCTCTCCGGACTCGCGCACACGCACCAGAGTGCCGTCGTGTGTCTCACGCGCAAGCACGCCGACTCGCCGTCCATCGGGTCGCTCGTCTCGATCCGGGGCGAGACCGCGGTGGAACGCACGGAATTCGACTCGTTCGCGTGGGACATCCACGTGATCAAGGACAAACGCCGCGGCCCCGGCTGGCACCACACCGGCGCATGCCGCGGTCCGGATGGCTTGCACTAGCCGTTTATCGCGCGACGCGGATCTCCGACGCGATTTCACGAGGCGCGCTTTCAACCATCGCGCGCGAAGTGCATGAGCGGAGGAGACCGCGGAGCGCGCAGAGCCAGGAGCAGTGGTATCGCGCGACGCGGATCTCCGACGCGATTTCACGAGGCGCGCTTTCAACCATCGCGCGCGAAGTGCATGAGCGGAGGAGACCGCGGAGCGCGCAGAGTTGCCAGAATTCAGAAAGGAGCCGCCCATGACCTTCAACGAAATCACCGCCAGCCGTATCCGCCAGGCCATGCAGGGCACGCCCGGTGTCACCGAGCGCAACATGTTCGGCGGAATCTCATTCATGCTGGCTGGCAACATGTGTTGCGGCGTAATCGAGGACAACCTCGTCGTACGCGTCGGCCCGGGGCAGTATGAAGATGTGCTGCGGGAACCCCACGCGCGCCCGATGGATTTCACCGGGAGGCCGCTCACGGGGTTCGTCTACGTGGAACGCGCGGGATACGAAACCCCGGCCGCGCTGATCAGGTGGATCGAACGCGGGGTGGAATTCGTGCGCACGCTGCCCGGCAAATAACCCGGCGTCAGCGCACCAGGACCAGACGGCGCGTCTGCGTCTCCCCCGCTGCCCGGACGCGGACAAAATAAACGCCAGCGGCGACCCTGCGCCCGTTCCCGTCGTGGCCGGTCCAACGGACTTCCCCCGGCCCGGCGGGACGGGCCGCGTCGAGCAGCGTCGTCACCCGGCGGCCGCGCACATCGTAGACCTCGGCGCGAACCTGGGCGCCGCGGGTGAGCTGCCAGCGAACCAACGTCTGGTCGCCAAACGGATTCGGCGACGCCGCGATCGATGCAAACGCCGGCGGCACCGTGGCACTCCGGACCGCGGTTACGGGCGGATCGATCTCGTCGAGCAACCACACTGCGTTCGCGGGGGTGACCGTCACATGCGGCTCGTTGGTATCCGGGATGAACAGATTGTCGAACGGCGTATGCGCCAGCAGGTCGGCGTCGCCCGCGATGTCGTAGAACGGATCCGTGGTCGTGATAGCGAGCGCACTCACCGCCGGAATGAAGCAGTGGCTGTCGTGCAGCGCAACGATGTCTCCGTACGGTGCCACCACCGCATCCATCTGCGCCATCGAGCTGCGCGAGCCACCCGGCGCGTTGTCCCACGGCAGCGTCCCCGATACGCTGACATCCAGGGCCTCGGTCGAACCGATGATCGGGTCCAGCAGCCCCTGGAATATCTGTACCGGCCCTCCATTCGGTACCGCCCAGACGTTGCCGCGCACGATTACGAGGAAGCCGTTGTACACGTAGGAGATGATCTGCGCACCGGCGACGAATCCCTGGTCGGCGCCGACGCCACTCCCGTTGGAAAGCGCGACCATGCGCGGCTGCGCCGGATAGTCACCCATACCGGCGAGTTCGGTTTCAAACGCGCCGCGCATCGGGTCCGCCGCGCCGGTGGCACCGGCGGGCGTGGTGTGGTGGTAGAGCAGCATCTGGCGCGCGGCCGGTGTGTCGAGGCGCGCCAGCAGGTCCGCGGCCTCGACCGACTGCCCCGAGAAGAAGTCCAGCCAGTACTGGATACCGAGCGGGATGTTCGCGCCCGCGTGGGGCACGTCGAACGAGATGAAATTGCGCACGCGGTGCGGGTCGGCGTTGTTCTCCATCCAGGCCAGCGCGTAGCGCGACACCAGGCCGCCCATACTGGCGCCAACCAGCGGAAAGTCATCCGCGGGGTTGATCATCGCCTGCACCTGATGGATCAGGTCGACCAGAACAAATGCGTTGCGCTGGATGTACTCGGTGGACTCGGTAAAGTCGAGGACGACCGCGTCATAGCCGCGCGTCCGCAGGTCCTCCAGCAGATTTTCCTGATTGAGAAGCGCATAGAGTTCGTCCCAGTTCATCGTGTTGTCGATGTCAAAGCCTTCGACAACAACGGCGGGTTTGGTGAGCACGGTATTGCCCGGGGCAAGATAGACGAACGCGCGGCCGCTGGCGGTACCACCATTATAGGTCTGCGTGCCCGTGAGCGGAATGGTGTCGTTGGGCGACGGCGTCACGAGCGCGCGCACGTCCATGCCGAATGCGGCGTATCGGGCTTCGCCGGTGGTGGTGGTCATTCGCACACGCACCGTGTACGTCCCCGTCGATGCGTAATGCACGGCCACCGGAACGTTCCAGCGCAACGGCCGGTACCCGGCGCCATCGCCAAAGTCCGCCGCGATCCGTTCCGGGCGGCCGGTTGCGGCGTCGGCAACGAACAACCGCGCATCCAGAACAAAGCGTGCATCCGCGCCGCGATAGGTGTAGCCGCGCAGTGGCGCCGCCAAAAACGCGCGGGCGGATTCCAGCGCGCCGGCGTCGAGCACAAGGCTGCCATTTTCGACGCGCGCGGCCCCGGACGCATCCGCGCCGGCCCGGATGCGGTCGTAGCGCACGTCCAGCAGGCCGATGCGCACCGTCAGATCCCCGTCGTCGTGGAACGCGCGCAGGCCCGGCCACACGGGTGTGTCCAGCGACGCGTGGGTCAGTTCAAAGATCGCCTGGCGCAGCGTGACCGCGCTGGCGGCCGGCGCGGATGGCGAGCCGTCAAAAAAATCGAGGCGTGCAACCGGTACCGCGAGGTCGTAGAGAATGCCGCTGGGCACGTCGGCACGATTCACCCGGGGTGGCGCCGCCCAACCGGACGGTGCGCCGCAGAGCATGCACAGCAGCGTGGCAAGCATCGTCATCCGGAATTTTCGCGTCGATCGGGCAGCGGGGTATCTCATGGTGGTCTCCTGGGAGCGGTGGATGTCGAGAGAAGTGGTGTGCGGCAATGGTATCACGAATCGCCTGTTTGAATCTTCCCGAGTTTCCGCTGCAGATACTGCTCCACGCGCACCCGGCCTGGCGCGACTTTCCGGTCGTCGTCGTCGACCGGGATGCCGCCCAGGGCGTCGTGCTCTGGTCCAACGAGGCCGCGCGCGCGCGCCGCATTCTTCCCGGGATCCGTTACGCCGCCGCGCTCTCGCTGGAACCGGATCTGCGCGCTGGCGAAGTCTCGGGCGCGGACATCGACGCCGCCATCACCGTGCTCATCGAGTCGCTGCGCTTCTACACACCCGAAGTCGAACCCGCCCCCGACGAGCCCGGCGTGTTCTGGCTGGGCGCATCCGGGCTTTCGCTCCTGTACCCGTCCCTGCAGCGCTGGGCCGCGCTCGTCCACGACGAGATCACCCGCGCCGGTTTTGCAGCCGCGCTGGTGCTGGGTTACGCGCGCTTCTCCACCTATGCGCTGGCCAAGGCGTCACCACGATCGCATCTGGCCGTCAGCGCATCCGAAAAGGATGAACGGGAACTCGCCAACGGCGTGCCACTTGCGCGGCTGCGACTCGATCCCGACGCGCGCGACACGCTGGCCAGACTGGGGATCACCACACTGGGAGGTTTCCTCGCGCTCCCCGGCAACGGCATCCGCAAACGCTTCGGCGGGAATGCGCATCATCTGTACCGGATCGCCAACGGCGAACTCGCACAGCCACTGCAGCCCGTCATACCGCGCGAACCGGTGCGCAGTACCGTCCACCTGGATGACCCCGAGGCCAACCTCGAGCGACTGATGTCACTTATTGAGCGTGAGGTGCAGGCGCTGGCGCTGCGACTCGATGCCAGCGGCCATGTATTGACCGCAATCTCGGTGCAGATCGAATTCGACACCGGCACCCGGGCCGCCGAGCGATTGCAACCGGCCACGCCGACACTCGACCTCGTGCAGGTGGCGGAACTCCTGCGCTTGCGTGTCGCGGGAACACTGGCCGCGCACAGCGGTGCGCGCGGGATTACCGCGCTGCATGTCGAACTCGAAGGGTCAGCGGCTTCGCACTCCCAGACCGACCTCTTCGCGGTTCGTCCCGAACGCGACACCGCCGCGGCCGCGCGTGCGATGGCCCGTGTGCGCGCGGAACTCGGAGACGCGGCGGTGGTCAAGGCGGTGCTGCGCGACGGTCACCTGCCGGAGGCACGCTTTGCCTGGGAGCCGGTGACCACCGTGCCGGCGCCCCGGCCACGAGCGGTCAGAACACCGCCGCTGGTGCGGCGCATCTTCACGCGGGCAATTCCCTTTTCATCCGGACACCGGCGCGACGCGAGCGCGGAGTTGATCCGCCACATCGACGAGGGGACGGTGCGCGAAACCTTCGGGCCGTACATCGTCGCCGGTGGCTGGTGGACGCGCGAAGTGCAGCGCGAGTACTACTACGTGCGCACCGCGGAGGGGCGATCACTGTGGATGTTCTACGACCGGCGCCGCATGGGCTGGTTCATCCAGGGCGAAGTGGAATAGGCGCGACGGGGCGCGGTTCCGGACCCGCGGTCCCGCCGCCCCACCTCAGTCGCCGCAGCCACAGCCGCAGCCCGAGCCGCAGCCGCAGCCATCTCCATGGATCGTCTTCATGTCACACCCCCTCTCCTGAATGAGAACTACCGCTTCGGTTTCGTCGCCCGAATGAAGGCACTCATGAACGCGCCATCCACCTGGTCGAGAATGTCCTCGCCCACCGCGTTGTCGATCGCGATCGAGCGCGCGTCGTCGCGCGTATAGATTCGCGTCGGCACCACCTCGACACCGGTAAAGCCCGCCTCCTCCAGCAGCTTGCGGTAGGTCCACTCCTCGAGCGCGCCCGCCACGCAACCCGCCCACAACTCCGCGTTGCGGCGAATCACCGCCGGAATTTCCCGCCGCACCACGATGTCGCTCACCGCGAAACGCCCGCCGGGCTTGAGCACGCGGAACGCCTCGGACAGCACCCGCTGCTTGTCGCCGGAAAGATTGATGACGCAGTTCGAAATGATCACGTCGACCGACGCGTCCGCCAGCGGCATCGCCTCAATGTCGCCCTTGCGGAATTCCACGTTGGCGACACCCGCCTTGCGCTGGTTCGCCCGCGCGAGTTCCAGCATCTCGTCCGTCATATCGATGCCGTACGCAAACCCGCTCTTGCCGACGCGCTTCGCGGACAGGAGCACGTCGATACCGCCCCCCGACCCGAGATCCAGAACCGTCTCACCCTCCCGCAGTTCGGCGAGCAACGCCGGATTGCCGCAACCCAACGATGCCGCCACGGCGCCATCTGGCAGCCCGGCGATTTCTTCGGCCGCGTACAGATTCGATGTGATCGGGTCCCCGCCGCCCGTGCCGCTGCAGCAGCCGCCCGCGACCTGTTGCACGACCGCGGTGGCTGCACGCGCATAGCGCACGCGCACCGCCTCGCGCAAATCCTGCGCCGCAACCTCAGCCTCGTCGTTGCACGCGCAGTTTCCACCACAGCACTCGCTGGCGCCGCTGTGGTCCGCGGCCGGTTCACCCGCGCCCCCCCGCACCGCGCCGTTACGTCCCTGCAAGGAATTTACTCGGTCCATTGTTCACACCTCACCATGTTGTTGGTAGTAGCAACTATGTGCACAAAAAAACACACGCGGCATCACTGATGATCCTCCGCCACCGGCCCGCAACACGACGCACCCACACCCATTCGTTGCGCCGCGGCCCGCGCGAGGTCGCGTACGAGATCGGTCGCGGCGCGACGCACGTCGGGCGCGAGGTCCGCAATCAAACGCCGCTCCTCCTCGACCAGCGTCGCCTCTATCTTTCGATGCAGGCCACGCCCCCGCGCGGTCAGGGTGATCTCGGTCACACGGGCGTCGTCCGGATGTGCGGTGCGGCCGACGTATCCCTTGCGTTCCAGCGTCTCCACCACCCGGCTCGCGGTACTCTTGTCCAGAAACAGGTCCTTCGCGAGAGCGCCCAGGTTCATCGTCCCTCCCCGCGCCAGCGCCTGCAGCGCGTAGCATTGCGTCACCGAAACGTCGTTGCAGCAGATAATATTGCGATCACGGAACTGGTACAGCCGCACGAGTTCATTGAGCGCCTCGTACAGCTCCCGCGCATCGCGGTCGAGCGCCGGATCGGTCTTCGGGCGGGCTCTTGTCTGCGGGGTCATCGCGCCTGGCTCCTTTCGTTGTTACTAGCAACTATATGTGCCCGCCGGGGGGCGGTCAATCGAAATCTCCCGGGATCAGGGATCGTGTCGCCGGGGACGGCAACTTGCCGATAAACCGGGGTCCCCCCGTCAGGGAGCCGTGTATCCCCCGTCCACCAGCATCGCGGTCCCGGTTACAAATGACCCTGCGTCCGACGCCAGCCACACCACCAGCGCGGCGACC
>DASUGO010000024.1:0-20464 GCA_036273975.1 Candidatus Krumholzibacteriia bacterium
CGGGATTCGAGTGATCGGCTGGGACAATGAATCGGGGCGCGTACTCGTTCTGGACTCCTACGGGGGGTCGGTCTTGCGTTGTCGTCTCGACCCGACCGGACTTGTTCCCTACGAACAAGTGGTCGGAACGGAATGGCGACCGGCCTACATGTGTTCGTGGCCGGGGCATGATGGCATCGTCTTCAGCGGCATCGATCCTGTGTCGTCGGTGGCGGGCGTATACTGGCGACGCCCGGGGGCCGCGACCGACAGTCTTCTCTTTGCGCCGAGCGGGTCGGAGGTGCTCGCGCCCCGTTTCTCCTTCACCGCCGACGGACAGCACCTTCTTCTCGGACTCAACCTTCCTGTGGATCGCACATGTGCACTTGTCTCGGTGCCGGTGCAGCCGCCAGGCGTTCCGAGCGTGATCGTGACACGCTCGCATTATGCGATCCAGGCGGAGGCACATCCCGTTGACCCTGACCTTGCCGCCTTTGTGTATCACTTCGTTGGCGACGACACCAATCCGCCCGAGGACATCGTGGAGATTGTGCGCCTGTCCACAGGCGACGCGATGAAACTCAACGTGAGAACATACGCCTTGACCTGTTATTTCACGCGCGTGGAGTCGGTGTCGTGGGATCCTACCGGCCGCAATCTGGCGCTGGCGTCCGGCGCCGAGGACGGTGAAGGAGGCACGCATCGTTTTCAACTCTGGGCATTTCGAAACGTGCCGATCGAGTGAACATGGAGGTAACGATATGCTACGTCAAATAGCCTCGTCGACAGTTCATGCCATATTTGACGTGCGATGCCCAGTCCCGAGCACAGCTCACGCGGTGTTCGACGACTTTTGGGGGGCGGCCGCGCACGTGATTGTCGTCCGTGCGCGACCATGCATCGTTCCAATGGCTATTTGGGAGTGACGCCATGTCCATGCTGAACATACTCGTCCCCTTGGCGCTTGGTTTCTCAACGCTTGGCGCTTCAAGTGGAGTCCCCACGAGATCATCGGTGATATCCTCTTTGCGGGCCTGTGATGTAGTGGTATCGGGCGACGTTATTGCCGTCGAGCGGTCGCTGGAACCGGCGACCGAGGCGCTGCCGATGTTGATGATGCAGAGGGCTGACGACTTTACGCAGGTTACGAGGGTTCGCATGGATGTGCGGGAGGTGTTTTGGGGGGAAGGGGTGCCAAGGTCAATCGAGTTCTTGGTGTTTGCTTCGCTGTCACTCTACAGAGATGACTATGCAGTCGGACAGCGCATGCTGGTCGGGCTTGTTTGGGGAGATGATGTCCTTGCGGGGAACTACTGGCTTCACTCGGAACGGGGGCGACTACTGTTCAGTGGCATCGGGTGGAAGGTCCAGGATGGTTCGGAGGTCTTCGCTGATCTTATCACGGTGAGGGAAGCCTTCTCAGCCGTCGCACCCTCTCAAACAATTGAAAGTGCCGACCTCGTCGTGGTTGGTGTGCTTCGAGATGTGCGTCGAACGCAAGAAATAACGCCTTCCGGCACCGATGCAGCGTTCATGAGGATGCAGTTTGTCGACCTCGTGCCGATCGTGGGCGATCTGGTCGCCAGCGAGTTGAATGTTGTCCAGATTACGTCGGGTGACTATTGGCCCGAGTGGCGTGACACGACCCCATTCCGAACGCCTGAGACTGGGCGAACCTACTGTATGGCGCTCAGGAAGGTCGGCGCGGACTACGCGATCATCAATGGGATAAATGGAATCTGGGAAGTTCGTGGCGATGATCTCTATTTTTCTGGGAGGTCACGCTCTGGGCTCAGGATCGGGGCTATTCGCGAGATTCGCCGCGGGGCCCAATGAGGCGCGTTCTGGTTGCGTTGGCTGTTGCAGTGGTGACCTGCTCGGGGGCGGCTATGCGGGGCCGACGTGGCCGAATTGTGTAGGCTGGCACTAATTTTGTGGGAGTGATCGATAGCGATGTTTTACGCGTTTACCATGGCGGTTTCGTTATTGGCGCAGATTCAGGTGGCGGGGCCAGAGCCAGAGTACCTGTCCGACCTTCGCTACTGCGATGTGGTAGTGCAGGGTGTGGTCGAATCGTCGGTGGTTGAACTGGAGCCACGAATGGCGGCGATGCCGATGCTGCAGGGGGGTAATCACGAACAATTTGTAAAGGTCGCGAGGGTTACTCTGCGAGTTCAGAAGGTGCTGCGTGGCACCGTGACGGGTGCACAGATTGAGTTTGTTTCGTTTGTTGGCACCTCAATCTTCACTGACAACTACCGGCCCGGCCAGGAGACCGTACTTGGTTTGGTGTGGGGAGAGGATGTGTTGGGTGGCAGCTATTGGTTGTTCTCTGAGTACGGCCGGTTTGTGCGCGGGCCGGCGGGCTGGGTGAGTCAGCGCGGAACTTCCCTCGAAGATCTGAACGATCTGGAGAACGCTCTGGACGCGATTGCGCCACGGCAACTTCTGCGCCGGGCGGAGATTGTGGTTGTTGGGGAGATTGGCGACACGCGACTTTCCACTGTCGGGGGACCGGAAGGAAAAGGTGGTGTGGTGATGTCCATCGACCTGCGGGATGTTCGCGTCCTGAGCGGAACGAATGCTCCGTCGGAGCTCACGGTCGTTCAAGTTCTCTCGGGTGAGTACTGGCCGACGTGGCGAGATAGTGCTCCCCTGCGAATTGCTCCGGATCTGGGAAAGTGCTACTGCCTGTTCCTGCGACGCGGTGTGGACGGCTTTTCTCTGGTTGGTGGGATCAACGGTGCCTTCGAGGTCCGTGAAAGTCATCTGTACTTTGCCGGGAGAACACGTGTCGATTTGACAATTCAGCAGATCATAGAGCAAGGTGAACAATGATGTTCACGAGAGCCCTTGCCGCCAGCATCGCAGTTCTGGTCGTCCACGCGGGCTCTGCGCTCGGCCAATGCAGCGGTGGGACGTTCCACAGGATCTTGGAGCATACAATAGTTGACGGGGTGCAAGTCGACAGCCGAATCCGGCCGGGCTGGGATATTTCGTACAACTTCGTGCCTGTTTGGCTGCCGTCCCATTTGACTGCCGCGGCCTATGGACGGTCACTGGCGGGCCCGGATCTGGTTCCTCCAGTGCGTCGCAATTCCCGTTTTGACTGCCCCTTGCGCGGCCGGGCGCGGCGTGCTAAATTCACCCAATTAACCTGGAGGACAGCTCGCAATGCCCGAAAAGATCATCGGGACGGGGGTGACGTTTGACGACGTGCTCCTCGTTCCGGCCAAGTCGTCATTCCTTCCCGGCGACACCGACGTTTCCACGCGCCTCACCAAGAAGATCAAGCTGAACATCCCGATCGTGTCGGCCGCCATGGACACGGTGACCGAGTCGCAGTTCGCCATTGCGATCGCGCGCGAGGGGGGCTTGGGCTTCATCCACCGCAACATGACGCCCGAGCGCCAGGCGGAGCAGATCGACGTGGTGAAGCGCAGCGAGAGCGGCGTCATCTCCAACCCGATCACGCTGGAGCCCACCACGCTGGTGCGCGACGCCAAGGCCGTCATGAAGAAGTACGGCGTGTCGGGCGTTCCCATTACCGACAAGAACGGCGTGCTGGTGGGTATTCTCACCGCGCGCGACCTGCGCTTCAACGACGACGACTCGCTGCCCATCCGGCAGCTGATGACGTCGAAGGGGCTGGTCACGGCGCCGGTCGGCATCAAGATGGAGGACGCGCGCAAGCTGCTCCACGAGCACCGCATTGAAAAGCTGCCGGTGGTGGACGCCAATAACCGGCTGGCCGGTCTGATCACCGTAAAAGACATTCAGAAGAAGCTCGACTTCCCGCGCGCGTGCAAGGATTCGCACGGACGGCTGCGGGTCGGCGGGGCGGTGGGTGTGGGACCGGAAGCGGTCATTCGCGCCGGCCTGATGGCGGAAGCGGGTGTGGACGTGGTCACCATTGATACCGCGCACGGGCACACCGCGAACGTGCTCGAGACCATCGCCGCCATCAAGAAGAAGCACCGCTCGCTGCCCGTGATCGCCGGCAACGTGGCCACCGCGGCCGCGACGCGCGACCTGATCAAGGCCGGTGTCGACGCGGTCAAGGTCGGCATGGGACCGGGCGCGATCTGCACGACGCGGGTCGTCGCCGGCGCCGGGGTGCCGCAGATCACCGCCATCATGGACTGCGCCGCCGTGGCGTCGAAGGCGGGCATCCCGCTCATCGCCGACGGCGGCATCAAGTACAGCGGCGACATCGTCAAGGCCCTTGCCGCCGGCGCGGATGTCGTGATGATCGGGAGCCTCTTTGCCGGCACCGACGAGACGCCGGGCGAAGTGATCCTCTACGAAGGACGCAGCTTCAAGTCATACCGCGGCATGGGTTCCATCGAGGCCATGAAGGCCGGCAGCAAGGATCGCTACGGGCAGGCGGATGTCGAAGAGGCCAAGCTGGTCGCGGAAGGCATCGAAGGCCGCGTGCCGTACAAGGGACGACTGTCGGATTCGCTCTATCAACTGGTGGGCGGACTGCGCGCCGGGCTCGGCTACTGCGGCACCCGCACGCTGGCCGAGTTGCGCGAACGCGCCCGCTTCATCCAGGTAACCCCGGCGGCGTTGCGCGAGAGTCACCCGCACGACGTCATCATCACGAAGGAAGCGCCCAACTACCGCTTGAGCTAGCGGTGGGCCACCCAGCATGACCTGGCACGGACAGATCAATCGGACCATCTGGGAGATCTCGGAGGCGATCAAGAAGAACCCCGAGGACACCCGCCACCGCCGCGAGTTGCTGCGCGCACAGTTTCTGCAGCAGTTCGAGCACGACAAGGCGTTGCATGTGCCGCGCGACGACCGCACCTTCATGTTTCTGCACGAAGGCGAGGGCCCCGTGGTGCTGTTGCTGCACGGATCCGCCGGCACGCCGGCCGAGTTCCGTGAGCTCGGCAACCACCTCTACGCGCACGGCATCTCCGTCTACTGCCCGCGCCTGACGCGCGAGACGGGGCGCAACCGCGAGGCCACCTGGGAGTCGTGGGTCACGCAGTCGCAGATCGCACTGGAAGCGGTCACGACCTGCTCGCCGATGCCGTATGTGTGCGGGTTGAGTCTGGGTGGCACCGTGGCGATGATCCTGCGCAACCAGATCCCGGTGAAGGGCGTCATCCTGCTCGCGCCGGCGCTGTTTCCGCGCCTGAGTCTCAAGGCGCGCGTCCTCCAGGTTGCGCGCGCGGTCACGCCGACGGTCTTCTATCACTTTGCCGGCTGGAACGGCGAGGTGTTGAGGGCCATGGAATACGCGCGGCGCAATGCGGGGGAAATCGATGTCCCGCTTTTGGCGTTGCAGGCCGCCGACGACAACCGTCTCTCGCCGCGCGGGTTGAAGCTGCTGCGCCGGCACGCCAAACATTCCGATACGGAAGTCCGCCTGCTGGATGCGGGGTCGCACGTGCTGACGCGCGGCGCGTCCAAGGACGAGGTCTTCAATGCGGTGGCGGCGTTCGTGGATCGCGGGTCACGCGCGGCGGGCTGGACGCCCCCGCGGCAGGGGTCCGGGGAAGACGCTAGATCTGATCCATCGTAAAGCGGAACGTGTCGTCCAGCTTCTGAATCTTCCGCACCAGTTCCTTCAGACGCTCCCTCAAGGTCTCGTCCTTGGTCTTGATGTATTCGGAATACATGTCCAGAAACTGATCCTGCAACTCTCTGAGTTCCTTGCCGGTTTCGACGCGGTCGAGCGAACGTTCGAGATGGTAGATATCCCCGCTCGACAGGCGGTCGAGGATGTTGAAGTACTCGCCGCGCATGTAGGAGAGAATCTGCACGTACTGTTCGAAGCCGTGTGACAGCTTCTCCAGCACCTCGCTGATCGCGGTCGCCTTGCGGAACACCGACTGGCTGTACGAATAGGCAAACTGGTAGTACGCCTTGGCCCTTCCCACGTAGACCTCTTCATTGTCCTTCATGAGAGAGTCCTTGGAGCCTGGCCGCGATCCATCGGGATTGCGGAAGATTCCGATGGAGATGAGCAGAAAATCCGCGTTCGTCTTGTAGATGGTGTACTTGAGACGGACGTCGGAAGAGTGGCGCACCTTCTCGAACAGATCCATGTCGTAGCGCGACAGGTACTTGCGCGTACGCTCGTGATAATCCGGATTCATGAACGACGTGAGCAGGCTGGCGAGATAGACGTTCACGTCTTCGTCGTAGAAGGTCTGGTTCGAGGCGTTGCCGCTCTCGAGCCTGCTGTACAGCAGGCAGTTCATCACGAAGTAAAAGGTGGGTTCGACGTCGCGTTGACCGCCGGGACCGATGGTGATGAAGTTCTCGCCGTCCATCTGTGCGCTCCGTTGCGGTTGGCGTTGCTGTCGTGCATCGGGATTGCCTCCGGGACCACGATCCCGGCCTTCCCGAGCGCTCCGGCTCGGTCCGGTTCAGCAAGGCCCATGCCACGGACCGGGTTGCGGGGACGGCCGGGATGTGGCGGATAACACACTGTTATATTTACGGTTACTCGATGCAGACGCAAGCGCGTTTCCCGTTTCGGGAACGGGCACGAATGCGGTATAATGGGGTGCGGCGCATGCGATCTATTGCTGTAACTATCTGTAAGTACATGAGATAGGGCGCCGCGTTGGGCCCGCTGCCGGGTGTCCCGGTGCAGCGGCTGTCCTGAGACAGGGGGATGAGAGTGAAAATCGGATTTCTCCAACTTCGGCCGCAGTTCGGACGGGTCAAAGAGAACGTCCTGTCGGCCAAGTCGATGCTGTCGGGAATCACCGGCACCACGGTTGTCCTGCCCGAGCTCTTCAACACCGGCTACCTGTTCCGCAACCCCGAAGAAGTCCGCGACCTGGCCGAGTCCGCCAGCACCGGCTTCACGGTGACCGAGCTCAAGAAGGTCGCTGTCGCGCAGCAGCTGAACATCATCTTCGGAATGGCCGAGGCGAAGAACCGGAAGTTCTACAACTCGTCCGTGTTGATCACCGCGAAGGGGAAGATTCACACCTATCAGAAGGTGCATCTCTTCGACCGCGAGAAGCTCTTCTTCCAGCCCGGCACGCGCGCGTTCGCGCCCATCGCCGTCGACGAGGGCAAGCTGGGCATGATGGTGTGCTTTGACTGGTTCTTTCCGGAAGTCACCCGCATCCTCGCCATTGGCGGTGCGCAGGTGATCTGCCATCCGTCCAATCTGGTCCTGCCGTGGTGCCAGGACGCCATGAAGACGCGTTGTATCGAGAACCGGGTCTTCGCGGTGACCGCGAATCGAATCGGAACCGAGAAGCGCGGTACGCTCCAGCTCACGTTCACCGGCAAGAGCCAGATCGTGAATCCGAAGGGCGAGGTGCTCGTCAGTGCCGGCGAGCGCAGCGAGTCGCTCAAGGTGGTCGAGATCGATCCCGCCGAGGCGCTCGACAAGTCCGTGACCCCCAACAACGACCTGATGAAGGACCGCCGGCCGGCGCTCTACAAGCCGCTCCTTCGCAAGGTCGTATAGGGCCGAAAAAGCAACGCGAGGGCGCGCCCGTCCGTGCAAACTGCATGTGACGGACGCGCCCTTGTTCATTTTTCCTTCTCCCGCATCTCCTTACCAACAAGCTGCTTACTCCTTTGGGGCGCCGCTCTTGCGCGCCAGAACGCTGGCATGCTCCTTGCGTGACGGCCGCCAGCGAGCGCGTCTCCGCGCCCCGGCACATTTCGCCGACTTCACAGACAAGTCGGTTGCACAACACCGAAGGAGTTCATCGTGGATCGAAAGAAGCCTCCGGCACTGACATCCCCGTGGAAGGTCGGCTTGCTAGTCGCACTGATGCTCGTGGTCACCGCCATGGGTGTCAGTTACTTCATTTCTGGAACCTTCGGGCTCAAGTGGCACTGGATCGAACTGGGAGGACTCTCTCCCTCCACGTGGAGTTTCAATCTCGAGGCCTTCCTCACCGAGATGGGACCGCTGGTGGCGTTGATATCGTTGCTGGCACTCGCGTCCTTCGCGCTGGTCTCCGGTGCCGTGAAGCGCTACACGCGCTTCGTCGACTCGGGTGTCGAGTACAAGCAGTTGCTGCGCTCGATCAAGACCATCGATGACCTCGAAGACGAGGAGCGCCTCGACCAGCTCAAGCAGCACCCGGAGCTGCGCGAATTCCTGCTCGGTTTCAAGAATCGCATGGCGGCGCGCGAGAAGCAGCTGCTCGAGCGCGACAAGCGCGGCGCCAGTCCGCGCGAGGCCGCGCCGGCCGGAAATATGGCCGCCGAGAGCGCGATCCTCGTGAGTGCAATCATGAACGGCAAGGCCGGGTTCTCGAAGGAACTCGCGCTGATGATCCCCGAACTCAAACAGATCGAGCGCGCCGCGCGCGAGCAACTCACAAAGGAGTCGCCCGCCGTGCAGGAACTCGAGAACATGCGGGCGTTGCTCGATTCCACCGTGGAGTCATTCCACGGCCGCGCCAACAGTCTGCGCAACGATGCCGACGCGTGTGTTTCCGGCGTGCGCGACATGGAGTCTCTCCTCGTGCAGCTCAAGCAGGCAGCCGAGGCCCCGCGCGCGAACACGGTGGCGACCGACGGTATCGCCGCGGCGATCGGACAGATGGACGCGGTCGCGGAGGCGCTGACCGGGCTGGGCGAGCAGACGCGCAGTATCGCGATCGCGGCGGCCATGCAGGCCAGCGACACGAGTCCCGAAGGCGACAGCATCCGCGTGGCGGACGAAGTGCGCGCCATCGCAACCAAATTCAATACCGTCGCCGCGCAGTGGAAGCAGGCCGGCCCCGTGTTGCGCAAGGCGATTGCGGCGGTTGAGGCGGGTGCATCCTCGAACGCCGACGGCGCGGTCCTGGTTGCGGCCGCGACCACCGCGATATCCAAGGCGCAACTCTGGAGTGAGCGACTGGTCGCCCTGCAGGAGCAGGTCCGGGAACTCGACCGGTCGATCGCATCGCCGGATCCGGTGGAAACGCCGCGCGAGTGGGGCACCATCGACGCGAACTTCGACGACGCCGGCGAGGACAATTTCGAGAGCAACACCGCGGCCGTGGCCGACGCCGAGGCGGCGCCGCGCGCCCACGTGGAGGTCGCGCAGAAGCTCGAGGTCGAGCCGACGATGCGCGCGTCCGGACCAACCGCTGCGCCGGTGGCCGAGGTGGCCCCCGCTCCGGTGGCGGAGCCCGAAATGCCAGAATTCGCGCCGGCTGACGAGGCGGCTGCAATGGGCGCCGAGCCGACGGTTGACGTATCCGGCGCGGATGACAGCGCCGAATTCGAGACCGGCTCCCCGGAGAATGTCTTCGAGATCGCCGCGGTGGAGGACAGCGCCCAGTTCACCGACATACCCGGATTCGAAAAAGAGAAGCGCGTGTTCAACGAGCGCGCCGAAGACAATGAAGTTGCGATCAACGAATCGGCCCCGATCGATGTCGACCAGAACGCCGGTTCCAATCTGGACGCCTCCGAACTGGCCGCCAGCGCCGGGTCGTTGACGGATGACGGACCGGCGACGAGTTCCGGCGATGCCTCCTCCGGCGACGACGGGTTCCTCACCGGCCCGCGTGCTCCCGAAGCTCCCGCGCCCGCCGCAGCGCCTTCCCGTCCGGCCGCGGCCGCGAGCCCGAGCGTGCGCACGTCGCCCGTGGCGACGATGGAAGTGGAAGAAACGGCCGATCCCGACGCCGACGCGTTTGATCTCTACGCCCTGGGTGCCGTCGATTACGTGGAGGGCGTGCACGCCTGAAGGTTGATGGACAGCCGATCCCTATTTGCCCGGCAGGTTCGCTCGCAGTGTGAAACACTCTGCGAGCTTCTGTCGTGTCCGGCGGAGGCCCCGATTCCATCGGCGGTGCTCGAGCGTTGCCGCGTGAGCATCCGCATGCTCGCGGGCAGCATGCTGGTTGTCGACCTGGAGGACTGGTCGCGGCTGTTGAATGCCGCCGAAAAGTTGCTCACGGTCCACGGCGAACGGGGACTCGCCTGGGACGACCGCATCGCCCAGGTGATTTTCGAACTGATCGAAAAGGAAGAACTCCTCGCATCCTGTCACGAACGCGACGGCGAGGAGGGCGCGCGCAAGTCCATCCCGATCCACGAGGTCGAGGCGTTGATCGCCGGCGTCGAGGCGCTGCGCGAGGAATGCGAGACCATGGAGCCCGCGGCCGTGCCGGCTCCGGCGGTGGAATCCGTGGAGCGCGAGCGCATGGGCAACGTGGCCTCGCGGCTGCGCGCCGCGTGCGAACAGGTGATGTGCCTGATCGGTTCCGAAGCCTGGCAGACGCGCAACGCGCCTCCGGCCACCGTCGAGGACCTGCGCCGGGCGCTCGGTACCATAGAATTCTACGCGCGCGCGACCGACCGTATCGTTGCCTCCGTCGAGGAACCGGTTGCGGCGCCGCGTTGCGATCTTGCTCCGCTGGAGACCGCGCTGGGCGACTTTGCGCGCGAACTCGTGCACGGGAGTGGCCGCGATCTCAGCATCCGTCTGCAGGGCGAAGGCGTCCAGATGGAACCCGCGCTGCTGCCCGCCGCCTATCGGATTCTGCACGCGATGGCCGCCGATGTTTTCGAGCGCTGCGACGAAACGCACATCGAAATCGAGGTCTCGGTGGAAGACCGCCGCGGCGCGCTCCACTGGACGCTGCGCGACAACGGTGACACGTTCCTGTCCGACTCACGCCTCGACCACGAGGACCAGCTGGCGTTCTATCCCGGGCTGCGTTATGTCGTCCACGCGCTGAAAGAGCACCACGGCACGCTCGCCGTCGAACCTGGCGGCGGCAAAGAAGCGCGCTTCGCGTTCTCGCTGCCGGCGTCGACCCAGGCGGAATCGCTGGTTGCGTGGGAACAGAATGGACGCACGTTCGTGGCCCGCGCCGCGCAGGTGGTCCAGGTGGTTCCGGCCAACGCGGACATCCGGCGCGAAAACGCCTACGGAGAGCACCTGCTGGTCGATGGGCGCAAGATCCCCGTCATCAAGCTGGACATCCTGTTTCCCGAGGCCCCGTGCAACGGATCGCACATCGTGGTGCTGGGCGCGCTCGAAAAGAGCGTCGCCTTCTACGTACCCGGCGAGGGGAAACCGCACGCCGGTGTGCTGCTGGGCGACTCGATCCCGGTGTGGAAGGGGGCGCCGCACGAGGTGGCGCGCGTCGACGGCCGCCGCGTTCCGTTGCTGGACGCCGACGACCTGCTGCGGGCGTACCTCTCGATCACGGGTACTGTGAGCTACGACGCGATCTCGGCCGGATCGTCGTCGGATTCCCACGACACATTTTCCGGCGGGGACGGCGACGGCGACGAGCCCGAGACGCGCCAGCCGTCCAACGATCTCGAGATTCTGATCATCGAGCAAAGCGAGGCCACGCGGCACGCCTTCACGGACATTCTGGCGCGCCAGCGCATTCGCGCGTCGTTCGCTGGAGACGTGGACGAAGCGCTTGGGCTCATCCGCATCAAGGCACCGCGGATCATCATCGCCGAATTTCGCATTCCGACCATGGCGGCCAAACGAATCGTGGATTCGCTCCGCAAGGAAGGACTCTCGATACCGGTTCTCGTCACCACGTCGCAGTCGGGAAAGACCGCGGATCTGCTGGTGGAGAAACTGGGCGCGGCCGGATACCTGAGCAAGCCGTTGACGTCGTCGCAGGTGGCGTCGCAACTCTCGGGGTTCCTCGGCGCCGTGCATTAGGGGTCCCCGGGGACGGCGCCGTAACGCGATTGCGTTTGACGGCGGCTTGCGGTGCAAACTGCCCGCCGCGAGCCCCCAGGCGGCAACAGGCACCCACGTAACTGCTTGATATTTCAGGCGGATGTCGTTGGTACGCTTCGTGCTCCAAGACCGTCAACCAGGGGTGGAGAACTCAGGCAGCACCGTCAACGAAGAAGGATGGGGCAAAGATGAGCAAGTGGAGAGACACCGACTACTCGAGCATCGTGATCGGCGGGTCCGAAGACCAGGACGTCGTCATGACTTCCGTTGAGGCTGCCGAGTATCTCAAGATGCATGTGAAGACCGTGTGCCGCCTCGCGAAGGAGCGCAAGATCCCCGCGAAGAAGGTCGGCAGCGAGTGGAGATTCCTGAAGAGCGTACTCGACAAGTGGCTGGCGCAAGAGGTCGTGTAACGACCGGACCTTTCCTCCGAAATTCATCGCGCCCTCAGGCGATGTATGCCGGGAGTCCTCATGCCGCCTAAGACCACGATCGAGAAACTCTCGTCGTCCGTGCCGGACGTCACGGTATTCAAGATCACGGGGACTCTCGGCTTTCACGAGAAGGCCGTTCTCGAACGCATCTTTTCCGAGTGCAACCGGCGCGGGCTTTCCCGCGTCGTTTTTGACGTCGCCGAACTCGAGTCCCTCGGCGGCGGTTGCGCGCGCATCCTCCGCGAGGAGGCCGGGCGCGGGCGGATCGCCATCGGGCTGGCCGGCGCCAGGAAGACCGTCCTCAAGTTCCTGAAGAAGGAGGACGCTCCGCGCATCGTCGTCGCCGACGACGTCGACGCCGCGTCGGCCGGGGTGATCGGAAAGGTGCTGGCGTTCGCGGCGCAACCGGATCCGGATCTGGACTCCGACGACGCGCTCCTCTCCAACGAGTCACTCGAGGAGATTCTCGAACTGGGCGACGCTCCGGCGGAAGAAGAAGACGCCGAGGTTGCCCTGAACGAAGAGGCGGCGCTCGACGAGGAAGCGGCGCGCGAAGCACCGGTGGCGGCGGATACAGCGGCGCGGTTCGAGCCTGAACCCGCCGCCGCGGAGGCGGACGTCGAGGCGCAGGCGCAGCCGGCCGGCGCCGCACCCGTCAAAGAGCCGGCATCCGCACCCGCGGAAGCAGCGCTGGCGCTCGCGGCAAGCGCGGCGGCCAAGGACCTTCAGAAGAAGGTCGTCCAGTACAACACCCTGTTCTCGATCAACTCCGAGTTTCACCGCTTCCAGGACCGCAAGAGCCTGCTCGACGCCTTCCTGCTGACCGCGATCGCGCAGTTCGGCGTGGAGAGCGCCGTGTTTCTGGAGCGCAACCGGGGTTACTTCGTGCCGGTGGCGATGAAGGGGATCGAACCGGGAGAACTGCGCGGCTTTGCGATTTCCGAAGAGCAGTTCCGCATCAAACAGTGGAAGAAAGAAGTGGATGTCCAGCTCGTCGACAAGTCGCCTTTCGGTGACGACGTCAAGGCGCCGCTCCTGGCGCTGGGCTGCACGTCGGTGCTGCCCTTCATCGTGCACAGCGAGATTCGAGGCATCGTGCTGCTGGGGCGGCCGATCAAGAACGAACTCGACGACGGTGCGGTGGAGTTTCTCAAGATCATGGTGCACCAGGCCGCGATTGCGTACGAGAGCATGTCGCGCTTCGAAGAGGAGAACGAACGCACCCTGGGTGTCGTTCAGACCCTGATCTCGCTCATCGAGGAGAACACGCTGGCGCGCGGCAACACCACCCTGATCACCAATTACGTCTACGCGCTGGCGACGCGCCTGCACTACCCGCAGGAGCACATGCGCGACCTCATGTATGGAACCGTGCTGCGCGATATCGGCATGATCAAGGTGAGTGATCTGATCGTGCGCAGCCCGCGCGAACTGATGCCGGAAGAGTGGGAGATCATCAAGCAGCACCCAAGCGACGGCGCCCGGATGCTGCGCAGCATGAAATTCTCCGACCACGTGTGTGACATCGTGCTGCACCACCACGAGCGTTTCAACGGCGAAGGCTATCCCAATGGCACGCAGGGCCAGGAGATCCCCGAGGGTGCGCGCATCGTGTCGGTGGTCGAGAGCTTCGCGGCCATGCTGCAGGAGCGTCCCACCCGGCCGCCGTTGTCGCGCGATGAGGCCATGAATACGCTCAAGGAAAACTGGGGCATGCGTTATGACCCCGAGATCGTGGGCGGATTCATCAATCTTCTGGAAGAAGAGAACCGGACCGGTGAGAGTCTGCACGAAAAGAAATTTGCGCTGTTCAGCGTCTAGGGGAGAAATGAGCGCGCCGATTCTGATTGTCGATGACGATCCCAAGATCCTCGAGGTGGTTGGCGTTTCGCTGAGCCGCCGCGGCTACGACGTGCATACGGCCGGCAGCGGCGGCGAAGCACTGGAACGCGCGGCCACGGCCAATCCCGAACTGGTGATCCTCGACCTGGGTCTGCCGGACATGAGCGGGATGCAGCTATTGGCGCGCATGCGCGAAACCGCGGACGTCCCGGTGCTCTTCCTCTCCGCGGAATCGGGGATGAACGCGCGCGTCGCCGCCATCAAGAGCGGAGCCGAGGACTTCCTGGTCAAGCCGGTATCGTTGCCCGAACTCCACGCCAAAGTGGAGAACTCGCTCAAGCGGCGCGCCTACGTGCGCACGCTCGGCGAGCGCAACCAGCTGCTCGAAGCCGAGGTCGCGCAGGAGACCGAGCGGTCACGCAAGGAATTCAAGCGCCACATCCTGTCCATGCGCACGCTGCTGGCCATGTCGCACGACCTGAATCGAGCGATGCAGACCGACGAACTTGTCAAGGTGGCGGCGCTCACGCTCCTGGGAGAGCTCAAGGTGTCGAGCATGGCGCTGTTCGGCATGGAGCGCGAGAGCGACGCCCGGCTGCGCATCCTCGGGGTCAAGGGCTTCGAGGCCAAGCGTTTTGAAGGCCTCACCATCGACCGTGCGGCACCCTTCGTCGAACTTCTGGAAGAAATGGCGGGCGCGCGCCGCATCGCGCGCAATCCCGACCAGAGCCTGCTCAAGAGTCTGCCCGACCTGCGCCTGGCGGTATTCGAGTACGCCACGCCGATCATGGTGCGCGGGGAGATGAAGGGAATTGTGTTCACAGGCCCCAAGCTCTCCGGCGACGACTACAACGACCACGATCTCGACATCATCACGATCATCGCGAACTCGGTGGGTATCGGCCTGGAAAACGCCCACCTGCTGACGCAGCTCCAGACCAGCTATGTCTCCACTCTACGCTCGTTGATTTCCATTATCGAAGCCAAGGATCCCTACACCAAGGGACACACCGAGCGTGTGGCCTCCTACGCGGTCGCGCTGGCCGGAAAAATGGGGCTCCCGGACGACGACCTCAAGCGCATCATGTTCGCGGCGTTGATGCACGACATCGGCAAGATGGGCGTTCTCGACGAGATCGTGAACAAGCCCGGCGCACTGACCGACGAAGAGTGGGCGCTGATGCGCGAACACCCCGTTACCGGCGCCCGCATCGTCGAGAAGATGGAGTTCCTCACCGGAACCGCGGACATCGTGCGGCACCACCACGAGGCGTGGAACGGCCGCGGTTATCCGGACGGGTTGCAAGGCGACGATATCCCGCTGGGCGCTCGCATCGTCACGGTGGCGGACAGCTTTGATGCGATGACCACCGATCGTCCGTACCGCAAGGCGCTGACGGTCGACGAAGCCATCGCGCGCCTCGAAGAGTCAGCCGGCGTGCAGTTCGACGCCGAGCTGGTGAAGACCTTCATCGCATACATCCGCGAGAAGGGTGCCGTGCCCGCACCCGCCACAATCGAGTAACCCCCCTTCGCACGCACGCTCGTCATTAGTTTGGTCAACTGATGAGTTGACATGGGCTTGTTCGTCCGCTACCATTCTCGTAATTCCATCGCAATCCCGCCGACCTGACGCGACCATCCGGAGGTCTCATCGTGAGAACCCGACCTGTATCCCGGTTTCTCGCGGCCACGATCAGCATTGGTGTGTTCCTGGCCGCCGACCCGGCAAGTGCCCGCAACGTAATTCCGCCCGCGGATGCGCAGCGTATCCAACCCACCGTCGCTCCCATGGACACCGCGTTGCTCGGATCCTGGGACTTCGAAGGCCCGGGTGACACGCCGGACCCGCAGGGGTGGACCACCGTGGACTACACCGACCAGCCGCTCTATTTCCACGTCGACGACTTCGCCGGAATGCCGGCACCGTACGCGCCGTTGTCCGGCGCGCGCTCGTTGTGGTGCGGCATTCGTGCCGGGGTGCCGTGTACCTATTCCACTCCGCCCGGATACGGGAACAACTGGTGTCAGTACTTCGAGTCCATCGAGTTTCCGGCCAGCGGCGATGTCCACGTCGATTATCTGATCCGCTACGATTCGGAGCCCTCTTACGACTTCACGTGGATCGAGTATTTCAGCAAGACGGGCTCGTGGCGTGGCGGTGGCTACGGGGTCGCATTGAGCCTGACAGGTGAGGGGCTCTACACGAATGTTATCCCGGCCGACAGCCTGGCGGGCACCGTGACGGTCCGCATCCGGTTCGATTCCGACGGCGCGTTTTCTGACGAGGACGGTTTGTTCCCAACCAATGGCGCGGTCGAGATCGACAGCCTGACCGTATGGGATTCCGGTGGTGTGATCGACTTCCAGGACTTCGAGAGCGAAGCCGTCGGGGCCACCGCGACGGTGGATGGACACTGGAATGCGCACGCGGCGATTCCGGTTGGAAACTACACTGCCCTGTATGACGGCGACACGATCGTGCAGGAGGACAGCCTCACCTTCAATCACTCCCATGTGTGGGGATTCTTCAACGGGTCGCCCGACGACATGGACTGTCTGGGTCATCCGGAGCAATCCGTGCCGCCCGGACCGCGGCCGTCGGACGGAACGTTCCGTCCTGCGCCGACGATGATCAACAACGCGGCGTTGTCGCCGGTGATCGACCTGGGTTCGGACATCGACGGGATGCCCGTTCCGTGGGATGCGCAGCAGATGCTCATCGATTTTGACATGTACGGAGACATCCAACTACCGGAACCCTCCCACCCCCCGAATCACGTGGTCTACGGCCTCCGGCTGAGCTATCTGGTCGATGGATGTTGGCGCGCTGCCCGGGGGAACAGCGCGCCACAAGAGGTGGGGGGCATCCTGACCGAAGCGACCAAGGCGTGGGTCCATCGGCAATACACGTCACAACCGCCAGTGGGCGCCACCCACATGCGTTTCGGGCTGGTTGCGATCGAATACAAGACCGATTCTGGTCCCCACTGTCACACGGTGTTCCCGCTGTACGACAATGTCGAGGTGCGCGCCGTCACCACATACGCAACTGCGGCGGGTCCGCCGCCGGCGGAGACGCATCTCGAACAGAATATTCCCAACCCGTTCAACCCGACGACAGCCATTGCGTACACGCTGGCGTCGGCCGGACATGTGCGCCTCGCGATCTACGACGTGCGGGGCGCGCTGGTGCGCGTGCTGGTGGATCGTGCGCAGCAGCCGGGCGACGGACCGTTCCAGGCGGAATGGGACGGCCGTTCTGACGATGGCGTTGCGGTATCGAGCGGGGTGTATTTTTACCGCCTCGACGCCGCGGGCGTCACCGAGACGCGCCGCATGGTCCTGCTGAAATAATTTCTCTGCGCCGGGGGTGTCAACCACGCACCCCCGGCGCGCTTGAGTTGTAAACTCGAGCGACACCTTCTCGGCCCCGTTCGTTCGCATCCCATCGCCACGCCTCGTTTCGTCGCCCGGCTAACTGAATACCCTCCAACCACTCCCGCGAAACATCGCCGTTCGTGCGCCGCGTTGTTACGGAATGGCACCGTGCTTGCCTTAGCACCGGCTATCCATGACCGACTCGACGCGAAGCAGCGGCGGCCGATGTGGTGTGGCGGTGTTGAGGGGGAGCGTCGCCGGGCTGCGCAACGGGTCTCGTGCGTGACAGGGAAGAGGGAGCGGGAGCGGGGCGGAAACGGGAGGAGCCGTCACGTTCAGCGGACCCGGTTCGATCCGGCGGATCGCACCCGGTGGAGAGTCGATTCCGAGCGTGTGCAGCCAGCCCGCGAGTTGGACGTGCTCACGAGAACCCCACTCGGGGCTGACACCGGTTGCGATTCCGTCTGGCGGAACGGTGTCCGTCGCTCCCTCTTTTCCGTGCTATCGTGGCTGATCACGGCCCGCACACATCATTGGCGCTCCGCCACAGCATTGGGCTTGTGACAGTCCCCGCCTCGCTCGTATAGTCGTACCCCAGAGGAGAACTGTGTTACCGCCACATGCGGCACCCCTGCCGGGGCGCCGATACCGACGAAGGACTTTTCAATGACCACTCCACGCATCGAAGACGCCCACGTCGTCCAGAAGACGCTACCCAACGGCCTCACGGTCCTGATCAAGGAGGACCACTCGTCGCCCATCGTGGCGGTGAACATGTGGTTCGGGGTGGGCTCCGTCCACGAGACCGAGGAAATGAACGGCCTCGCGCACTTCCAGGAGCACATGGTGTTCAAGGGGACGGAGAAATACGGCGTCGGTGACATCGGCCGCATCGTGAAATCGGCGGGGGGCAACCTCAACGCCGGGACCAGTTACTCCTACACGATGTACTACGTGGTGCTGCCGTCGGCGCAGTTCGCCACCGCGCTCGAGGTCCAGGCCGACGCGATGATGAACTCCACGTTCGATCCCGAGGAGTTCAAGAAGGAGCGGCTCGTGGTGATCGACGAGGCGCGCATGTACGACGACCGGCCGGAGTCGTTCACGTTCTACCGCACCATGGAGCTCGGGTTCGAGCAGCACACCTACCGGCGGCCGATCGCGGGCTACCAGCCCATCGTCGAGAAGATCACCCGCGACCAGCTGCTCGAGTTCTACCACAACTACTACCGGCCGTCGAACGGCGTGCTGGTGATCGTCGGCGACATCGACCCCGAAGACGCGTTCCGCCGCGTCGAAGCCGTGTACGGAGGCTGGAAGAGCGGCGTGGTCACCATCAACGAGCCGCCGGTGGAGCCCGCGCAGCGCTCGTTCCGCTTTGTGGGCTATACCGGTCCGATGGACCATGCCTACCTCGGCGCCGGTTTCCACGTGCCCAGTATTCTGCACGCGGACTACCCCGCGTTGCAGATGCTCGCGGAGTTGTTGAGTTCCGGCCGCAGTTCACGGTTGTATCGCGTGGTGCGCGAGGAGAAACAGCTCGTGACGTCGGTGAGCGCGGACCTGCTGGCCGAGAAGTGGCCGGGCTTCTTCCTGGTCGCCGCGTCGATGCCGCCGACCCGCTGGGATCCGGCCTGCCACGCGATCTTCAAGGAGATCGAGCGCTTCAAGCACGAGCCCACGCCGGAGGACGAACTCGAGAAGGCGCGCCGCCAGGTGGAGCGCGGGATGTTCAAGGAACTCGAGACGATGGAGGGGCAGGCGTCCAACATCGGCTACTACCAGTTGCTCGGCGACCACCGGCTGGCCGACCAGCACCGTGAGGCCATCAAGCAGGTCACCGCGGAGCAGGTGATGGCCGTCGCGCGCAGGTATTTCCACCCCGACAACCTGTCGCTCGTGAGTTATCAGCCGCGCGACATCACGTCGCCGGGTGATCACCTGGTCGAAAAAACCGTCCGCGCCGCGCTCTCCAGCGATGGCGGCGTGAAAGAAATTCCCGCCGCGCCGGCAGCGACGGCGGTGCTCGCGGCCCCGGCGACGGAAAGCCGCCCGCGCCGCGCCTCCGGCGAACTGGCGGCGAACGCGGTGACGCGTTTCTCGCTGGCCAACGGCGTGCGCGTGCTGCTCAAGCCGCGCCCCAACGTGCCGCTGGTATCGATGCTGACCGTATTCCCGGGCGGGGGGCGCTTTGAGCCCGCCGGCAAGGCAGGGCTCGGACATCTGACGCACCGCATGCTGACCAGGGGCAGCGCGCGCTTCACCGCGGAGCAGATCGCGGCCGGCATCGAAGGACTCGGCGGCGGGGTCGACAGCTACTCGTCATTCGACACGGGTGGCGTCGCGATGGGCGTGCTCTCCGAGTTCGTCGAAGAAGCGGTCGATATTTACCGCGATGTATTGCGCGCGCCGGTGTTCGATGCCGCGCGCGTCGGGCAGGAGAAGGCACGGCTGCTCGAGGAGTTGAAGCGCCGCCACGACAACCCGGTTCCGTTCGCGATGGATCACCTGTTCCGTTACGTGTTCGGTCACCACCCGTACGCGCACCCATTCCTGGGCGATGCCGCCGAGGTGGAGGGACTCACGCCCGACGAGTGTCGGGCCTGGTACACGGGACTGCTCGCGCCCGAGCGGGCGGTGCTGTCGATCGTCGGCGATCTCACGGTGGAGCGCGCCCGCGCCGTGGCGGAGAAGTTGCTGGGCGACCTCGCGCCACAGGCCGCGCTGCAACCGCGCGACGCGGCGCCGGCCCGTCCGGTGAAGCCGGGCGAGCACGTGCTGCGCCGCTCCGGCATCAAGCAGGCGGTGGCGTTTGTGGGCTTTACGGCGCCGCCGATGATGACCGGGGCGTCCAACGCGCTCGAGGTATTGAACGGCGTCCTCACCGGGCTGGGCGGACGGCTGTTCGTCGAATTGCGCGACAAGCGCTCGCTGGGCTACATGACCGGTTCGGCATACAACGCGCTGTTCCAGCGCGGGATCTTCTTTGGATACGCAAACCCGGGCGCCGACGGTGTGGACGAGGCGGTACGCGTGATCCTGCACGAGCTGGACAAGGTGACAAAGGAAGCGGTGAGCGACGAGGAACTCCAGCGCGCCAAGGAGTGGCTGGTGGGTTCGCACCTGATGGAACTGCAGCGCAACGGCGCGCAGGCCGCCGCGTACGGCACCT